>NZ_JCAFRT010000008.1:0-172448 GCF_059368495.1 Stenotrophomonas sp. YJH_SMC_91 | reverse complement strand
TCGACTATGGACGGTCAAACGGGCATTTTTATGGTGGTTCATCCGGGCTCTTTGGGGTCTGGAGAGGTGTGGTAACCACCATTTTCCAAAGATGTCCCGGATGAACAACGTACAGAGAGATCACAACTAACAGTCGACTCTACCTCGGCAAACCCGCCACACCATGGTTGCCGGCCAGCGGCCGGCACTGCCGTGCGTCGGGTCACGCCGTGACCGGCTGCGGCGTGCGCTGCTGCAGCGTCCAGACGATGCCACCGCCGATCAGGGTCAGCGCGGCGGCGAACACACACACGCCAAGCCAGTCCCAGGCTGCATAGGCCAGGCCACCCACACCGCCCAGCACGCTGGACCCCAGGTAGTAGGCGAACAGGTACAGCGCCGAGGCTTCCGCACGCATCGCACCGGCGCGGCTTCCAACCCAGCTGCTGGCCACGGAATGACCACCGAAGAAGCCGAAGGTCACCAGTGCGATACCCAGCGCCATCGTGCTCAGCCACGGCATCGCCAGCAGCGCGATGCCGGCGCCGATCAGCGCGAACGAGATCGACAGGATGCGGCCGCGTCCGTAGCGCGTGGCCTGCTGGCCCATCCACGCCGAACTGAAGGTACCCACCAGATAGACGCTGAAGATCAGCCCGACCACGGTCTGGCTGAGATGGTAGGGCGGCGCCAGCAGGTGATAGCCCAGGTAGTTGTAGAGGGTGACGAACACGCCCATCAGTACGAACGAGGTGGCGAACAGCCACGGCAGGCCCGGGTCGGCGAACAGCGTGCGCCAGCGCGACGGCAATTGGCGCAGGCCGCCGCGACGGGCATGGAAGTGCCGCGACGGTGGCAGCTGCAGCCACAGCAGCACGGTGCTGGCCACGGCGATGATCGAGACCACGCCGATGCCCCAGCGCCAGCCCCAATGGTCGGCGATGATGCCGGCCAGCAGGCGCCCGCTCATGCCACCGATGGCGTTGCCGCCGATGTACAGGCCCATCGCCAGGCCCAGCGCGCGGCTGTCCATTTCCTCGACCAGGTAGGTCATCGCTACCGCCGGCACGCCGCTCAGCGCCAGGCCAAGCAGGGTCCGCAGCACCAGCAGCGTGGTCCAGTCGTCCACCAGCGCGGTGCACAGCGACAGCATGGCCGACGCCAACAGCGCAACGATCATCAACGGGCGACGGCCGACCGCGTCGGACAGCAGGCCGGCCAGCAGCATCGCCACCGCCAGCGTGCCAGTGGTCAACGACAGCGACATCGCGCTGCCGGCGGCGGACACGCCGAAGTGACGGCTGAACTCGGGCAGCAACGGCTGCACGGTGTACAGCAGGCCGAAGGTGGAGAAGCCGGCCAGGAACAGCGCCAGCGCGGTGCGGCGAAAGGCCGGGGTGCCCTGCTGGATGCGGGTGTCGGTGCCGGTATCGAGAGTGGAGGGACGGCCTTCAACGGCCGCCGCAGTTTCGCCAGTCATGGAATCGAAAGGCCGGTGGGGACGGCCGGGCGTGGGAGGGAACGGGCCTCAGACTAGGCCCGTCCATCCAGTCGATCCATAACCTGATAAGTCAGGATTGATACTCAAGAAGTATCAATTCAGCTTACAGGCGCTGCCACTCGAAACCGTCGCCGCGGCGGTAGTACACCGCCACCGCACGGCCGTAGACCTTGTCGGCATCTACGAAGCCGAAGAAGCGGCCATCGAAGCTGTTGCCACGGTGGTCACCCAGCACCAGCACCTTGCCGTCCGGCACCACCAGGTCGGCGATGTCCGGGCCGCCCCCCATGTCCAGATCGAGGCTGGCACGGCGTTCACCGAAGGCTTCCACATCCTGCAGGTCGGCGATCTGCAGTGGCTGGCCATTGATGCTCAGGTGGCCCTCGCGCATCTGCACATGGTCACCGGCCACCGCCGCCACGCGCTTGATCAGCCGGGTGCCATCGGCCGGCGAATCGAATACCGCCACTTCGCCGCGCTGCGGCGTGCCGGTGGACATCAGTTCCCTGCTGGTGAATGGCAGGCGCAGGCCGTAGGCGCGCATGTCCACCACCACCCGGTCGCCGGGCTGCAGGGTCGGCTGCATCGAACCGCTGGGCACCACGTAGTGGTTGGCGAGGGTATCGCGGGCGGCGGCGAGCAGGCCAAGCATCACCAGCAACGGCAGCGCCTCCTTCTTCAGCCAGGCCAGCGCGCGATCGGAAAAGGGAGGGCGGGCAACGGCGTCCATGGCAGGCTCCGGGTGGGTGGTAGCTGCATCAGACCACACACGGGGGGAGAGGTTCCCGGTAGTGCC
The DNA here is from genome assembly GCF_059368495.1 of Stenotrophomonas sp. YJH_SMC_91. NCBI lineage: Bacteria > Pseudomonadati > Pseudomonadota > Gammaproteobacteria > Lysobacterales > Lysobacteraceae > Stenotrophomonas > Stenotrophomonas sp. YJH_SMC_91. Next base: position 170,172 of record NZ_JCAFRT010000008.1, on the reverse strand, counting down.
GGGTTACGCAGGTTTTACGCGCGGGACCTGCCGCCGGCATCGCACCTTTACGGCCAGCGCGCGCATCGTGTGCCCACCGCGCCGCAGGGCGCATTCCGCAAGGTGTTGTATGACCCTCCTGGTGATCCGCCACGCATCTTCGTCCGCGCCGCGCCCGCAATTGCCGGCGCAGCTGAACGGCCATCGCGTGCTGTGCAGCGACTGCGCCAGCCTGTCCGAAGTGCGCCAGTGCCTGTGCCAGCCGCAGGCGCGTTCGGCCGACTGGGTGCTGCTGGATGTCGGCGTGGCCGACGAGGCGCAATGGCAGGCCGAGGGCGGTGCGCTGCAGGCGGCGCTGGAACGGCTGCCGGCGCAGTACATCGAGTTGCAGGCACCCAGCGAGCCCGGCCTGGAGGCGCGCCTGCGACTGCAGCATGGCCCCGCGGCGGTGGTCATCGACCAGCGCAGCCAGCAGGCCGGTTATCCGTTGTCGCTGGCCATCGTCGGCCGCCGCCTGGCGCAGGAGGGCTGAGCCATGTCGATCTTCATCATCCGTGGCCCGGAAGCCGCCGGTGCGCTGATCCGTACCGCCATGCCGCTGCCGGCACCGGTACTGAAGTCGTTGGTGCACCGGGCGATCGACGCCGGCACCAGCGTGGCGATACGCGCCTGCGGCTCGGAACAGGAACTGCTGGACGCCCTGCGCGTGGCCGACCACAGCCGCGGCGAGGTGACGCTGCTGGACCCGGGTGCGTGTGCAAACAGCCTGCGTCTTCAGCGCCTGCTGCCCTACCTGCACAACGCCTACGTGGAAGTACATGACGACGGCGCGGTGGCCGAGCCGTGCCTGCCGGCCGGTGTCGGCCAGCGCCTGGGCATCGCCGCCGGGTACGGTGCGCAGAGCTATGTGCTGGCGCTGGACATCGCGCTGGATCACCTGGGGCTGGCCGAACAAGCCAACCGGGTACACGTGGGGACGTGATGGCCGGGCTGTGCCCGGCACCCGGTAGTGCCGGCCGCTGGCCGGCAACCTCAACAGCAACAGCAACAGCCAAAGCCGGTTTCCTGGGGGATGGCGGGGTGGGTCCGGTTGCGGAGACGCTGCAAGTACGTCCCTGTAAGCTTGGCCGCGGCATCCATGCCGCGGACACCCCCGCAACCGGACCCACCCCGCCTTCGACAGATCTCCGCGAACTGTCGGAACAGCATGGCCTGCTTTTGGTAGGTGTCGACCTTGGTCGATACATGGATCCACGCCATGCGTGGATGAGCGGCAAACTGCGGAATCTGTCGATGGTATCGATTCAACGAAAAACGGCGGGGTTTCCCCCGCCGTTATTTCTTTCGTACTCCAGGTCGCGCTTATTTCAGCCCGCGGAACTTCAGCAGCGGTTCCACCGACGGGTCCTTGCCGCGGAAATCGCGGTACAGGGTCGACAGCTCCACGCTGTTGCCGCGCGAGAGGATCTTGTCGCGGAATTCCTGGCCATTGGCGGCGGTCAGGCCACCGTGTTCGGTGAACCACTGGTAGGCGTCATGGTCCAGCACTTCGGCCCAGAAGTAGGCGTAGTAGCCGGCCGAGTAACCGCCACCCCAGATGTGGTCGAAGTAGGTGGTGCGGTAGCGCGGCGGCACCTGCGGCAGGTCGACCTTGAACTTCTTCAGCGCGCTGGCTTCAAAGGCGCCGACGTCCTGCAGCGGCGCGTCGGCCTTCTGCGTGTGCCAGGCCAGGTCCAGCAGTGCGGCCGACAGGTACTCGGTGGTCGCATAGCCCTGGTTGAAGCTGCGTGCCTTGAGGATCTTGTCGACCAGCTCCTGCGGCATCGCCTCGCCGGTCTTGTAGTGCTTGGCGTAGTTGGCGAACACCTTCGGGTCCAGCGCCCAGTGCTCGTTGAACTGCGACGGGAACTCGACGAAGTCGCGCGAGGTGGCGGTGCCGGCAATCGACGGATACTTCACGTTCGAGAACATGCCATGCAGTGCATGGCCGAACTCATGGAACATGGTGGTGACGTCGTCGAAGCTGATCAGCGCAGGCTGGCCGGCGGCCGGCTTGGTGAAGTTGCAGACGTTGTAGACCACCGGCTTGGCGCCGGTCAGGCCGTCCTGCTCGACGAACACGTCCATCCAGGCGCCGCCAGACTTGCTGTCACGCTTGAAGTAGTCGGTGTAGAACAGGGCCAGCGAGGTGCCGTCCTTGTCGAACACTTCGTACACCTTCATGTCCGGGTTGTAGGTCGGAATGTCGGTACGCGGCTTGAAGGTGATGCCGTACAGCTGGGTGGCGGCGTAGAAGACGCCGTTCTGCAGCACGTTGTCCAGTTCGAAGTACGGCTTGATCTGCGACTCGTCCAGATCGTACTTGGCCTTGCGCACCTGCTCGGCGTAGAAATCCCAGTCCGAGGCGGCGACCTGGAAGCCGCCCTTCTGCGCGTCGATCACCTTCTGGATCTCGCCGGCTTCGGCGCGCGCCTTGGCGGTAGCGGCCGGCACGGTGTCGGTCAGCAGCTTCAGCGCGGCAGCCGGGGTCTTGGCCATCTGGTCGCCCAGCTGGTAGTCGGCGAAGGTGTCGAAGCCAAGCAGCTTGGCCTTCTGCGCACGCAGCTGGGCCAGGCGCTGCACGGTCTGCCGGGTGTCGTTGGCATCGCCACGCTCGGCGCGGGTTTCCGAAGCCTTCAGCACGGCGGCACGCTGGTCGCGGTCACTCAGCGAGCCGAGCACCGGCTGCTGGGTGGTGTTCTGCAGCGGCAGCAGGAACTTGCCATCCAGCTTGCGCTCCTTCGCTGCGTTGGCGGCGTTGTTGATCGCATCCTCGTCCAGGCCGGCCAGCTTGGCCTTGTCGTCAACGACAACGGCCGCAGCGGCGGTAGCGGCCACCAGGCGGGTGTGGAACTGGGTGGAAAGGGTGGTTTCTTCCACGTTGAGCTTGCGCAGCGATGCCTTGTCGGCGTCGGACAGCTGTGCGCCGGCGCGCACCAGGCCATCGTAGTAGTGCTCGACCAGGCGCTTCTGCACCGGATCCAGTTCAAGCGTGTCGCGCTGGTCATAGATCGACTTCACGCGCGCGAACAGCTTCGGGTCGAGGTTGATCTCGTCCTGGTGCGCAGCCAGCTTCGGCGCCACTTCTTCCTGGATCTTCTGGCGCGCATCGTTGGTATCGGCCTGGACCAGGCCGAAGAAGATGCGCGACACGCGGGTCAGGGTCTCGCCGCTGCGCTCCATCGCCACGATGGTGTTGTCGAAGGTGGCCGGCTCGCTGCTGTCGGCGATCTTGCGAACGTCGGCCAGGTGCTGGCGCATGCCTTCTTCGAAGGCCGGCAGGTAGTCGCTGTCCTTGATCTTGTCGAACTGCGGCGCCTGGAACGGCAGCGTGCTGGCGCTCAGCAGCGGATTGGTGGAGGCTTCGGCCGGCTGCTGGGCCGGGGCTTTCTGGGCATCGGACACGGGGGTGGACTCCTTGCCGGAACAGGCCGCCAGCGCCAGGCTGATGGCGGCGGCCAGGACTACGGTACGCGACATGTAAAACGCTCCTTGGGCAGACGGTATGGAATACCAGCCCTCCACCCTACTCCTGTCGCGCTCGCCCGGCATGTGCCGGACGTGGCGTCTATGCGACGGCCTGCGGCCGGCTCAGACCGTGCCGCGGGTCTTGCCGATCCACGGCCGGTAGAACTCGCGGATGGCGGCCATGTCGGCAGCATCGTCGCCGGTCGGCTGGAACAGCGGGCCGATGCCGATGGTCTTTTCCGGGTAATGGAAATAGGCGGCCAGGATCGGCACGTCGGCCATCCGGGCGATCTTCAGGAAGCCGGCCTTCCACTCCTTCACCGCCTTGCGGGTGCCCTCGGGGGTGATGGCGAACCACATCTTCTCGTTGTTGCGCAGCAGGTCCACCGCCTGGCCCACCGTGCCCTGCGGCGAGCTGCGGTCCAGCGGGATCACGCCCAGCTTGTGCAGCAGCGGCCCCAGCGGCCACCAGAACAGCGAGGCCTTGCCCAGCACCTTCACCTTCATGCCCAGCGCGATCTTGGCCGCCATGCCCCACAGGCCGTCCCAGTTGGACGAATGCGGCGCGATGATGAACACCAGGCGCGGGATGTCAGGCAGGGTGCCGGTCACCTTCCAGCCGCCCATGCGCAGGGTGCAGCGCGCCAGCCAGCGCAGGAAGGCATTGGGTTTGACCTGTGGCATCTGCGGCGGCACGGCCGGCAGCAGCGGAGTCGGGTTGTTCAAGCAATCACTCCCAGTCACGTGATGAGCGCCCGCGCTTGATCTGCGCGCGCCCGCGTTTGGCGTCCAGACGACGCAGTTTCGACCCGAGGGTCGGCTTGGTGGCCTTGCGCGGTTTGGGCACGCTCAGCCCGGCCTGGATGAAGGCCGCCAGCCGCTCGCGCGCATCCTCGCGATTGCGATCCTGGGTACGGAAACGTTGCGCGTCGATGACCAGCACGCCTTCGCCGGTCATGCGCCGGTCACGCCGCGCCAGCAGGCGCGTGCGCAACGGTTCGGGCAACGAGGGCGAGTTGGCCACGTCGAAACGCAGTTCCACCGCAGTGGAGACCTTGTTGACGTTCTGGCCACCGGCACCGCTGGCACGCACGAACCGCTCGACGATCTCGCCGTCGGGGATTTCAAGCTGCGCGTTGATGGTGACCGGTCCACTGCCCATCCGCGCATTGTAGCGGCAGCCACGTGTCGGAGTGCGCATCGCGCGCCGTATGCCGCCGATCAGGTACCGAACACGCCGCCTTCGCCTTGGCTGCGGGTATGCTGGCCGTCCCATGTACCGCAGGAAGCTTCGCATGACCCGCTCCGCACCCGCCCTGCCCTCCCTGCTGCGCCGCGCCGCCCTGCTGCTGGCGCTGGCCGTGGCCAGTGTCCCCGCCCTGGCCGCGCCGCCGACCGATGGCGACATCAACCGTCTGCTGTCCGCGTCACGTGCGCAGAGCATGATCGACACCATGCTGCCGCAGATCGAGGCGATGCAGCAGCAGCAGTTCCAGCAGGTGGCCGCACAGCGCCAGCTCAATGCCCAGCAGCAGGAGCAGCTGAAGCGGATCCAGGCACGGACCAGCCAGACCCTGCGCCAGGCACTGTCCTGGCAGCAGCTGCGGCCGATGTACGTGGACCTGTACAAGAAGACTTTCAGCAAGGAAGACGTGCTGGCGATGGCCGAGTTCTACGAGAGCGCGGCCGGCCAGAGCCTGCTGGACAAGACCCCGGCCCTGATGCAGAACGTGATGGTGGCGATCCAGGCGCGCATGCAGCCGCTGTTCGCGGACCTGCAGAAGGACCTGGAAGCGATCGTCAACGAGCCGGAAAAGAAGTGAGGTCGTGCCGGCCGCTGGCCGGCAACCTCGTACGGTTGGGATCAGGCAGATGCCGGCCAGCGGCCGGCACGACCGTCTATAGGTCCACCTGCCAGCCGAACAGGTCCAGCGCCTTCTGGAACTCACGATCCAGCGGCGCACTGACATCCACGTTGCCGCCCTCAGGATGCGGGAACCGCAGGCGCTCGGCGTGCAGCAGCATGCGGTGCACGCCCTGCATGCGGAAGATGCGGTTGTGGCGGCCATCACCATGGCTGGTGTCGCCGATCATGTGATGCGACAGGTGCTTGAGGTGCCGGCGGATCTGCCGGAAGCGCCCGGTCTGTGGCTGGCAGCGCAGCAACGCATAACGCGAGCTGGTGAATTCACCGACCGGCACCGACAACTCTCCGGTGGCCAGGCGCTGGAAGTCGGTGACCGCCGGCTTTTTCACCGGTTTGCCCGGGCCGCCGTCCAGATCATGATCGACCTGCCAGGCGAGTTCGGCCGGCCAGCCCCGGCAGACGGTCAGGTAGTCCTTCAGCACCTCGCCACCCATCAGCGCCTTGCCCAGCGCACTGGCGGTCTCGCGGTCAAAGGCCAGCAGCAGGCAGCCACTGGTGGCCCGGTCCAGGCGATGCACGAGGAAGATCGGGCGGCCCAGCTGCTCGCGCAGGCGGTCGGCCAGGAAGTCGTCTTCGCCACGGGCCAGCTTGCTGTCGTGGACCATCAGCCCGGCAGGCTTGTTGACCACGGCCAGGCGCTCATCCAGGTGCAGCAGCTGCAGGGGCGCGGTTTCAGTCTCGACCGCGGCGAGGGTGTCAGGTTCGGTGCTCACGGCGGGATTATCGAGGCTGGGCACTGAATGCGGTAGAGCCGGCCGCTGGCCGGCTGCCTGCGGATCGTCTGGCTGCTGGGCTTGCCGGCCAGCGGCCGGCACTACCAGATCAGGCGCGGCCGGCACTACCGGATCAGGCGCGGGCAGCACGGCGGTCAGGCGTTGCGTACGGCCAGCAGCTCGCCGTTGCCCACCGGCACCAGGCTGGTGCTGAAGTCCGGATCAGCGTCCAGCAGCGTCCGCAGCGGTTCCATCTCTCCCGCATGCGAGGTGGCGTTGTCCACCACCAGCAGGCCACCCGGACGCAGCACGCGGCGCAGCTGCGGCCACCAGCCGGCGTATTGCCCGCGGTCCGAATCGAGGAACAGCAGGTCAATGCTGGCATCGGCGGCCTCTGCCAGCCACGGCCCGGCATCGCCGTGGACCAGCGTGATGCGATCGGCCAGGCCACTGCGCGCGAAGGTGTCACGCGCCATCGCCGCCTTGTCCTCGGCGTATTCCAGCGTGGTCACGTGGCCGTCGATGGCGGCGGCGGCCTCGGCCAGCCACAGCGTCGAATAGCCGTTGGAGGTGCCGATCTCCAGTACGCGGCGCGCAGTGCCGAAGCGCACCAGCACCGCGAGGAATTCGCCCGTATCTGGCGTGATGTTGAGCATGCGGCGGCCGCGTTCGACTTCACGGGCGTCGTTTTCGGCACCGAAGTGGGCCAGTTCGTTCTTCAGTTCCGACAGTTCCAGGGCCATTTTCCGCTGAGCTCGCCATGACGCAGCGTCCATTCTTACCCGAATCCCGGAATTTCGTATGAATCCTAGAGCTGCTGCATTTTCACGCTGAGATAGTTTCCGCCTCCTTCGCGCGGGGACAGCATGCCTGGCCGCCGCGCACCCGGCTTCCGCTAGGACACGGCCATGACATTGAACATTCTGGCAATCGGTGCCCATCCAGATGACATCGAACTCGGTTGCGGTGGCAGCCTGGCAAAGCTCGCTCGCGCCGGCTCACGCATCCATGCACTGGTACTCAGCCGCGGCGGCCGGGGCTGCCACGCCGGCATCGATCGCAGCGATGAATCGCATCGCGCCCTGCGCCGGCTCGGGGTGGCCGAGGTGATCCAGCAGGATTTCCCGGACACGCGATTCCCCGCCTGCCGCAACGACATCATTGCGTCGATCGAACAGGTCTGCACGCTGATCGAACCAGGCCGCATCTACACGATGTGTGGTGAGGATCATCACCAGGACCATCGCACCGTTCACGAAGCGTCGATCATCGCCTGCCGCCACATTCCGCAGATCCTCTGTTATGAGAGCCCCAGCACCCTGCCGCAGTTCGCGCCGCAGGTGTTCGAGGACATCAGCGCGCAGCTGGAGCTGAAGATCCACGCGCTGCGCGAGCATGCCAGCCAGGGCGATCGCCACTACATGCAGGAAAGCCACCTCCGCTGCCATGCGCAGTTCCGTGGCCAGCAGATCGGCATCGGTCCCAGCGAGGGCTTCCTGCCCTACCGTCTGGTGCTTTGATGAAGACGCTGTTGTTCCTGGCCATGTGCGCTTTCATCCTGGTACGAATCTGCGTGCAGGCCTCGCGCCGGCCCAGCACCCGCCTGTACAGCATCGACGCGATCGTGCCGGCCTACAACGAAGCCCCATGCCTGGAGCGCTCGCTGGCCAGCCTGCTGGAAAACCCGTACGTGGCGCGGGTGATCTGTGTCAACGATGGTTCCACCGACAACACGGCTCAGGTGCTTGATGCGCTGCAGGCGCGCTGGCCCGGGCGCCTGGTGGCCGTGCACCAGGCCAACACCGGCAAGGGCGGTGCGCTGATGCACGGGCTGCAGCACGCAACCGCCGAGCAGGTGTTCCTGACCGATGCAGATACCCATATCGATCCGCGCAGCCATGGCCTGGGTTATCTGCTGGCCGAGATCGAGCGCGGCGCCGATGCGGTTGGCGGGGTCCCCTCGTCCAGCCTGCAGGGCGCCGGCTTCCTCCCCCATGTGCGCGCCAGCCTGAAACTGCCGATGATCGTGATCAAGCGCAGCTTCCAGCAATGGCTGGGCGGCGCACCGTTCATCGTTTCCGGCTCGTGTGGCCTGTTCCGTACTTCGGTGCTGCGCAAGGTCGGATTTTCCGATCGCACCCGCGTGGAAGACCTCGACATGTCCTGGTCGCTGGTTGCGCAGGGCTATCGGGTTCGCCAGAGCATCCGCTGCGTGGTCTACCCGCAGGAATGCAACACGCTGGTGGAAGAATGGCGGCGCTGGCGACGCTGGATCGTCGGCTATGCGGTATGCATGCGCCTGCATCGCCACCTGCTGCTGACACGCTTCGGCATTTTCAGCATCCTGCCGATGATGCTGCTCGCCCTGGCCGGCATCATGCTGTCGCTGCAGGTATGGTTCGGCGCGGCCCGGCTGCACGGACCGGGTGGCCTTGCCCTGTCGGTGATGCCGCTGTTCTGGACCGGCATCGTCATGCTGCTGGCAGTGATCAGTGCCATCCACCACCGACGTGCGTGGCTGGTGCCGGCGGCGGCCTTCTCGATGCTGTATGTACTGCTCGCCTATGCGATCTGGCTGTTTCATGGCCTGGCGGGGCTGTTCACCGGCCGCGAACCCGTGCGCGACAAGCCGACGAGGTACCCGCATGTGGTGGAATGACCTCGCCGCGATGGCCGAGGCACTGTCGACACTTGCGCCCCACACTGATCCCGACGCAAGGGTCTCGCCACGGGCCACCCTGCAGGGCGCCGTACGGATCGGTGCCGGCAGTCGCATCTGCGACGGCGCCCATGTCCAGGGTCCGGTGTCGATCGGCCGCGACTGCCTGATCGGCAACAACGCACTGCTGCGCGGCCCGCTGTGCATCGGTGACGGCACGCGTATCTGCTTTGCCAGCGAACTGAAGAACGCACGGTTGGGCAACCAGGTCAGCATCGGCCCGCAGTGCTTCATCGCCGACAGCCGCATCGATGACCGGGTCTATCTCGGCGCCCTGGTGCGTACCAGCAACCATCGCCTGGATGGGGCAATGGTCACCGTCCACATCGGCGACACCGTCATCGACAGCCAGCGCGACAAGCTCGGCGCCTGGATCGGCGAAGGTGCCGCGCTGGGCGTCGCCGTGATCATCCTGCCCGGCCGCATCGTCGCGCCGGGAAGCCAGTTCGGGCCGCGCATCACCGTGGAACGAAACCTGCCGCCCGGCCGCTACCGGCTGCTGCAGTCATTGCATTCCCAACCCCTGGAGTAACCCCATGCGATTGATCATCCGTGGCGCACTGCCATGCGCCCTGCTGCTGGCTGTCTGCAGCGCCCACGCCGGCGTCGACCGTGTCACGGTGCAGCTGGACCATGCCGACTACAGCGATGGCTTCGGCAAGCGCGACGTACAGACCGTGGACGTGGCCGGCCGCAGTGGCGGCAGCCGCTGGCACCTGGGGTTGGCCCATGGCGAGCGTGACTACGGCAGCAGGCGATTCAGCGGCAACCGCATGCAGGGCTCGCTGCACCATCGCTGGAGCCCGCGCCTGTCCACCCGCACCGCTGTCACGGCATCCAACGATGATCCGGTGTTCGTCAACCGCCAGGTCAACCAGGACATCCAGTGGAAAGTGACACCGCAGACCGTACTGAGCGTGGGCGGCAAATACGCCCAGTACCATGCCGGCGCCCATGTGAGCGGCTGGTCGGTGGGTGCCTCGCATTACTTTCCGCGCGTGACTGCCTCACTGCGCCACGAGCGGCACCGCCAGTCCAATGGACCGGATGGGCATGGCACCACACTGTCGCTGCGGCTGAAGGATGGGCAAGGCCGTGGCTCGACCCAGCTGTGGCTGGGCAGCGGCACGTCCGGCTATACCGCCGAGTCCGATCCGCTGCTGCTGCGCGAGCACGATGCACGGCGTGCCTTCCTGCGCCGCAGCCAGCCATTGGGTGAGCATCTGGTGCTGGACGTGGGTATCGGCAAGACCTGGCACAGGACGCGCCTGGACAGCTTCCAGAGTGTGCAATCGCACCTGGGCCTGGGCTACCACTGGTGAGCCTGTAATTGATCGGCGGCGTACCGTGCCGCCGATCTTCAATCTGCCGGGGTCAGCGCCACCACGCGCGCGCCAGCGCCACCACGCCGACCGCACCGGACAGCCAGCTCCACGCCGGCACGTCGCCCCAGTACCAGCCCGGCGGCTGCAGCACATACATCAGTGCAGCGATGGCGAGCAGGCCCACACCGGTGATCGCGCCCACGGCGCGCTTCTGCAGGCGCTGCAGGCTGGCATCGAGCGCGACCAGATCGCGCGAACGCATCGCCAGTTCGTGGCGGCCTTCCACCTGCTGGGTCAGCCAGGCGTGCACCAGCCGCGGCATGTCCGGCGCATGGGTCATGATTTCCGGCAGGCGCTTGCCCAGCTCGCGCACCACCCGGCGCGGGCTGTAGCGCTCGCGCAGGATCTTCGCCAGCACCGGCTTGGCCACCGCCCAGATGTCGATCTGCGGGTCCAGCTGGCGGCCGACGCCCTCGATGTTCAGCAGGGTCTTCTGCAGCAGGATCAGCTGCGGCTGCAGCGTCAGCTGGTAGCGCTGCGCCACCCGGAACAGCTTCATCAGCACTTCGGCCAGCGAGATCTGCGACAGCGGACGGGTGAAGTACGGCTCGCACACTGAACGCACGGCCGCTTCCAGATCGTCGATGCGTACGTGGTCGGGCATCCAGCGTGCCTGCACGTGCAGTTCGGCGATGCGGCGGTAATCGCGGTTGAAGATGGCCATGAAGTTCTCGGCCAGGTAGTACTGATCTTCCTGCGAGAGCTGGCCCATGATGCCGAAGTCCAGCGCGATGAAGCGCGGATTGGCACGGCGCGCCGGATCGGTGTCGACCCAGATGTTGCCGGCGTGCGCATCGGCGTGGAAGAAGTTGTCGCGGAACACCTGGGTATAGAACACCCGCACGCCCTTGGCGGCCAGCGCCTTGCGGTCGATGCCGGCCTTGTCCAGTGCAGCGATGTCATCGGACGGAATGCCCCAAACGCGCTCCAGGGTCAGCGCGCGCTCGGCGGTATGGCTCCAGATCACTTCCGGCACGTACAGGTCGTCGCTGTTTTCCCAGAAGCGGCGCAGCACGCTGGCATTGGCGCCTTCGCGCTGCAGGTCCAGCTCGGCGGCCAGGGTGTTCTCGACCTCGGCCACCACTTCGCGCGGCCGGATCTTGTCGGCGCGCGGATGGGTGCGCTCGACCAGGGCGGCCAGCGAATTGAGCAGGGCGATGTCGGCGTCGATCTGCTTCTCGATGCCCGGGCGAAGTACCTTGACCACCACCTGGCGGCCATCGGCCAGCGTGGCCGCATGCACCTGCGCGATCGAGGCCGAGGCCAGCGGTTCGGTGTCGAAGCTGGCGAAGGCCTCGCTGACCGGCAGGCCGAGCGCGTCCTCGACGATGCGGCGCGCGGTCTCGCCATCGAACGGCTTGACCCGGTCCTGCAGCAGGGTCAGCTCGTTGGCCACGTCCGGCGGCACCAGGTCGCGGCGGGTGGACAGGATCTGGCCGAACTTGACGAAGATCGGGCCGAGGTCCTGCAGCGCCAGGCGCAGGCGCGCACCGCGCGACTGCGAGGCGATGCTGGCCGAGGCGCGCGGCACGAACGGCTTGGCCAGGCGCAGCCAGCGCTCGGCCGGCGTGCCCTGCAGCAGGTCGTCGAGGCGGTAACGCAGGATCACCCGGCCAATGCGGCTGGCCCGCAGCACGGCCTTCATGCGGCACCCCGCAGGCGCTGCACGCGTGCACCAAGGCGCTCCACGTCATCGCGCAGCACATCCACGTCGTCGTGGAAGGCATCCAGCTCGGCGCGCGGCACCACATCGCGCGACTCCTCGGTGATGAACTCAGCGGCGCTGTGGGCCAGATCGATCGCCCCCTGGCGCGCGTGCTGCAGGGCGCTGCGCAGGGTGTTGGCGACCTGCACGCCCAGTACTTCGCCGAATACGCTGACGAAAGGCTGCTGCCAGTCCGGATCGAAGCCCTTGGCCAGCTGCTGCAGGCGGCGCGCCAGCTCGGCATCGCCGGCCACGCGCACACGGCCCTTGCCGTTGTTGTCGCCGCGCCGCGCGTTGGCCAGCAGCGGCAGCTGCGCCAGCACGCCGGCCAGGCTGCTGCGCACGGCCAGGTCGGCTTCCTGTGCATCCACCGGGCCGACCCGCAGCTGGTCGCCGTCGACGCTGATGCGCATCGCCAGCGACGGCGCTTCCAGGGTCAGGTCGATATGCCGGCCGTCGAGGCTGGCCAATGCATGGCGGGTATCCGGATCCAGCGCCAGCGCGCGGTTCAGGGCGATCTGCAGGGCGCGGCCAGCGACCGGCTTGAGGGACTTGAGCAGGGAGAGAGCCATGTGTGCATTCTACCTGCGTGGGTGGGGAGCTTGGGCCGGGCTGCCGGGCTGCCGGGCTGCCGCCCGGCACCCGTGGTAGTGCCGGCCGCTGGCCGGCAAGATCAACATCAAAAGCTGGCTATCCGTGGGATGGCGGGGTGGGTCCGGTTGCGGGGGACGCTGCAAGTACGTCCATGTAAGCTCGGTCGCCGCATCCATGCGGCTCACGCCCCCACAACCGGACCCACCCCGCCTTCGACAGTTTCCTGTCGTCCGTGGGGTCGGATCCCGTTGTAGCGCAACGGGCTCCGACCCCTGTTGATGGGCCATGAGGACGGTAGATCCACGCCATGCGTGGATGGATTTCTGGTTCATCTGTGCCTCACGCGGAGGGCCGATGAAGGTTCATGCTATGGGGCCACGCAACGCACAGGACATCGCATTCCCCATGGCACGGACCCGGGTTGGCATCATTTTCGGGGGCAAGTCTTCCGAGCACGAAGTTTCGCTGCAGTCGGCGAAGAACATCCTCGATGCGCTTGATCGCGAGCGCTTCGAGCCGGTGCTGGTCGGCATCGACAAGCAGGGCCAGTGGCATCTGAGCCAGCCGGATACCTTCCTGATCAATGCCGATGATCCATCGCGCATCGCGCTGCATCGCTCGGGCCAGTCGCTGGCGGTGCGCCCGGGCGCCGAGCAGGCGCAGCTGCAGCCGTCCGATACGGCCAGTGCGCTGGGCCAGATCGATGTGGTGCTTCCGATCGTGCACGGGCCACTGGGCGAGGACGGTGCGCTGCAGGGCCTGCTGCGCATGGCGAACCTGCCCTTCGTCGGTTCGCCGGTACTGGGCTCGGCGGTGGCGATGGACAAGGACGTGACCAAGCGCCTGCTGCGCGACGCGGGGCTGCAGGTGGCGCCGTGGCTGTGCATCCGTCGCCATCAGGCCGCGGAGGTCGATGCCGATGCGGTGATCGCCCAGCTCGGCCTGCCGCTGTTCGTGAAGCCGGCCAACCAGGGTTCGTCGGTGGGTGTGAGCAAGGTCAAGGATGCGGCGGGCTTTGCCGAGGCACTGGCATTGGCGCTGCGCTACGACCACAAGGTGCTGGTGGAATCGGCGGTGGTCGGCCGCGAGATCGAATGCGCGGTGCTGGGCAACGAGCACCCGCAGGCCAGCGTATGCGGCGAGGTGGTGGTGCACGACGAGTTCTACGCCTACGACACCAAGTACATCAATGCCAATGGCGCTGACGTGGTGGTGCCGGCCGACATCGACGCCGCCACCCAGGCGCGCATCCAGCAGATCGCGCGGCAGGCCTACCAGGCGCTGGAGTGTGCGGGCATGGCGCGCGTGGATGTGTTCCTCACCGCAGACGGCGAGATCGTCATCAACGAGGTCAACACGCTGCCGGGCTTCACCCTCATCAGCATGTACCCGAAGCTGTGGGGCGCCAGCGGTGTTGACTACACCACGCTGATCACGCGCCTGATCGAACTGGCGCTGGAACGCCATGAGGCCGATCGCGGGCTGCAGAGCGCTGTGTAACGTGGTGATCGCCCGCAGAGTCGAGCATGGCTCGACTCTGCGGAAAGCGATGCCGGCCAGCGGCCGGCACTACCGGCTAGCCTCGCTTGCGGAACATCGAGATCACCGCAAGGATCAGGAACACCACGAACAGGATCCAGGCGATGTTCGTTGCGGCGCCGGCGATACCGGAGAAACCCAGAACGGCGGCGATGATGGCGATGACAAAGAAAATGATGGCGTAATGCAGCATGGCGCTCCTCGCGGGTGGTCGAGCCTTGGATGGCGTGGGTCCATCCTCCCGATCCTGCGGTGTGCAACCAGTGATGGCGATCTATGCAGCAGATGAAGCCTTCAGCCTGCGCAGCCCTTCTTCGATGCTGACCTGCGGCACATAGCCGAAGTCACGGCGGGCCGGCTCCATGCTGTACCAGTGCGGCGTGCACAGCTGTTCGGCCAGGAACCGGGTCAACGGCGGTTCGCCGCGCAGGCGCAGCAGCGGCCACAGCCGCTCGCAGATGGCGCCGATACGGTACGCGATCTTGAAGCTGATCGCCTTGTCCACGGTCGGTGCACCCACCGCCTGCAGCAGCTTGTTGACCAGCTCGCGCATCGGCAGCGGTTCGCCGTTGGAAATGAAGTAGGCCTTGCCTGCACATGCGGCACCGGGCGCCAGTGCCTCGAAGGCGAGGAAGTGGGCAAGCGCGGCGTTGTCGATGTAGGTGGTATCGACCTTGTTGCTGCCATCGCCCACCAGGCGCAGGCGGCCCTGTCGTGCACGTTCGGCCAGGCGCGGTACCAGCTGCTGGTCGCCAGGGCCCCAGATCAGGCGCGGACGCAGCGCCACCGTCGCCAGCGACGCGTCATTGGCCGCCAGCACGCGCTGTTCGGCAATCGCCTTGGTGGCCGCATAGGGCGCCTGGAAATCTTCGCCGTACGGCACTTCGTCGGCGCCGAGGCCTTCCACCGGGTGGGTGGCCCGGTGCGTCACGCTGGGCGTGGAGGTGTAGACCAGCCGGCCGATACCGTGCGCACGGCAGGCGGCGATGACGTTGTCGGTGCCGACCACATTGGCCTGGTGGTAGCTGTCATAGCTGCCCCACGCACCGGCCTTGGCACCGTTGTGGAATACCGCATCGACGCCGGCCACCGCATGCAGGACCGCCTGCGGGTCGGCCAGGTCGCCACGGATCTGGCCCACGCCCATCACCTGCAGCTCCGGGTAATGGCTGCGGTTGAACGCCAGTACCTGGTGGCCACGTTCGACCAGCCCGCGGCACAGCGCCTGGCCAAGGAACCCGCCACCACCGGTGACCAGGATCTTCATGCGCGCTTCTCCAGTTCGGCGCTGGCCCAGACGGCGAGCTTCTCGCGGCCGATCTTGGCGTTGTGACGGATATCGACGGGGAACGCCGGATGCACCAGGAAGTGCTGCAGGCCGGCCTCAGGCGTGCGCGCTGCGGCATGCGCACGCAGCGCTTCCTGCAGCGCCGGGCTGTCGGACTGGCCGCGCAGCAGTTCCACGCACAGCACCGGCACCTGCGCACCGGCGGCGCCGACACCGACCAGCGCGGTGCGCGCCACGCCTGCGACGGTGTTGAACACCGGCTCGACCTGTTCGGTGTACAGCGGCCCGCGCGCGGTTTCCACGCGCTGCGTCTTGCGCCCGCAGAACCACAGGCGACCCTGCGCATCGAAGTAACCGACGTCGCCCATGCGATGCACCACGCGGGTGCTGCCATCGGCCAGCCTCTCGCGGATCTTCGCTGCAGCCGTGGCCTGCGGGCGGTTGAAGTAGCTGTCGGTGGCGGTCGGGCCAGCCACCGTGATTTCTCCCACTTCGCCAACCGCCAGCACGCGCGCCTGCGACCAGTCGGCCAGCGGCGCGTCATCGATGGCGATGATGCGCACTTCGTTCGGCGCCACCACGCTGCCCACGCAGGTGCCGGCGCCGGCCTCGGTGGCGGCGCGCGTGCGTTCCAGCTCGCGGCCTTCGACCACCGCCACCGGCAGGCACTCGGTGGCGCCATACGGCGTCCAGAACTGCGCGTCGGCCGGCAGCAGGCTGCGGATGGTGGCGACCACGTCCGGCGGCACCGGCGCACCCGCCGAGGTCACCCGGGTCACCGTCGGCAGCGGCCGGCCATGCTTCGCCAGCACCCGCATCAGCGCCGGCGAGCCGAACAGCTGGGTCACGCCGAAGCGCTGGATGGCGTCATGCAGGCGGGCCGGGTCGGCCTGTGCCGGCCGGGTCGGGTCCATGTCCGGGATGACCGAGGTCAGGCCCAGCGCAGGATCGAACAGGGCGAACGGCGGGAAGGTCGGCAGGTCCACCCCGCCCGCTTCCATGCCGAAGGCGCTGCCCAGCAGCTGGATCTGGCCGACGAAGTGGCGGTGGCGGTAGACCACGCCCTTGGGCACGCCGGTGGAGCCGCTGGTGAACAGGATCGCGGCCATGTCCTCGCCGTCGGTGGCGGCCAGCATCGGCCCACCCTTGGCGCCGGCGCGCTCCAGCGCGGCCAGCGTGGTCCCGCCCCAGCCGAGGCGGCGGCCCACGGTCACCAGGCGCGCCGCCGAGGGGGCCCAGCGCAGCACCAGCCGCGCCACGTGCGCCAGCGGAATGCCGATGAAGGCCTCCGGCTGCGCCTCGTCCAGGCACTGCTTCAGCGCGCGCCTATCGATGCCCGGGTCGACCAGCACCGGCACCGCGCCCAGCTTGAACAGGGCAAACATCAGCAGGAAGAACTCCGGCGACGGCCGCACCATCACCACCGTGCGCACTCCACGGCCGATCCCGTAGCCGGCCAGGCCGGCCGCCATGGCGTCGCTGCGGGCGTCCAGCTGGCGGTAATCCAGGGTCACGTCGTAGGCGGCCATGCCGTTGCCGGCGCCACGGCGGCCAGGGCAGCGGATGGCGATCTGATCAGGCCGTTCACGCGCCAGTTCAGGCAAGCGGGCGGCAATATTGCAGGGTCGGTTCATCCGTTCATTGTCGCCGCTTACGGAATTTCTTGCGCGGCGGCCCACTTCGTGGAAAATCCGCACCCTCGTTCCTGATTCCGACTGCCGCCCGAGGCGGCTTGCCCATGCAACATCCCTGCATGACCTGCGGCGCCTGCTGCACCCAGTACCGCGTGGCCTTCCACTGGATGGAATCAGACGAGGTCACCCCCGGCGGCGTGCCGCACCAGCTCACCGAGGTGCTGGACCCGCACCGCCTGTGCATGCGCGGCACCCATTCCAAGCCGGTGCGCTGCGTGGCGCTGGATGCGCAGATCGGCGTGTATTCACGCTGCACCATCCATCCCAACCGGCCCAGCGTGTGCCGCGAGGTGGATGCATCGTGGGAGTATGGCAAGGCCAGCCCGCAGTGCGACAAGGCGCGCATCGCCTATGGCCTGGATCCGTTGACGCCGGCCGACTGGCGCTGGCGCGATGACGCCGACAACGACGACGACCATCCGGACGACAACGGCAACAGCCCTTCCTCGCCGCCGCAGGCGCCGGTCGCCGCGTAATGGTAGTGCCGGCCGCTGGCCGGCAACCTCATCAACCCTTCGGGTGTGCCGACCAACGGTCGGCACCCACCGGAAGAGGAAGGGGTGGATGCCGACCGTTGGTCGGCACACCGATCAGATCGGGTTCTTGTCCAGAAAGGCGCGGATCTCCGGCACCAGCACCTCGTGCTTGTCTTCCAGCACGTAATGCCCGGCATCCTCGAACGCATGTACCTGGGCCCGCGGCAGCGCGGCCTGGAAGCCCTTCAGGAAGTGGTGGTCGAACACGAAGTCGCGCAGGCCCCAGCCGAGGAAGGCCGGCCGGTCGGCGAACGACGGCAGCGCCTTGCCGGCACGCTCCAGCAGCGACCACGCCTTGTCGGCCGGCGACAGCGGGATGTCCTGCATGAAGCGGATGGTGCTGATGCGGTTGGCCCAGCTGTTGTACGGCGACACGTAGGCGCGGCGCACGTCGGCCGGCATCTTCCGCTCCACGCCCAGCCACGAGGCACCGGAGGAGAACGCGTTGAAGGTGCGGATGATCCACTCGCCGATCTTCCAGTGGCGGCCCAGCGCGATCTGCCACGGCATCTTCTTCGCCGCCGGCATCGGGAATGCAGCGGTATTGAGCACCACCAGGCGCTTGACCTGGTCGTGGTGCGACAGCGCCCAGCCGAAACCGATCATGCCGCCCCAGTCGTGCACCGCCAGGGTCACCGGGCCGGTGATGCCCAGATGCTTGAGCAGCGCATCGAGGTCGTCAACGCGCGACTGCAGCGTGTACTCGTAGCGGCTGTCATCGGGCTTGTCCGACAGGCCCATGCCGATGTGGTCCGGCACGATGCAGCGGTACGTGTCCGACAGGCCGGCGACCAGCCTGCGCCAGTAATAGCTCCACGACGGGTTGCCGTGCACCATCACCACCACTTCGCCGTCGCGCGGGCCTTCGTCGAGATAGTTCATCGACAGGCCGGGGCGTACCTCGAAGCGCTGCGGGTGGGCGGGGTAACCGGGAAGCTGGGACATCGGATCGCACCTGTAGAAAGGGCCGGTAAACCGGCCCTTGAACACTTGGAAAAATCATCGCTGCCCGTCGTGCAGCAGGTCAGCGGTGACTCTTTTACCAGACCACTTCAGCCATCGAGCAGTTCAGGCCCGAGCCGATACCCAGAAGCGCGATGCGATCGCCCTTCTTCAGCTTGCCCAGCTGCTTGAGCTTGCTCAGCACGATCGGCACCGAGGCCGGGCCGATGTTGCCGTGCTCGCCGAAGATGGTCATGACCTTCTTCGGGTCGATGCCGAAGTTCTTGATGAACGCGGCGGTGTGCGGCTGGCTGACCTGGTGGATCACGAACTGGTCCAGCTCTTCCACGGCCCAGCCCAGGGCGATCTTGGCGGCGCTGAAGGTCTTCTGGGCCAGCTTGATGCCTTCGATCAGCAGCAGTCGGGTGTCGGTGACCATGCGGTCCAGGTTGCCCAGGCACAGCTGGTTCCACTCGGTGGCCGAGCGCGTCACGCCGCCCTTGTAGCGCGGCGCGTCCGGCACCAGCTCCGAGCGCGCCATCACCATCGCCGCGGCACCCGAACCGGTGGTCAGGGCGGCCAGCTCGTTGCGGAAATCGTCAGCGGTGACGTCCGGGGCGGTCATGCGCTCCAGGGTCTTCTCGTACACCAGGTTGGCGGTCTCGCCGTCCACCACCAGCGCGTAGTCGATGTCGCCGCGCTCGATCATGCGCGCGGCGATATCCATGCCGTTGATGAAGGCCAGGCAGGCATTGGCGACGTCGAAGGTCATGCACTCGTCGCTGACGCCGAGGTTGCCCGAGACGATGGAAGCCGTGGACGGCTCCAGGTAGTCGCGACTGACCGAGGTGTTGACCAGCAGGCCAACCTGCGTCGCATTGATGCCTGCGTCTTCCAGTGCCTTGCGGCCTGCCATGGTGGCAGCGTCGGACGCCAGCACGCCGTTGTCCCACAGGCGGCGCGCGTGGATGCCGGCGATGTCGCCGAGCACGTCGGTGCGGATACCCAGGCGATCCAACGTCGGCTGCAGGCGTTCGTTGATTTCCTTGGTGGTCAGCGTATGCGGCGCGTCGACGTGTGCCAGGCCGGCGATCGAGACATTCTTGAAGAGCATCGAGGTTAGCGCCAAGGCTCAGGCAAAAGGGGGCGCTATTCTATAACCCCCGGGGCCTTCACCGCATCTTTACGAATTCAGCCTTGGCCGTATGGTGAAGCGTTCAGCGCGGCGGGCACTGGAATGCGGCGAAGCGCTGGCTGCCATCGGCCGGGGCCGCGGCGGCCTGCACGGCATTGGCGCCGGCGCTCGGGGCCTCGTTGCGGGCCAGGGTTTCCAGCTCTTCCTGCACGCGCAGCGGGTTGCGGTTGTAGAAGCCGACCTTGCTCTTCACGGTCACCACCACCTCGCCCTTGGCGATGCAGCCTGCGGGAACCGGGCCTGCCGGCAGCACGCGGGTCGCCTTGCCGGCCGGTTCGATCGGCACCCAGGTACAGGCGGTGACGGTGAGCAGCAGGGAGGAAAGCAGCAGAACGCGCATGGGCAGATCCTGGAAGGGTATGGAGGGATTCTGCCTGAACCGCCTGAATCGGGGGTAGCCGGTGGGGGGACGGATCCCCCGCAGGGGGTTGTGACCCCGCCTTCGGGTCACGGCGTTGCCGGCCAGCGGCCGGCACTACCACGGCAAGGTTGCCGGCCAGCGGCCGGCACTACCTGGGGAGGCCTGCCCGCGGGGGCGGGCAGGCGCATCCCTTATTTCTTGACCGGGTTGCCTTCGGCGTCGATCACCGTCACCTCGCCCAGGTTCAGCGCACGCACGGCCGCTTCGGTCTGCTTGAGATCACCCACCACCACCCAGGTCAGCGCCTGCGGCTTGATCTCGGCGGCGGCCTGCTGCACCTGCGCCGGGGTCATCGCCTCGATCTCGGCCTTGCGACGCAGCACGTAGTCGTCCGGACGCTTGAACTGCACGATCGAACCGATGGTCGAGGCGACCGCGCTGGCGGTCTCGTAGGCACCGGGCAGGCTGAGGGTCTGGATGTTGCGGATGCGGTTGACCTCGGCGGCGGTGGCCGGCTTGCTGCCATCGGCGAACGCGGCGATTTCCTTGCGCATTTCCGCCATCGCCGGGCCGGTCTTGTCGATCTGCACCGGCGCGCTGGCCATCCACGGGCGCTGGCCCACCGAGTTGATCGCGCTGCTGCGCGCACCGTATGACCAGTGCTTGTCCTCACGCAGGTTCATGTTCAGGCGCGAGGTGAAGTCGCCGCCGATCACGCCGTTGGCAATATCGAAGCGGGTCGAGCTGGTGGCGCTGGACGGCGCCACCACCTGCCCTGCGAACAGGTTGGCCTGCACCGCACCCGGCTGGTCGATCAGGAACACGCGCGGGCCCTTCGGCAATGCCACATCGGTGGCGGCCTTCACCTGCGGGGCGTCGCCCGCAGCCTTCCAGTCGCCCAGCTGCTTGTCCAGCAGCGGCACGATCTCGGCCAGGGTGGTGTCACCGACCACGATCAGGGTGCCGTTCTGCGGCCGCAGCCAGTCGTGGTGGAAGTCGACCAGGTCTTCGCGGGTCAGGCCGTTGATCGCTGCTTCGTCACCGCTGCCGGTGAACGGAATGGCATACGGGTGGCCCTTGCCGTACAGCAGCGGCGGCAGCACGCGCATCGCCACCGCACCCGGGTTGACCTTCTCCTGCTGGATGCCGGCAATCCAGCTCGCCTTGACCCGGTCGATCTCGCCCTGCTCGAAGCGCGGTTCGCGCAGCAGGTCCCGATACAGCGCCAGCGACGGTGCCAGGTTTTCCTTCAGCGCCGACAGGTCCACGCTCATGGAGTCCAGGCCGGCCGAGGCATCCAAGCTGGCGCCCAGTGCGTCTGCGGCATCGGCGAAGGCCAGCGAGCCGAGCTTGCCGGCGCCTTCGGTCATCAGGCTCATGGTGAAGTTGGCGGTGCCCGGCTTGCGGCCCTGGTCGGCGCTGAAGCCACCCGGGAACTGGTAGCTGAACTGCACCACCGGAATCTCGTGGCGCTCGGCCAGGATCACCTGGGTGCCGTTCTTCAGCGTGGCGCGCTGCAGCGCCGGGAACTTCAGCTGCGGGAACTCGCGGGTCTGCGGTACGCCGGCCTTGCGGTCCACCTGCTCGGGCAGCGTGCTGTACTTGGGGTCCACCGCCGGCACGTTGAACGGCTTCGGCGCCTGGCTCGGGTCTTCCTTCAGCGCCACGCGCTCACCCGGTGCAATCACCAGGGTGTGGCTGCCCTTGTCCAGCCACTGCGCGCCCAGACGGCTCAGATCAGCAGCACTGGCCTTCTCGATGTTGGCCAGCGAGGTGCGGAAGCAGCCCGGGTCGCCGGTGAACACCGCGCACTCGGCCAGTGCGTCGGCCTTGCCGCCGAAGCCGCCGATGCGTTCGATGCCGCGGATGAAACCGGCGCGGGCACCGGTCTTGGCGCGTTCCAGCTCGGCCGCGGTCGGGCCCTGCTTGATCAGCCGGTCCAGTTCCTCGTCGATGATCTTCTCGACCTTGGCAGGGTCCTGGCCCTGCTTGACCGTCGCCATGATCACGAAGTTCGAACCCAGCTGCGACGTCGACAGGCCTGCCGCGATGCTGTCCACCAGCTTGTCCTGGTGCTGCAGGCGCTGGCTCAGCCGCGAGGACTTGGCGCCGCCCAGTACCTGCGCGAACAGCTGCAGCTGATCGACCTCGGTGGTACCGACCTGCGGCACGTTCCAGGCGCGGTAGATACGCGCCTGCGGCACCTTGTCGGTCATCGTCTCGCGCGTATCGGTGCTGCGCTTGGCCACGTTCACCGCCGGCTGCGCCATGGTCGGGCCGGCCGGGATGCTGCCGAAGTACTTGCCAACCTTTTCCTTGGCGGTGGCCAGGTCGATGTCGCCAGCCAGCACCAGCACGGCGTTGTTCGGGCCGTACCAGGTGCGGAACCAGGTCTTCACGTCATCCAGCGACGCCGCGTTCAGATCGTTCATCGAACCGATCACGCCGTGGTGGTACGGGTGGCCAACTGGATACAGCGCCTTGTTGAGCTGGTCCCAGGCCTGGCCGTAGGGCTGGTTCTCGCCCTGGCGCTTCTCGTTCTGCACCACGCCACGCTGCTCGTCCAGCGCCGCCTGGTCGATCGCACCGACCAGATGGCCCATGCGGTCCGATTCCATCCACAGCGCCATGTCCAGCGCAGTGGTGGGCACGTTCTCGAAGTAGTTGGTGCGATCGGTATTGGTGGTGCCGTTCTGGTTGGTGGCGCCGACCTGCTTGAACGGCTCGAAGAATTCGCCGTCGTGGTTTTCGCTGCCCTGGAACATCAGGTGTTCGAACAGGTGCGCGAAGCCGGTGCGGCCGGCCGGTTCGTCCTTGCTGCCGACGTGATACCAGACGTTGACCGCGACGATCGGCGCCTTGCGATCGGTGTGCACGATCACGCGCAGGCCGTTGGGCAGGGTGAACTGCTCATACGGGATATCGACCTTGGCCGGTGCGGCCGGCTTTGCCGCCAACGCATGGGAAGGCACAAGCGTGCCCAGGGCGGTGCTGAGGGCAACGGCCAGCAGCGCAGTGCGCGGGCGAAGGGCGAGAGACATATCCGGATCCTTGGTCACATAGGTGAACCCCGATCCTAGCGTGCGCGCGCAACGGCAGGAATCGGTCGCCAGTCACTGGGGGTGTTTGCCCCTGTGCGCCATCCGCAGCGCCGATCTGCCCTGTCCGAGCCGTCACAAGCACCCGCCAGCAACGTCCGGACAGTGTCCGCAGCACATCGAATGGACAGGTGTCCGCCCGCCGGACACTTTTCGATGACCATAAAACCCTTGCAAATCAATAATTAAAAGTTGGCACGGGGATTGCTTGGTACTTCCTGCACCAGGAAGGGCTTCAGACAAAAGCTGACTGAAGACTGAACAAACGCAGGAAATCGAAAATTTTCCTTGCAAGCCCAGAATTGGTGTACTACCTTACTACCACACCACTGATCACCAACACTAAACAGGCCCCGTCATGAACGCCAAGACCATTGCCATCGCCATCGCCCTGATCGCCGGCACCGCGGTTGTTTCGTCGGTGCAGGCCTCCGAATCCATCAAGACTCTGTCCACCGTGCAGGTTCGCCCGGCCGCCGACCAGCTGGCCCAGCAGGCCTGGGAACAGGCCAGCGGCATCCCGACCCTGGCCACCGTGGAAGTGCGCCCAAGTGCCGACCAGCTGGCCGAGCGCAGCGGCTACGTCGCCGCCCCGGTCGCCGCCGCGATGCCGATCACCACCCTGGCCTCGGTGGAAGTGCGCCCGAGCCTGGAACAGCGCGTCGCCCTGGCCGCCGAACTGGAAGCCCAGCGCTACGCCGCGACCCTGGCTGCCGCCGCCACCAGCGTCGCCAACCAGGTGATCGTCAACCTGCCGGCCCTGCAGGTGCGTCCGAGCGCCGCCGACCTGCAGGCCCTGGCCACCGAAACCGCCCAGGTCCTGCTGCGCCCGTAAGCGGTGCCGCCCTGCCTCGCGCAGGGCGTGCGCCGTAAAGGCGGCGGTCGTCGCAGGTACACTGCGCCGATGAATGCCGCGCCCCAGTTCCACGTGATCCTGTTCCAACCGGAAATCCCGCCCAACACGGGCAATGTGATCCGGCTCTGCGCCAACACCGGCGCGCAGCTGCACCTGGTCGAGCCGCTCGGCTTCGCACTGGAAGACAAGCAGCTCAAGCGCGCCGGCCTGGACTACCACGAGTATTCGCGCCTGCAGGTGCACCCCGACCTGGACACCGCGCTGGCGCGGATCGCACCGAAGCGGTTGTTCGCCCTCAGTACGCGTGCCAGCGTCCGCTATGACAGCGTGGCGTTCGAAGACGGTGATGCCTTCCTGTTCGGCCCGGAAAGCCGCGGCCTGCCGCAGGACGTGCTCGATGCCTTGCCCGATGGCCGCCGCCTGCGCCTGCCGATGCGGCCGGACAACCGCAGCCTCAATCTTTCCAACACCGTTGCCGTGGTGATGTACGAAGCGTGGCGGCAGCACGGGTTTGCCGGCGGGGCGTAACGCCACGCGTCTCTCTTCTGCCTGGTCGTTGCTGTGGCGGGCGCATGCGTTCATGGGCGTTACTTTTCTTTCCGCGCGGAAAGAAAAGTAACCAAAAGAAACGCGCCGCCATCCGCGAGCCGGTGCTGCGCACCGGTGCCCTGCGCTCCTCGGCCCGCCGGGGGACGGCGCGGAACTCGCTGCGCTCAGACACCCGCGCCTCTTCGCCCCCGCCGGACCTGCGGTGCTCGGCTCGCTTCAAGGCGGACCCAACAGCCGCGCGGTACAGGCTGTCCTTGAACCCATCTCGGTACGGTGCGCGGTTCGGTACACCGATCGCTCGCCTGCGAATACGCTACTGGGCAATGCCGGCCAGCGGCCGGCACTACCAACTCAATGCCGGCCAGCGGCCGGCACTACCGGTGCACTCAGAACGCGTTGATGCCGGTCAGTTCGCGGCCGATCACCAGCTGGTGCACGGTCTCGGTGCCTTCATAGGTGATCACCGATTCGAGGTTCAGCGCGTGCCGGATCGCCACGTGTTCGGTGGTGATGCCGGCGCCACCCAGCAGGTCACGGCATTCGCGGGCGATGTCGATCGCCATGCGGCAGTTGTTCCACTTGGCCAGGCTGACCTGCTGCGGCTGCAGCTGGCCAGCTTCCTTCAGGCGGCCCAGCTGCAGGGCCAGCAGCTGCGCGGTGGTGATGCGGCGGGCCATCTCGGCCAGCTTGATCTGCGCGCTCTGCGTGGCCGCCAGCGGGCGACCGAACAGCACGCGCTCCTTGGCATAACCCAGTGCTTCATCCAGGCAGGCAATCGCCGCACCGATCGGGCCCCAGCTGATGCCATAGCGGGCCTGGGTCAGGCAGCCCAGCGGCCCCTTCAGGCCCTTCACGTTCGGCAGCCGGTGGCTGTCAGGCACGCGCACGTCATCGAAGAACAGCGCCCCGGTCAGCGATGCGCGCAGGCTCATCTTGTGCTTGATCTCCTGCGTGGTGAAGCCGGCCATGCCCTTTTCCAGCACGAAACCCTGGATGCCGTCCTCGGTCTGCGCCCAGACGATGGCCAGGTCGGCCACCGGGCCGCTGGTGATCCACATCTTGCTGCCGCTGATGCGCCAGTCGCTGCCGTCGCGCACCGCGCGGGTCTTCATGCTGGCCGGATCGGAACCCCCATGCGCCTCGGTCAGGCCGAAGCAGCCGATCAGTTCGCCGCGCGCCATCGCCGGCAGCCACTGCTGGCGCTGTTCCTCGCTGCCATAGGCGTAGATCGGGTACATGCACAGCGAGCTCTGCACCGAGACGAAGCTGCGCAGGCCCGAATCGCCGCGCTCCAGCTCCTGGCAGATCAGGCCGTAGCTGACCGCGCCGAGGCCACCACCGCCGTACTCGGTCGGCAGGGTCGCACCGAGCAGGCCCAGTGACGCGATCTCCGGCACCAGTTCATCGGGGAAGCGGGCCTGGTCGAAGGCATCGCCGATGATCGGCAGCACGCGCTCGTTGGTGAAACGGGCGACGCTCTCCTGCACCGCGCGCTCTTCCTCGTTGAGCAGGGAACGGACATCGAACAGATCGTACGGATGCAAAGCCATGGCACTCACGCGCAGTCAGGACCGGGCCATTGTCGGTCATCCGCAAGCATCGCGTCTGGTAGGTGTGGACCTTGGTCCACACGGATGCAGGTCCGGGCGGTGAAACAATGTGCCAACCAAGGTTGGCACCTACCCGGCCACGAGCATCACGCTGCACCGCAGCAATCATGACGTGAACATCGGCGATCTAGCTCGATCACGCGCGTCCCGGTACCCTGACACATTCAAACAACCGTTTCGCCCGTGGCCGCACGCGCGATTCCCAGGCACCGCCGGTGGCCCCGATGCCGGCCCTACCCACGAGTCATGCAATCGATGAGCGCTGAAGCCAACGCCCTGCCCCCGCGTGAAGTAATGGAATTCGACGTGGTGATCGTCGGCGCCGGCCCCGCCGGCCTGGCCACCGCGATCCGCCTGCGCCAGCGCGCGATCGAAGCCGGCCGCGAGTTGTCGGTGTGCGTGCTGGAGAAGGGGTCCGAACCAGGCGCGCACGTGCTGTCCGGCGCGGTGATGGATCCGCGCGCGCTGACCGAACTGTTCCCGGACTGGGCCGAGCGTGGCGCACCGCTGAAGCAGAAGGTCACCCGCGACGAATTCCTGTTCCTCAGCGAAACCGGCGCACGCAGCACGCCCAACGCGCTGCTGCCGGAGTGCTTCCACAACGAAGGCAACTACATCATCAGCCTGGGCGAAGTGACCCGCTGGCTGGCGCAGCAGGCCGAGGCGCTGGAAGTGGCGATCTTCCCGGGCTTTGCCGCCGCCGAAGTGCTGTATGGCGACAACGGTGAAGTGATCGGCGTGGCGACCGGCGACATGGGCATCGAGAAGGACGGCAGCATCGGCCCGGCCTTCGAGCGCGGCATGGCGCTGCACGCCAGGTACACGATCTTCGCTGAAGGCGCACGCGGCCACCTGGGCCGCCAGCTGATCGCCCGCTACAAACTTGACGAAGGCAAGGACCCGCAGGCCTACGGCATCGGCATCAAGGAACTGTGGCAGATCGACCCGGCCAAGCATGAGCCGGGCCTGGTGGTGCATGCCGCCGGCTGGCCGCTGGACAGCGACACCTACGGCGGCGCGTTCCTGTACCACGCCGACGGCGGCAAGGTCGCCATCGGCTACGTGGTCGGCCTGGACTACAGGAACCCGTGGCTGAGCCCGTTTGAAGAGTTCCAGCGTTTCAAGACCCATCCGTCCATCCGCAAGCACCTGGAGGGTGGCACCCGCATCGGTTACGGCGCGCGTGCGATCACCGCCGGTGGCCTGCTGTCGCTGCCGAAGACCGTGTTCCCCGGTGGCGCGCTGGTCGGCTGCGAGGCCGGCTACCTCAACGCCAGCCGCATCAAGGGCAGCCACGCCGCGATCAAGACCGGCATGCTGTGCGCCGACGCCGCGTTCGATGCACTGGCCGCCGACCGCCAGCACGATGAACTGAGTGCCTACCCGACGGCGTTCGAAGCCAGCTGGCTGTTCACCGAACTGCAGCAGGCCAAGAACTTCAAGCAGTGGTTCAAGAAGGGCCAGACCGTGGCCACGCTGATGACCGGCGTGGAGCAGTGGCTGCTTCCCAAGCTGGGCGTGCGCAACCCGCCGTGGACCCTGCACCGCACCCAGCCCGACCACGCCTGCCTGGAACCGGCGGCCAAGCACACCCGCATCGCCTACCCGAAGCCGGATGGCGTGCTGACTTTCGACCGGCTCAGCTCGGTGTTCCTGAGCAGCACCAACCACGACGAGAACCAGCCCAGCCACCTGACGCTGAAGGACCCGAGCATTCCGGTGAAGGTGAACCTGGCCGAGTACGCAGGCCCGGAAGCGCGCTACTGCCCGGCCGGCGTGTACGAGTTCGTCGGCGAAGCCGACAGCGCGCGCCTGCAGATCAACGCGCAGAACTGCGTGCACTGCAAGACCTGCGACATCAAGGACCCCACCCAGAACATCGTGTGGGTGACCCCGCAGGGCGGCGGCGGCCCGAACTACTCGGGCATGTGAACGCCACAGGCTGCGACCGAGCGTCGCAGCCCGTCGCTTGCCACACACCGCTATCCTGCCCGCCCATGCGTGCATCATTCCTGCTCATCGCTGTTGCCGTGGCCCTGGCCGCCACGGCCTGCCAGCGCCCGCCTGCAGCGCCCGCCCCGCCGGAACAGGCGCAGCAGCAGGCCATGCAACGCGCGTTCGAGTTGTGTGCCGGCTGCCACACCGTGCAGCCTGGCGGCATCCACCGCTTCGGCCCGAACCTGCACGGCGTGATCGGCCGTCGCGCCGGCAGCCTGCCCGACTACGGCTATTCCGACGGCATGCGCCGCGCCGACATCACCTGGTCCGCGCAGACCCTGGATGCGTTCCTGCAGTCACCCACCCATGTTGTACCGGGCACACGCATGTACAACGCCTTCCCCAGCGCCGAACGCCGTGCGCTGGTGATCGCCTACCTGCAGCAGCAGTCGGCTCAGTGAGCCAGGCGCTGCAACTGCTGTTGCAGCCGCGCCACGAATGCCGCCACCGCGGTGAACAACGGCACCGGATCGGTCTCGGCCGCATCCTG
This sequence comes from Stenotrophomonas sp. YJH_SMC_91, assembly GCF_059368495.1. Taxonomy (NCBI): domain Bacteria; kingdom Pseudomonadati; phylum Pseudomonadota; class Gammaproteobacteria; order Lysobacterales; family Lysobacteraceae; genus Stenotrophomonas; species Stenotrophomonas sp. YJH_SMC_91. Next base: position 141,487 of record NZ_JCAFRT010000008.1, on the reverse strand, counting down.
CAGGCGCTCGACCAGGGCATTGGCCTGCGCAGCCAGCACCGTCGCTCCCACCGCGCCCAAGCCACCGGCCTGGCGATGCAGGTGCAGCGCGGCAGCCTCACGGTCGCCGGCCTCCAGCGCGCGCTGCACAGCGGCCAGGTCACCTGCACTGGCCTGCAGCAGGCTGTCGCGCAACTGCTCGGCGACCGCGCGTGAGCCGAAGCGCCGCTGCAGGCTGTCCAGATCGGGCAGCGTCCTGTCATCGACGGCAGCGGACTCGGCCAGCGGCTCCTCGAACCGTTGCCCCTGCGCCTGCGGCAACCAGCGCAGCAGTGCCGCGCGCAGTGTCGCCAATGACAATGGCTTGGCCAGCACCTCATCCATCCCGGCTTCACGGCAACGACGTGCATCGTCGTCCAGCACGCTGGCGGTCAGCGCCAGTACGGTCAGCCGCGGCTGGCCGTTGCGGCCTTCGCGTTCGCGCAGCAGGCGGGTGAAGGCGAAACCATCCAGTACCGGCATCCGGCAATCGGTAATGACCAGATCAAAGTGCTCCGATGCCAGGCGATCCAGCCCCTGCTGGCCATCGCCGACCAGCACATGCGGTACACCCAGCTGCTGCAGCCGCCAGGCCATCATCGCCTGGTTGGTCGGATGATCTTCGATCACCAGCACGCGTGCCTGGCGCAGCGCCGGCGGCAGCAGCGCCGCCTGTTCCTGCTCGGCGACCAGCGCTTCAACATCACTGCTGCCGGCTTCCACCAGCGACAGCCGCACCTCGGCGCGGGTGCCCTCGCCCAGCGTGCTGTGCAGTTCCAGCTCGCCGTCCATCATCTGCACCAAGCGCTGGCAGATGCTCAGGCCCAGGCCGGTTCCACCATGGTCGCGCTGGATGTACGCACCGGCCTGGGTAAACGGCGCAAACAGGTGCTGCAGCTGTTCCGGTGCGATGCCGATGCCGGTATCGGTGACGCTCAGGCACAGCGGCTGGCTGCCGTCTTCGGCGGTCGGCCCCAGCACTTCCAGCTGCAGCCGCACTTCGCCGCGCACGGTGAACTTGATGGCGTTGCTGAGCAGGTTGAACACGATCTGGCGCAGGCGCACGCCATCCACTTCGTGCGCGGCTGCCAGCTGCGGATCAATCTGCACGTGCAGGTCCAGCCCACGTGCACTGGCCTGCGCCGACAACAACCGGCACACGCTTTCCAGCAACGGCCGCAGCGGCTGCGGTACCGGCTCCAGCCGCAATGCGTTGGCCTCCAGCCGCGAGTAGTCAAGGATGTCGTCAAGGATCTGCCGGAGCATCTGCGCCGAATCCTCGATCACGCCAAGGATGCGTTTCTGTTCTGCATCCAGCGGTGAGTGCGCCAGCACTTCCAGCATCCCCAGCACGCCACTCATCGGCGTGCGGATCTCATGGCTCATGGTGGCCAGGAAGCGGGATTTCGCCTCGGCCGCCTGCTCGGCCTCGGCCTTGGCTGCGGTCAGGGCATCCGCTTGTGCACGAGCCTCGCTGGCATCCACCCAGTAGCCACTCCAGGTCACCACACCGGCTTCGGCGGCATAGGGTTGCGCCTGGGTGCGCACCCAACGCGGGCCTGCTCCATTGCCCCGCAGGCGGAATTCCAGCATGAGCGGTGCGAACTGGTGCGCGGCCTGTTCGACCGCCTGCAGGATGCGCGCGCGATCGTCCTCTTCGACGCGCTCCAGCAACATCGTGGCGTCCTGCTCAGCCTGCTGTCGGGTGATCCCGAACAGCGCCTGGAGGTCACCGGCAATGAACGGGAAGCGGAGCGTGCCATCAACCTCGCGACGGGCCTGGTAGACCACGGCAGGCAGGTTGTCGGTCACTTCGGCCAGGCGCTGCTCCAGCTGGCGGCGCCCGGCCACCTCGCGGCGCAGGCGCCAGTAGCCGATGCCATGCACCAGCAGCGCGGTCAGCAGCACCAGCAGCAGCGGTACACCCCAGCGCAGCGTGCTTCGCCAGTCGATGCCGTTGTGGTACTCCACCGCCAGCCAGTCGCCGCGCAGCGCTTCGCGCTCGCGTGGCGTCATCTGCAGCAGCAAGCGATCGAAGGTCGTGGCGAGCGCCGCATGCCGGCGCTCCACGGCCAGTGCCAGCTGGTCGTTGAAGCCCGCGGGCGCGGCAACCTGCAGGCGCCCCGGGAAACGCGTGCGCAGCAGGTGGTCGACCAGGGCCAGATTGCCCACGTAGGCGTCGGCCTCGCCATCGATCAGGCGTTGCATGGCCTGTTCGGCGCTGCGCGCGGCGACGATCCTGGCCTGCGGCGCCTGCTGCAGCACGTAACCGCGTACGCGCTCCGGATCCGACAGCAGTACGCGCTTGTCCTGGAGGTCGGACAGGCCCAGCAGCGCCGGGCTGTCGTGGCGGCTGACGATCACGTTCGGCACGCTGATGAAGGGTTGGCTGTACACCCAGTCCGGGCCCAGATAGTGCGAATCGACCGGAATGCCCATCACCGCCTGCAGCTCGCCGCGGCGCGCCTTCTCGCGCACCTCGTACCAGTCATGGCTGTTCTGCGCCTGCAGGTTGGCACCGGCCTGCATCAGCCGCGCCAGGTACTCGCTGGCCAGGCCGCTGGGCCTGCCATACTCGTCGGCGAACGACAGTGGGGCGGCGTTTGGCGCGAAGCCGATCTTCAACGGCTGTTGCAGAACCCGCTTCTCGGCCTGGCTGAGCGCCAGCTGCGCCGATGCCGACCACTGCGGCAGGGGCAGCCAGCGTTGTGCCAGTGCATCGCGCTGGGCCTGGCTGGTCGCGGCCAGCGCCAGGTCCAGCGCTTCGGCCAGCGGTTGCTTGCTGTTGGGAACGCCGAAGTGCATCCGTTCGGGAGGCAGGTCGCTCGGACGCAGCAGGACGACACCCTGCAGGCGCAGGCGTGCGATCAGTTCGGTGGCAACGTAGGCATTGCCTATGTAGACATCAGCTTTGTCGTCTCTGACCATCTGCAGCGCAGCCAACGAGCTGTTTGCGACAAGCTGCACCGCACGCGGGAAACGTGCCCGCACCTGCGGTCCGGTCAGGAAATCCTGCTCGATGACCACCCGCAATCCGTCCAGGTCGGGCATGTTCGAAGCACGCAGATCGCCCGGCCTCCCCACCAGCGCCAACGGCGCCTCGCCATAGGCAGCGGTATAGACCATGCACTGGGTGCGGTCGGCACTGAGACCGACATTCATTACCACGTCGATCTCGCCACGACAGGCCGCATCCAGCACGGATGTCCAGTCGGAATAACGCCTCGCCTCGACCTTCACACCCAGCTGACGGGCGAGAAGCGACAGATAATCCGGCCCCAGGCCAACCTGCTGGCCATCACGGAGGGACTCGAACGGCGGCCAGCCGCTGTCATACTGGCCCACGACGATGCTTGGATGGGCGGCGAGGTACTCGCGCTGCAGGGGACTGAGCGGCAACAGCCCGGGCACTGCCTGTGCCAGCGCCACGGGCAGCACCAGCACGGCCAGCAGCAGGACCAGCCCGCGAACAGCCCAGCTACGCATCGGCGTCGATCTCCTAGAATCCTGACAGGGCCGCGATGGTCGCGGCCCGGCTTGCCCGGTGGCCATACTAGAGCAATGAGCTTGCGCATCATCATCGCAGACGACCACCCTGTGGTCCGTATCGGTACCCGCGCCGTCATCGAATCGAGCGGGGTCGGCCGCGTGGTCGGCGAGGCTGACAGCGCGCAGGCGCTGATGGCCCTGCTCGGCAGCCAACCCTGCGACCTGCTGGTGACCGACTATTCCATGCCGGGCAGCCCACAGGCCGACGGCTTCGCCATGATCGGCATGATCCGCCGCCGCTTCCCCGACCTGCCGGTGCTGATGCTCAGCGTCTCCAACAACCTGGCGATCCTGCGCATGGTGCTCGACAGCGGCGTGCTCGGCCTGGTCGACAAGAGCTCGTCGATGGACGAACTGCCGCAGGCCATCCAGGCGGTCTATCGGGGCCAGCCCTACATCAGCCGGAGCCTGCGTGAGCGGGTCGAGGCTGCGGGCAGCTGGCGCATGCGCGAGGGCGACGGCAAGCCGTTGTCGCCACGCGAGGTGGAAGTGCTGCGGCTGCTCGGCACCGGCATGACGGTGAAGGAGATCTCGCTGCAGCTGCACAAGAGCGTCAGCACCATCAGCCGGCAGAAAGGCGACGCCATGCTCAAACTGGGCCTGAAGGGCGACGCCGAATTGTTCGACTACCTGCGCGACGGCAAGATCTGAGAACCAGATCACACTGTAAGGGCATCTGTCACCGCCCTCTTTGACCGGCCGCCGTTCTGTGCCAAGATGACCCGGCATGGGTTTTCAATGCGAGGTCGAAGGAATCGACCGGCTCATGTCCTCGCTCCCGTCCCAGGTGGATGGGGTGCGGTTTCCTGCCGGCCGTCTGGCCCGGCAACGCTGACCATGGAGAGGCGCATGCATCACCCCCCCGAGCCATGTTGGACCCTGCCGTTGCGGCCCCTGCGCGCATTCGCGGCGTGCCTGCTCGTCTCTCTTTCCGCTGCGGCCTGCAGCGCCGCCGATCCGGCCCCCTCGTCCTCCCAGCCTGGCGCCCCCGTGCAGGCTGCCGATGCGCCCCGACAGGATGTTGCCCCGATGCAGAACACCTCTCCCGACACCGCCGTCACCCCGCCCGACGCGCCGACCGTGATGTATTTCACCTACCAGGTGGACGGTGATGGCGCGACCTCCTACGAGGTCCAGAACGGCAGCGTGGCGACCTTCTGGTTCGGCCACACCTTCACCCTCGATGGCACCACGTATTACACGGGTTTCTCCTGGGATACCCGCGAGCACTACGGCAAGCCGGGCGAGCAGTCGCCGGCTGGCCCGGATGATCGCGCCAACCTCGCCGAGGCCACTTTCGTGCTGGCCGGCGCCGACGCCAAGAAGCCATGGAAGTTCCGTGGCCAGGAATGGACCATCGGCGCGCTGGGCGCGTACGACAAGGCCGACGATGTCGATACCCGGCGCAAGCCGCTTGAACATCGCACCGCCGACGGTCGCCTGCTGCTGGCGGTGCCGACCAGCAGCTTCGACCGCGGCATCAGCAGCACCGGCTATGCACTGCTGCTGTTCAACCCCAAGCGCAGCGAAGACGACGTGGACAGCAAGGTCTGGCGCTATGTCGGCTCGGTGCGTACGGGCGAGGACAACAGCGCCGCCTGCGACGAAGGCAACGTGATGCCCTGCACCGACAGCGATGGCGAACTGGCCTTCGCTGCCGACGGCAACGGCCTGCCGCGACTGACCGTGACCTTCAAGGGCACCACCATCGAAGGCCCCGGCAAGCCCCGTGCGCTGGGTGCCGGCGACGCCGTGCACTACACCTTCGACAGCGCGACCCAGCAGTACGTCGCGCCCTGATAGCACCCGCCCACGCGCGGGTTTCCTGTTGACCGACATGTTCTTGACTCACGGATGAGTCCGGTTGGCGATTCGCGGCATGCGCCGCTCCATCAACCCCGAGGAAAACGTCATGGCACAGCATGACTACAGCAGAAAGGAAGTCCTGGACATCGTCGAGCAGGTCGCCCGGCAGAAAGGCCTTCCGGTCGATGACTTCATGCGCTTCGCGCACATCGAGACCGGCGGCACCTTCAACGAGCGCGCCCACAATACCTCGTCCGGCGCCAAGGGCCTGTTCCAGTTCGTGCCCGGCTCCGCGCGCCAGTACCACCTGACCGGCCACGAGTTCGACCCGACCCGCAACACCGAAGCGGCCGCAAAGATGTACCAGGACAACCTGGACTCGATGGCACGCCGCAACGAGCGCACCGGCCACCCGTACCTGTCCGGAGGCCGTACGCCGACCGGCCTGGACCTGTACCTGGCCCACCAGCAGGGCAGCGCCGGCTATGGCTCGGTGCAGACCGCGATTGCCACCGGCACCTTCGGCGTGGTCCGCAACGGCCACGGCGAAGAGATCAACATGCGCCGCAACGTGCTGAACCAGATCGGTTCCGACGCGAAGGCGCTGACCGGCCACACCCTGGCCGAGATGCGCGGCATGAACGATGGCGACCTGGCGCGGACGTTCTCCAGCTACTACATCCACAAGTACGCGGCGATCAGCATTCCGGAAAAGAACATCGAACCGCAGGCGGTGGCGCCGGGCCAAAGCCAGGCCCCGGCCGCGCCTGCACAGGCCAGCGCAGCCGTGGCGGCGGGTGCAGCCACGCTGGCGGCAACCGCAACGGCGGCTGCCACACCGAAACCGGGCATCGAACTGCAGGCCGCCTACGAGGCCGGCGTGAAGTACGACCACGTGAAGTACGCGATCAACATTCCGGGTCACGCGCTGTACGTACCGGGCAAGACCGGCAAGAACGTGGAGCAGGGTTACATCGACTGTTCCGGCTGGGTCGGCACGCTGCAGAACCGCACCATGGACGAGATCAACCAGAAGGCCGGGCATGCGGTCTTCAGCAAGGCCGATCGCATCGACCTGGGCAACCTGGGTTCCGGCGGCATCGTGCGCAAGGCATTCGACCAGTCCGGCGTGCTGCTGGACCGCGACGCGATCCTCAAGCCCGGTGCGCTGAAGGAAGGCATGATCATCGGCCTGGATACGGCCAGGACCCGCCACGAGCACTGGAACGGCATCGACCACATCGTGATGGTAGTGCGCGACCCCACCACCGACAAGCTGCTGATCAGCCAGTCCTCCGGCAGCAAGGGCGTGCACACCATGCCGGTCGAGGACTACCTCAAGCAGGTGAAGGACCACCCGAACTGGAAGCTGTACGCCTCCGATCCACTGTCCAAGGCGCGCGACCTGCTGGAAAACCGCACCCCGTCGCACGAGCAGGCCCAGGGCAAGCCTGCCGCCGAGCACAAGGCCGCTGCCACGCCGCACGCCGAACTGTACAAGCAGGGCGCGCACAGCGAAGGCGTGCGCAAAGTGCAGGAACAGCTGGGCCACCTGGGCTACGTCGGTGCCGACGGCAAGCCGCTGGTCGAGGATGGCCGCTTCGGCCGCAACACCGACGCGGCGGTGCGCCAGCTGCAGAAGGACAACGGCCTGGTGGCCGACGGCATTGTCGGGGCGAAGACGCTGGAGGCCATCAAGGAAGCCCGCGAGCGCCCGCTGCTGAACGACGAACGGCACCCGCGCAATCCGCTCTTCATCCAGGCCAGCAAGGGTCTGGAACTGTTGCCGGCCGGCACCTTCAAGGATCGCCACGCGCTGGAAAGCGCCGCCGCGGCCCTGACCAAGGAGGCGCATGCCGCCGGCCTGCAGCGCATCGACTCGGTGGTGCCCAGCCCGAACGGTGAACGCCTGTTTGCCGTGCAGGGCACGATCGGTGACCCGGCGGCCAGCCGCGTGGCGGTGGAGGCCCGAGCCGCCAGCGAGCAGAGCATCGCGCTCAGCAGCGGTGCCGTGCAGGGCGCGCCTAACGTGCTGCACCAGCAGCAGGACGCCCAGCAGGAACAGGCCCGGCAGGCACAGAAGGCGATGGGCGTCTAAGCCCGCAACGCCTTGGCAGAGAAGGGAGGGCCACGTCCGCGTGGCCTTTTCCCTTTCTGCCAGCTGAGCGGCCGAGGCCGCTTTCAGCCTTGCTTCATGCCGCCTGCCGCTAGATGAATGCGCAAGCCGCACGGTGGACGAGGCAATGTTCCGGCAATGTTGGAACGCCAGCGTGGACACCACGGCAGCCGGGGCGCCCCGCGCCCTCCCTGCCCAGCGTGGCATGCACCTCACAGGAGAACGAACATGCTCAGTACTTCCACACTCAGCTTCCGTGGTCTGGCGATGGCCCTGGCACTGGTGGCCGGTGTCGCCGTGGTCAGCGATGCCAGCGCGATGTCGAGGAAGGACAAGCGCACCCTGGTCGGCGCCGTGGTCGGTGGCGTGGCCGGCAACCTGCTCTCCAACGGTGATCCCGCTGCCACCGTCGGCGGCGCCGTGGCCGGCGGCGCGATCGGCAACCTGACCACCTCCGACCGCCGCGACCGTCGTTACTACGACAATCGCCGTTACGACGATCGCTACGATCGCCGTTACGACCGTGGCTACTACCGCAGCGGCTACTACGACCGCGGTGATGACCGTCGCTGGCAGCGCGAGCGCTACTACGACAACCGCTACTACCACGACCGCGGTCGCCATCGCGGCTGGTAAGCAGCGCGGCATCTCCCATGCCGATGCACGGACGGGCGGGTCGATGACCCGCCCGTTTGCGTTGGCCGCGTGCATGGCGTTGAATGCGCAGCCTTGGATGTGACTTTCCCCACTGGGGCTGCGGCATGACTTCTTCCTCCCACCGCGTGCAGGGCCTCAACAACGACGAGGTCGCTGCCGACTGGCCACCGATCAGCGCGGCGGACATCGCGTGGCTGCGCCAGCACTACCCGCAGCTGGACGAGCGCAGCCAACCGCACTGGCACAGCCCGCGGCCGCTGTCGGCTGCCGCCATCGTCAACGGCGCGAACGGCGCGGTGTTCGTCAAGCGCCATCACCACAGCGTGCGCAGTGCGGCCTGCCTGGAAGAAGAGCACCACTTCATCGCCCATCTCGCCGCAGCGGGCGTACCGGTGGTGAAGGTGCTGCCAGCGGCCGATGGCCACACGGCGGCCGAACATGGCGAATGGACGTTCGAGCTGCATGCGATCGGCGTCGGCGAGGACCTGTACCGCGACGCCGTGTCGTGGTCGCTGCTGACCGATGTCGCGCAGGCCCGCGAAGCCGGGCGCACACTCGCGCAGCTGCACCGGGCCGCCGCCAGCTACCACGCGCCCCAACGCAGCACCCATGTGCTGGTCGCGCGCGACGATCTGATCCGTGCCGACGATCCGATCGCGGCCATCAAGGCAGGGCTGCACGAGCGTCCCGGGCTGGCCCGCTATCTCGCGCGCATTCCATGGGAAGCGCAGCTGCAGCGCGATGTGCTGCCGTGGCATGCCGGCCTGGCCGAGCGCCTGCGCGATGAGCCACGATTGTGGGCGCACAACGACTGGCACGTTTCCAACCTGCTGTGGCGCGATGGGCAGATCAGTACCGTGCTGGATTTCGGCCTGGCCTCGCCCACCAGTGCGCTGTTCGACCTCGCCACGGCGATCGAGCGCAACGCGGTGGCGTGGCTGGAACTGGAGCGCGGCATGGAGGCGGTGCGCATCGATATCGCGCTGGCCCTGCTCGACGGCTACCGCCAGGTGCTGCCGCTGTCGGCGGCACGCGTGCACCTGCTGGCCGACCTGCTGCCGATGGTCCATTTCGACTTCGCACTGTCCGAAGTGGAGTACTTCGAAGGCGTCACCGGCTCGACCGCCAATGCCGACGTCGCGTGGCAGCCCTTCATGCTGGGGCATCCGGCGTGGTTCCACAGCGCGCCGGGACAGGCACTGCTGCAGGCGCTGCACGCGGCGGCGTGACCCGGTTGGCGCACCATTGGGGTCAGATCCCTTTCCTGCGGAAAGGGATCTGACCCCGCAGCCTGGACCCCGCAGCCTGAAGGACGCCGGCTCGCAAATCCGTACCATTTGTAGTGAAATGGTCACCTGAAGCGGGGGTGCCTGGATCTGCCAGGCTGAGAGAGTCCCTTGGAACCTGATCCGGTTTGCACCGGCGTAGGGAGCTTTGAGCCGCAGCCACACCCCCATCATGGGCCGGTGCACCTGCGCGCCGTCGCTTCGTCTCCCTTGTTGTCCGAAGACGAACCGAATGAACCGCTGCCTGCGCCCCACCCTGCTCTCCCTCGCCCTCTGCGCTGCGCTGCCACTGCACGCCAGCGAGGCCGATGCGTCCCCTGATGCGGCTACCACCGGCGCCGAGCGCTCGCCCACCGAACTGGCGGCGGTACGCGTGCAGGCCGGCAAACCGAAGGCCGATACCTCACGCGTGAACGCCTTCGGTGGCGGCAGCTGGAAGGACACGCCGGCCTCGGTGAACGTGCTTGAGCGCGATTACCTGGACCGTCGCCAGGTGCGTTCGCTGTCCGAGCTGGCCAGCAACGATGCCTCGCTGGGTGATGCGTATGCGCCGGTGGGTTACTACCAGAACGTCGCCATCCGTGGCTTTGCCCTGGACGCCGCCACCGGCTACCGCTTCAACGGCCTGTCCATCGCCGGCGAACAGCGCCTGGCGCTGGAGAACGTGCAGTCGGTGGAGATCCTCAAGGGTGAAGCCGGCCTGGCCGCAGGCGTGATGGCGCCCGGCGGCATCATCAACTACATCGGCAAGCGCCCGGCCGAAGTGCGCACTGCCACGCTCGGTACCGATTCGGAAGGCTCGCGCTACGTCGCCGTCGATGTCGGCCACTGGATCACCCCGCGTTTCGGCCTGCGCCTGAATGCCGCATGGGATTCCAGCAACTCCTATATCGAGCACGCCGACGGTCGCCGCAACTTCTACTCGCTGGCCGCCGACTGGCTCATTGGCGAGCGCGGCAAGCTGGAAGTGGATGCCAATTACCAGACCAGCTCGCAGCGTTCGGTGTCCGGCTACCAACTGCTGGGCGCACGCGACCTGCCGCGTGGCGTCGACCGCGAACACCTGCTGGGTTACCAGCCGTGGCAGCGCCCGGTGGATATCGCCAGCACCAACATCACCGCGCTGCATACCTACGACTTCAACGAGGCCTGGCAGTCGCGCATCTCGGTCGGCCACAGCCGTTCGGTGATCGATGACAACGTCGCCTTCGCCTACGGCTGCTACTACGCCGTGCTGTGCGCCGATGGCAGCGTGCCGGGCAACTACTTCGCGCCCAACGGCGACTATGACGTCTACGACTACCGCAGCCCGGACGACACCCGTCGCAACCAGCAGGCCCGTGCCGAGCTGCGTGGCCGCTTCGAGACCGGCAGCGTCGGCCATGAGCTGACCGTCGGTGCCGACTACTTCCGGCGCACCGTGGACAAGCGCCCGAGCGTCAACGAGTACGTCGGCACCACCAACATCCACGAAGCACCGGTGCCGGTATTCGCGCCGTCGCCGAAGATGCCGGGACCGTCCGCACGGCGCCTGGACAGCCGCCAGACCGCGTTCTTCGCGCTGGACCGGATCAGCTTCGGCGATGACTGGCAGTGGCTGGCCGGTGGCCGCTTCGTGCGCCTCGATGAGCGCGCCTACGACAAGCGTGGCACCCCGCAGCGGCACAGCCGCCTGTCGCGCTTCCTGCCGCAGACTGCGGTGGTGTGGAAGGCCACCGACCAGCTCAATGCCTATGCCAGCTACGTGCGCGGCATTTCGCTGGGCCAGGAAGCGCCGTTCTGGACCAGCAACGCCGACACCTTCCTGCCGTCGGTGCAGTCGCGGCAGCTGGAAGTGGGCGTGAAGTACGTGCCGGTCGAAGCGCTGACCCTGGGCGCGGCCGTGTTCCGCATTTCGCAGCCGTACCAGTACGCCAAGCCCGACAGCAGCGACGTCGGCTACACCTTCGTCGAGGAAGGCACGCAGACCCACACCGGCCTGGAGCTGACCGCCAACGGCCAGCTGACCGACGCACTGCAGATCGTGGCCAGCGCCAGCGTGCTGCAGGCGCGCGCGCGCGACACCGGCACCCCGGCCTATGAAGGCCATCAGCTGGTGAACGTGCCGAAGGTGCGCGCCAGCGTGCACCTGGCCTATGCGCTCCCGTTCGTGCAGGGCCTGGATGTGACCGGCGGCTGGCGCTATGCCGGTGCCAACGTGGCCCGCGCCGACGGCGGCGTACGCGCACCGGACCACTCGGTGTTCGATGCCGGCCTGCGTTTCCAGCATCGCCTGCACGAACGCGCGGTGACCTGGAACCTGTCGGTGGACAACGTGTTCAACCGCTTCTACTGGCGCGATACCGGCAGCAGCGGCGGTGACTACTACCTGTTCCCCGGCGCACCGCGACAGGCCCGCCTGTCGGTGACGTTCGCGCTGTGAGCGGCGTGATGCTCGAGTGGACCGCCGCACTGTGCAGCATCCTCGGCGTCTGGCTGATGGCCCGGCGCCGGCTGGCGGCGTGGCCGGTGGGCCTGCTGTCGGTGGCGCTGTATGGCCTGGTGTTCGCCGAGGCCAAGCTGTACTCGGACACCCTGCTGCAGATCGCCTTCGGTGGTTTCCTGGTCTATGGCTGGCTCAACTGGCGACAGCATGCCGCCGATGAGGGCAGCATCCGCATCGTGCCGCTGGCACGCGGCACGCTGCTGCGCGACCTGGCCATCGGCCTGTGCGGTGGCGTGGCGCTGGGTGCAGCCATGCACAGCTTCACCGACGCTGCCCTGCCGTGGTTGGATGCGCTGCTGACCGGTCTGAGCCTGGTCGGGCAATGGTGGCAGGCCCGCCGCCACGTGGCCTGCTGGTGGGTGTGGATCGCAGTGGACGTGGTCTATGTGGGTGCGTACCTGTTCAAGTCGCTGCACGTGACCGCCGCGCTGTACGTGTTCTTCCTCGGCCTGGCCGTGTTCGGCCTGCGCGCATGGAGCGCCGCCGCTCGCGAGCCACAGGTGGCAACGCAGTAGAGCCACGCCATGCGTGGCTGGGCTACCGGTAGTCGCCAACCTTGGTTGGCGTGCGTGCCGACCAAGGTCGGCATCTACCCAGAACATCCACGCATGGCGTGGATCTACTGGGTAAGCACCAAACCCAGCCGCAGCGGCTGGCGCATGTCGGCCGGTGGCGCGGCCTGCAGGGGTGCACTCTGCAGGGTCGCGCGCAGGTCGGCGTCGACCTGGGCATCGCCCAGGCTGTCGAATTCCAGCTTCGAGATGCGGCCATCCGCCGCGATCCACACGCTCACCGGTAGCGGCGTCGGTGCGTCCGGATGTGCCTGCAGCCATTCCAGCACGCGCTGCGCCTGCGGGTCCTGCTCCTGCTGCAGGCGCTGCTGCAGCTGCCCCCCCACGGCGGCGGCATAGGCCATCCAGTGTGCAGGAGCTTCCTGCGCGGAAACGCTGGCACTCCCCAGTGCCAACGCGCCGAACAACGCGGCCAGTGGCCGCCACCAGCGGCGTGCACCGGTTGTGTTCCTTGCCATCGCCATCGCCCGCCCCTGCGCTCTCATCCAACGGCTGATGGTCGGCGCGGTAGATGACAGGCAGATGGCGGCACAGTAGAGCCACGCCATGCGTGGCGTGGATCTACTGGAACAGAGCGGCCAGTAGCATGCGCAAGGACGAGAGCCGCGATCAGTCGCCCAGGTCGGCCAGCACCTTGCGCGAGGGCGCGAAGAAGGTCACGCCGGTGGTGGCGGTGGAGAAATCAAGGATGCGGTCATGCAGCGGTGCGGGATTGCCGATGAACATGCGCTCGAGCATCTTCTCGATCACCCACAGGCGGCGCGTGTAGCCGATGAAGTAGGTGCCGTACTCGCCGCGACCCGGGTTGGCGAACGGCATGTTGTCGCGCAGGATCTCGTGCTCGCCGTCGGCATCCTCGATGGTGCACAGCGTCTTGTGCGACTTCTGCGCATCGGCCGGCGCATCGTCCAGCTCGATGTTGTCGTGCTTGGTACGACCGATGATTGCTTCCTGCGCCTCGGTCTTCTGCGCGCGCCAGGCATCGAGGTTGTGCAGGTACTTCTGCACCACCACGTAACTGCCGCCGGCATGTTCCGGATCCTCTTCACCCACGATGGTGGCTTCCGGCAGTGACAGCCCTTCCGGGTTGGCGGTGCCGTCGACGAAATCGAGCAGGTCGCGGCCATCGAAATAGCGGAAGCCGGCCACGTCATCGACCGTCTCCACCGCATCGCCAAAGGCCATCAGCAGGTTGCGCTCGAACGCCACGATCAGATCCATCGTGCGTGCACGGATGTGGTACAGCAGGTCGCCCGGCGTGGACACGGCCGTGTGGGTCGCGCCCTTGATCTCGCGGAACGGCTGCAGCTCACGCGGTGGCGTGGTGCCCACCAGCGGCTTCCACACGCGGTGGCCGATGGCCACGTTGCAGGTGAAGGTGCGTTCGATCTCGCGGATGGCGGTGTTCTTGATCAGGTCGTCGGTGCTGGCCAGCACCTCGCGTGCCTTGGCGATCGACGCCTCGTCATCCTTCACCTTCAGCACCAGGAACGCCGCCGAATGGGTCAGTGGCGCGGTGATCTGCTGCGGCTCGTTGTCGAGCGTGTGATTGACGGCGGTGATCGGTGCGGGCTGGGAGTTCACGGCGGTTCCTGCTGGCTTGAGGCGGACGCATCGCGTGTGGCGATGTGCGGGCGATCATAGCGGAACCGCCTGACCGGGGACGGAGCGGTTCTCGTTCCGTCCACCGACGAAGCTACGAAGGCCTCAGTCCACATCACTCCAGACCGCCAGTTCGTAGCCATCCAGATCGCGGAAGTGGAAGCGGCGACCACCGGGGAAGGCGAACACCGCCTGCACCACCTCGCCACCGGCGGCCACTACGCGTTGCTGCGCATCGGCCAGGTCCGCGCAGTAGAGGATCACCAGCGGTCCTCCCTGGGCGCGCAACGGCGCGTCAGACACGAAGCCACCTTTCAGGCGGCCATCGTCGAACTCGGTGTAGGCCGGTCCATAGTCGGTGAAGCGCCAACCGAACACCTCGCCGTAGAAGCGCTTGCTGCGGGCGACGTCGGCGACGTTGAATTCGATGTTGTCGATGCGGCGTTCGGCATCGTGGGGTGCGGCAGGATTCATGGCGTGGCTCCGTGGTGGGAGCCCAGCATCGATCAATGCAGCACCGTGGTCTTGAACAAAACGGCCATCATTGCCCCCACTCCAGGCGCAGCTCGCTGGCGGTCATGCCCGCCAGTTCGCGCGCCTCGCGGCTGAGATGGGCCTGGTCGGCATAGCCGGCATCAGCAGCCAGCATCGCCAACGAATGCTGTGGCAGCGCGCGGCTCTGGCGCAGGAAACGTTGCAGCCGCAGGATCCGCTCCAGCGTCTTGGCGCCGTAGCCGAACTGCGACTGGCTGAAACGCCGCAGGCTGCGCGGGCTCAGGCCCAGGTGCGCCGCCAGCGTATCCAGCGTGGCGTGACCCGCGGCGAGCGCCTGGAACAGGACATGGGCGCGCTGCGCCGGCGTACCCAGCGCGGCCGCACCCATGTGCTGTTGCAGGCAGTGCGCCATTCGCTGCAGGCGCTGTGCAGGCGCGGTGTCGCCGATGGAGGCCGCCGCCTTGTTCGCCCACGCGCCCTTCAGGTCGGCCAGTGGCACGGCCTGGCCGATGATCCCGGCCAAGGGCAGGCCGAGCGCGGCCAATGCCTGGCCGGGACGGAAGCGTGTGCCCAGCACCTGCGCACCGGGTGCCAGCGCCGGGTGCGCGGCCACGCGGTCCGGGCCGACGACGAACAGCGCACCGTCGCGCCAGAGGATATCCACGCAGCCATCGGGCAATACGGTGATGTGCCCATCGGCATCGGCAGGAAGCTGGCTCTGCCACAGCTGGCCAAAGTGGCCGCGCAGCGGCGCAGGCGCCAGATGCTCCTGGTAGGTCGTGCCGGTGCCTGCAAGAGAGGAAGGGTCGCCCATGCCGCATTGTGGCGCCACGGGGCCCATAAAAGTGAAGCCCGGCGCGAGGCCGGGCTTCGGTTGGCGTGTGGGAGAGAGAGAGTCACACGCCAGCACAACACGCACTAACGACAGGCGTTTGTTACCAGGTGAAGCGCGGGCCCACGAACCACTCGCGGTCGCCGGCCTTGGCCAGCTTCACTTCGCCACTCAGGCCCCAGTTCTGGTTGAACTTGGCGGTGGCGCCGACACGGCCATAGAACTCGCCGTCCGGGTTGATGCCGTGCTTCTTGGTGTAGTCCTCGTAGCCGGCCATCACGTAGCCTTCCACGTACGGGTTGAACGCGGTGCGCACGCCAACTTCGGTCGAGTAGCCGTTGAAGTCCAGGCCATGCTTCATGTCGAACTTCTGGTACGCAACGCGAGCCACCAGGTCGGTGTTCGGTGCGATGCCGTAGTTGTAGCCGGCGCCGATGCGCCACTGGTCGACGTCATTCTTGAACTTGTCGGTCTCCTGCGCGCTGTAGTCGCCGAAGATGTGGAAGTTCGGGTGCACCGCCACGGAACCCTTCACCTTCCAGCCGTCGGCGTCGCCGCCCTTGGCATCGGTGTTCACGTAGCCGCCTTCAACGTAGTTGTACGACAGGCCATCGGTTGCCGATGCAGCGAACGGCAGAGCAGCCAGAAGACCCAGGGCAAGCAGCGAATTCTTGTTCATCGGGACACACCTTTAATTATTTTGGTTTCGTCGGCCGCCTCCCGGGAGGGGGAGAGAGAGGAGGCGGTCGACAGGTGTGAATTATCCGTTAGGGGGTCTAATCGACCCTGAATATTGAACTGACTGGTGTATAAATAAGGCTGGCGTTCAGGGAACTCCGCATTGCTGTGAAATGACCGTGCTCGCATGCACTCGCATCGGCGACCAGCCTCTCCACCCGCCGAGTAGACGCCAATCAACCAGACTTGCTCCAGCAAAGGAAATTGGGCGAATCGAAAGCACAACTGCTATGCAATTCATGGATCCAGCTCGCTCCCCTTGCGCCGGTAGGCACTGGATCTGTTCCTCGATGAGAGCCAATCTTCATGCCTCTCCTCGCATTTGGGACAACCTCTACGCCGGTAAAGCTCGGCCCAGGGTCCTCCGGCAGATCAGTACTCAGAAGTCCCAGACAGGGAAGCGCCCTAGAACCTGCGACAGCCCTTGAACTGCCTTCACCGGCAGACCCTGCCAATTCTCTACGTGTGGTCCCCGTCGGATAGAATCGCTATAGGCCCACAGGGGGGCCGTCCAGGGGATGGAGAATGGCCGAACCACAACGCTCCAATTTTGCGCATCTAGCTCGAGTTCAGGCAGATCTGGCTCAACTTGGCGGCCGAGCGGAGCGCTTTTTCAGCGAGGACCCTAATACCTGCCTGCTCAAACTGCGCCAGTTCGCTGAACTGCTGGCCCAGCAGGTTGCCGCTCGCGCTGGGCTTTATGTCCCGGAGGAAGACAATCAGGCAACCCTGCTTAGCCGTCTTCGGCAGAGGGGCTGGCTACCGCGCGAAGTGGCGGATCTGTTTCACTGGATTCGCAAAGCCGGCAACCAAGCCAACCACCAATTGAACGGTAGTCACGCCGAAGCCCTGCAGGGTCTCAAGATGGCGACCCAATTGGCCGTCTGGTTCCAACGCAGCTTTCATGACTCGGCTTTCAGAGGCAGCGCTTTCATCCCCCCTCCTGCGCCGGCGGAGGATGCTGCAGAACTCCACAAGCAGATGGCCGAACTGGAGATCAAACTCCGGCAATCCGATGCCGCGCTCAGGACCGAGGCGGAAAAATCGGAAGCCGTGGCCCGACAACTGGTACAGGCCAAAGCCGACGCCAAACTCTGGGAGGAGCTCGCCCAGTCCTTCACCAATGAAGCGGATGCCAGCAAGGCACAGCTAGCCGAACTCAGGGCGCTGCAGTCCCAGGCGGCCGGCCAGTCGGCCGCATTCATGACCCAACTGCAGCAGGTTGCCAATCAGGCGGCAAGCCGGCTCGACCTTGACGAAGCGGCCACCCGGGTGCTCATCGACCAGCAACTACGCGACGCTGGTTGGGAAACCGATTCCGAGGCGCTCAACTACCGCAGCCACCGCACCGTACCCGAATCGGGCCGGAACATGGCCATTGCCGAATGGCCTTGCGAGGGTGGTGACCGTGCTGACTACGCCTTGTTTATCGGCACGCGACTGGTCGCCGTGGTCGAGGCCAAGCGTGCCAGCAAGAATGTTTATGGCGACATCGAGCAAGCCAAGCGCTATGCCCGTGGCATCATCGGCGACGGCGGTGAGTGGCTCGATACTCAATGGCAGGGTAAGTACAAGCTGCCGTTCGTCTACGCCACCAATGGCCGCCCGTTCCAGCGCCAGTATCAGATGGCCAGCGGGGTGTGGTTCTGCGACCTGCGTCGGGTACAGAACACCAGTAAGCCGCTGGAAGGTTGGCATACGCCCACCGGTCTGACCGAGCTGCTCAAGCAGGACATCGACGCCGCGGCTGCAAAACTTGAAGCGACCCCGGTGGAATTCGAGTTCCCGCTTCGTCGCTACCAACGCGATGCCATCTTGGCCGTCGAGGCCGCGATAAAGGCTGGCCAGCAAGAACTGCTTGTGGCGATGGCTACCGGCACTGGCAAGACCAAGACCTGCATTGCGCTGGTGTACCGACTGCTCAAGGCGCAGCGGTTCCGCCGAATCCTTTTCCTGGTTGACCGCAGCGCCTTGGGCGAGCAGGCCGCCGACAGTTTCAAAGACACCCGCATTGAGAACTTGCAGTCCTTTGCCGACATCTTTGGCATCAAGGAAATTGACGAAGCACGGCCGGAGGCGGAAACGATGGTCCACATCTCCACCGTGCAGGGCATGGTCAAACGGGCTCTCAATAGTGAGAACGGCGGGATCCCAATCGACGCCTACGATTGCATCGTGGTTGACGAGTGCCACCGCGGTTATCTTCTCGACCGCGAGATGTCGCAGGCGGAGTCTGACTTCCGCGACCAGTCTGATTACATCTCCATGTACCGCCGCGTGCTGGACCATTTCGATGCGGTGAAGATTGGTTTGACGGCCACACCTGCTCTGCACACTACCGAGATCTTCGGCAAGCCGGTATTTGTGTATTCCTACCGGGAAGCAGTGCTGGATGGCTGGCTGATCGACCATGACCCCGCCACGGTCATCAAGACCGAGCTGAGCGACAGCGGCATCCATTACGCCAAAGGAGACGAGGTGCTGGTGCTCAACGCCCAGACCAAGGCGGTGGACAGCTACAGAACGCCCGACACTCTGAATTTCGACGTGAGCCAGTTCAATAAGAAGGTGCTGACAGAGTCCTTCAACCAGGTTGTGTGCGCGGAACTGACCCGGCATATCGACCCTTATGGGCCGGCCAAGACCCTGGTGTTCTGCGCGACCGATGAGCATGCCGATCTGCTTGTACGTCTGCTCAAGCAGGCTTACCAGGATGCCGGTTTCGATGAGGTTGGCGACGACACCATCGTGAAGATCACCGGCGCCTCGGACAAGCCGCTGTCGCTGATCAAGCACTATAAGAACGAGAATAATCCGACCATTGCCGTAACCGTGGACCTGCTGACCACCGGCATCGACGTGCCGGCCATCTGCAACTTGGTATTTCTGCGGCGGGTAAACAGCCGCATCCTGTACGAACAGATGCTGGGCCGTGCAACCCGCCGCTGCGATGACATCGGCAAGGACGTGTTCCGCATCTTCGACGCGGTGAACCTGTACAAGACCCTTGAACCCGTCAACAGCATGAAACCGGTGGTGGTGAACCCCGGCATTGACTTTACCCAGTTGATTGGCGAAGTCTCAGAGCATGCTGGCGAGGACATCGCCACTCAGGCCCGTGACCAAATGTTGGCCAAGTGGCAGCGCAAGAAGCGTCACCTGACCGAGGTGCAGGTGGCAGCGCTGGAATCCACTGGCACCAAGGTCGATGAATTCGGCAACTTCCTCAAGAGCAGCGACATCCATGCATTGGCCCAGTGGTTCAAGCACCATCCGGGGCTGGGCGAATTGCTGGACAAGGCACGGGAGTACCCGAGGGACCCGGTGGTGGTTTCTCAACACCCTGATCGGATTGCCGAGGTCAGCCCGGCGTACGGCAAGCCGGAAGACTATCTGGAGCGTTTTGCCCAGTTCATCAAGGAGAACGGCAACATGCTCCCGGCTTTGGTGGCCGTGGTGCAGCGCCCGCGTGACCTGACTCGCAAGGACTTGAAAGAGCTCGTCGCCGCACTGGAAGGCAACAACTTCGACGAAAAATCCCTTACCCACGCTTGGGCACAAGCCAAGAACCATGAGATTGCCGCCCGCGTGCTTGGCTTCGTGCGGCAGGCGGCACTGGGCGAGGCCCTGGTGCCTTGGGAACAGCGTGTGGACAATGCGGTGCAATCGCTGATCGCAAAGCGTGGCCTCAACCCAAACCAGCAGAACTGGCTGAAGAAGATCGCCGCGCAGATCAAGGCCAACATCGTGCTCGACGAGCAATCCATCAACGAGGGCCCGCTGCGCGAACAGGGTGGGTTCCGCCGCCTCAACCAACTATTCGAAGGCCAGCTCAACGAGCTACTGGCCGATATGAGTGAAGCCATATGGCTGCACGCAGCCAATCAGTAACCGAGAGAATTCAGAGCAATGGACAAGATGACCTCCGATATCGTCGGAAAGCTGTGGAACCTGTGCAACGTTCTCCGTGACGACGGTGTCACCTACCATCAGTACGTTAGTGAGCTGACCTGGTTGCTATTCCTGAAAATGGCCAAGGAAACAGGTGCCGAAAGCGAATTACCCGCCGGCCACCGTTGGGATGATCTGGAGCGCACATCCGCTCCTGATCGCTTGGAGTTCTACAAGACGACACTAATTCACTTGGGCTCGCATGGCAGCCGCCTGAACCGCGAGATCTTCGCCAACGCCAGCAGCTTCATCAAAAAGCCCGCCACGCTGACCGCACTGG
This sequence comes from Stenotrophomonas sp. YJH_SMC_91, assembly GCF_059368495.1. Taxonomy (NCBI): domain Bacteria; kingdom Pseudomonadati; phylum Pseudomonadota; class Gammaproteobacteria; order Lysobacterales; family Lysobacteraceae; genus Stenotrophomonas; species Stenotrophomonas sp. YJH_SMC_91. Next base: position 121,100 of record NZ_JCAFRT010000008.1, on the reverse strand, counting down.
TGAAGGCCATTGATGCCATCGACTGGTACAGCGCCAAGACTGAAGGCCTGGGGGACCTCTACGAAGGCCTGCTGGAAAAGAACGCCAACGAGAAGAAGTCCGGCGCGGGCCAGTACTTCACTCCGCGGGTACTGATCGACAGCATGGTGGCGCTGATGCAACCGCAATTGGGTGAATGCATCCAAGATCCGGCCGCCGGCACCGGGGGCTTCTTAATTGCGGCTAACCACCACATCCGCGAGCACAACGACATGTATGCGCTGGATGAGAAGGCCTACAAACGCTTCCGCCGACAATTCCACGGCATGGAGCTTGTGCAGGATACCCATCGTCTAGGCCTGATGAACCTGATGCTGCACGAGCTGGATTCAGATGAGGACGCGGGTCTGCGTTTCGGCGACACGCTGTCCAGGGAAGGTCAGCAGTTGCCGAAGGCCGATCTGATCCTGACCAACCCACCGTTCGGCACGAAGAAAGGCGGCGGCTTGCCGACTCGCGACGACTTCACCTATCCCACTAGTAACAAGCAGTTGGCGTTTCTGCAGCACATTTATCGCTGGCTCAAGCCCGGCGGTCGCGCGGCAGTGGTTCTGCCGGACAATGTGCTGTTCGAGGCCAACGTTGGTGCGGATGTCCGTCGCGATCTGATGGAAAAGTGCAACCTGCACACCATTCTGCGCCTACCCACCGGCATCTTCTACGCGCAGGGGGTAAAGACCAATGTGCTGTTCTTCACTCGCGGCAAGACCGACAGGGGCAATACCAAAGACGTGTGGGTGTACGACCTGCGCGCCAACATGCCGCAGTTTGGCAAGCGCACGCCGCTGACGCGAGAGCATTTCGTCGCATTTGAAGATGCCTTTGGCGACCAACCGGATGGATCGGCCAAGCGCAGTGACACCGGCGTGGAGGGGCGCTTCCGCAAGTTCAGCCGTGGCGAGATCAAGGCGCGCGGTGATTCGCTGGATATCGCGTGGCTGAAGGATGAGAGTGGCGCAGCGGCTGGCGAGCTACTGCCACCGGAGGACTTGGCGCAGCTGGCCATTGCCGAGCTGGAAGGGGCCATGGATGAGTTGCGCGCCATCCTTGCTGAGTTTGGAATTGAGGAAGAAGACGCATGAACGCGCTACCCAAGAGCTGGACTGAGACCACTCTCGGCGCGGTGATTGATTACGGCAAGGCCGAAAAGGTGGAGCCTGACGCCATCGCGGACGACGCGTGGATTCTTGAGTTGGAAGACATCGAGAAAGACACTTCGAAGATCATCAGTCGGGCAAGCTTCGGCGAGCGCAAATCGAAAAGCACAAAGAATCGCTTTTACAAAGGCGACGTTCTCTACGGCAAGCTACGTCCGTACTTGAACAAAGTAGTCGTAGCCGATGCCGATGGGTACTGCACCACCGAGATCGTTCCGATCACACCGACTGAAGTCACGGACAGTCGCTACGTTTTCTATTGGCTCAAGCATCCGCGCTTCCTCAGTTACGTCACAGAGGTGAGCCATGGGTTGAACATGCCACGCCTCGGCACCGACACCGGCAAGGCCGCACCATTCGTACTAGCGCCACTGTCTGAACAAACCCGTATCGCCGACAAGCTCGACGCCCTGCTGGCCCACGTAGATGCGGCGCGCGGACGACTTGATTGCGTGCCTGTGCTCCTCAAGCGGTTTCGCCAATCAGTGCTGACCGCAGCCACCAGCGGCGAACTGACGAAGGAGTGGCGTGACGGGAAGAAAGCGGAGTGGCGCGAGACTGATCTTCAGTTTGTCGCGCAAGTCGGCACTGGCTCCACGCCGCTGCGAGCCAACAAGTCATTTTACGCTGAGCAAGGAACACCCTGGATCACGAGTGCCGCGACTTCGGAACGATTTGTGATCAGCGCGGAAGAGTTTGTGACTGCAGATGCCATTAAGGCACACCGTTTGAAGGTGTATCCAGCCGGGACGCTTCTAGTTGCTATGTATGGAGAAGGAAAGACACGTGGCCAAGTTACCGAACTTGCGATTCCAGCGACCATCAATCAGGCCTGTGCCGCAGTACAGGTCGATGAAGGAAGAGCAGATCGACGATATGTTCGGTTTGTTCTAGAAGCGAACTACTACGCAATGCGTGAGTTGGCAGAGGGCGGAAATCAACCCAATCTCAATCTTACAAAGGTGAAAGAATTCCCAATCTTGATTCCTCCACTTGATGAGCAAGCTGAGATCATCCGCCGCGCCGAAGCACTGTTAGCCCAAGCCGATAAGGTGCACGTCCAGTACGAAGCCGCCCGCTCCCGGGTGAGCAAGCTCACTTCCGCGCTACTGACCAAGGCCTTCCGCGGCGAACTGGTGCCACAGGATCCGCAAGATGAACCTGCTAGTGCGCTGCTTGAGCGCCTCCAGGCCGCCAAGGCTAGCGCGCAAAAGGCGATGAAGCAGCGGCGCAAATGATCATCCACCCTTCGGTAGGGAAGGAACGCAGCCGATGAGTTCCGCCAATTTCACATGGATTCCCGTCTTCCGGGCAGTGGCCGACTGGCTGAGCGGTTTTGAAACCCGACAGCCCGAGTTGATCCAGGTTCTCAAAGAGGTCGGCATCGATGCCGGCCTTGAGGACAGGGATGAGAACGCAAAGACGATACCACTGCAGTCCATCGATCCGTTCACTTTCTTCTGCATGTTCATGAAGTACGGGGTCGAAAGGCGTAAGCAATTGTTTGCTCGATTGATTGAGGTCGCGGGGCTGAACGTAGCAGCACCGACCGATTTCGATGGCGTGCCCAGTGCCAATGCTATGAAAGTCTGGTTGTTCCCGTATCAGCGCAAGCGGGAAGATTGGATGATTCCCACGCTATGGACGCTGTTCAAGGAGGCCAGGGCCGGCCTAGACGCAGACACATTTGCGCGAGCACTGAAGATTCCCAGCACGGGTTTCACCAAGCTGACGCAAACCTTGTTCTACGTAGCGCCAGACTTGTACTTTCCTATCGACAGGCAGACTCGTCCGTGGCTGCTGACCATCGGTGTTCCCCGCCCGGAACGCACGCTTCCGGCTTACCTAGCGGTGCTGGATGCTGTGCGAAAGCACTCAAGCCAACCGTTTGCGGAGCTCTCCCACGGCGCTTGGGAGAATAGCCAAAGTGCGCCATTCGACGCGCAGGTCGCTATGGACTACCTGGACGAGCGCTATCCGGACAGCTACAGCGGCACTTCGCACATTGCTGCCTTTAGGACGCAGGCAGACCGGCAATTGGCTTTTGATCCCGGCGCTAATCCTGCCAAGAAAGTCGCCCTGCAGATCTTCGTCGATGCGCGACCTGCGCAGATCCAGGAAGAGCGGATAGGCGATTACCCGGCGGAGAAGAGCCGAAATCACCATCTGAGCAGCCATGCGCCGCGTCTGGCTGCCGGCCAGCAGGCCTACACGGTGCGGGTGTCCTCAATGGATGAGCTCGTCGAACTCTGCAACTGGTACGAGTCCAAGCAGCTCCCTCCCCTAATCTCCGCTTTGCCGACTTCAGGGCCCAACGTGACTACTCAGCCTCTGAACCAGATCCTCTTTGGACCGCCGGGCACCGGCAAGACCTTTGCTACCGTCGACAAAGCGTTGGCAATCATTGAGCCCAGCTTCACTGGCAGCCGTGAGGAGATGAAGCAGAAGTTTGATGCATACGTTGCGGCCGAGCAGATCAAGTTCGTTACCTTCCATCAAAGCTTCAGCTACGAAGACTTTGTGGAAGGAATTCGCGCAGGTACCAACGAAGCCACCCACCAGATCGAGTATGCGACCGAGGATGGCGTGTTCAAGCAGCTGTGCAATGCAGCCCGCCGCCGGGTGGTTCAATCGACCGGCAAGCCAATCGACCTGAAGGGCCGCCGGATCTGGAAGATCTCCCTGGGCGAGGCCGGCATCGAGGAGGGTGTCTACGAGGACTGCATCAAGCAAGGTTTGGCCCTGATTGGCTTCGGCACCGATGCAGACTACAGCGGCGTCAAGACGCGCAACGACATCGCCCACAGGTACCAGAAGGCCACCCCAGAGCGGGACGCTTCCGATTACCCAGTCACGGCGCTCAATATCTTCATCCGCCAGGTCAAAGCCGGCGACCTGTTTGTGGTCACCCAGGGAAACCTGCGTTTCCGCGCTATTGGCGAGGTCACCAGCGAGTACCTGCACGTCCCGCGTGAAAACGACAGCTACTCGCAGGGCCGCAAGGTCAACTGGTTGCGCGTGTATGACACCGGCCTGCCATACGCCGAGTTGATGGAGAACCGCTTCAGTCAGATGACCATTTACGAGTTGCGCCCCGGTTCGATAAATATGGACAAGCTAGCCAAACTGCTTGCACCCGCTGAGGAGACGCAGGACAAGGCGCCGCGGGTATTGGTCATCGACGAGATCAACCGCGGAAACATTTCCCGGATCTTCGGCGAGCTCATCACCTTGATCGAGGAATCCAAGCGAGCCGGTAAACCGGAAGCACTCGAAGCAACCTTGCCCTACTCGCAGGACAAGTTCAGCGTGCCGGACAATGTGTACCTGATCGGCACCATGAATACCGCCGACCGCTCGTTGGCCGGGTTGGATGTGGCCCTGCGCCGCCGCTTTGTGTTCGAAGAGATGCCGCCCAGGCCCGACTTGCTAGGCAATGTGGCCGGTATCGACCTGCAGCAACTGCTTATCGTCATGAACAATCGTATCGAGGTGCTGCTGGGTCGTGACCATCTGCTGGGCCACGCCTATTTCATTGGCATCCAGTCGTTGGAAGAGCTGAAGGGCGTATTCCGGAGGCAAATTCTGCCACTGTTGCAGGAGTACTTCTTCGACGATTGGGAAAGGATCGCACTGGTACTGAATGATCCGCGCAAGGCCAAAGCGCACCAGTTCCTCAGCCAGCCCACCTACGATGAGCTCGCCTTGTTTGGCAAAGCTGGATTCGCCAATGGCGGTCATTGGCAGATCAATGCTGGGGCTTTCGAAGACCCCGAAAGCTACCTGAGCATCTATAAGCTGACCGAAGCAAACCAGTGAGCGTGCTGATCACCGTCCGAGAGCATGCGCGCCTGACCACGGCCAATGTGCCCGCGTCGGAGATGCTGGCGCAGATTTCACAGACTGCGTTTGACTGGTTACTGGCCGAGAGCTCACGCTTGCGGGGCTCTGGCAGCGTCGCCCGGCTGGTTGAGCTGGAAGACCGGCGCGAACTGCGCTTGGACAGCTATGTCGGTGTGCTGGAATCACCCTGTGGCACTCGCATCGAGATCCTGCCCAAAGCCATGGAGCAGAGTGAGAACATCGAAGCCGGGCGTAATCTGCTGCAGAAGATGCTGGCGCGCTGCCTGAACCTGACGCCGCGCCAGTCCAGCCCTACGGCACTACGTACCTTTGATGCCCCGCTGACCGAATGGGTGGCGCGGGAGTTCTTACAGCGCGTGGACTATCTGGTCAAGCGCGGCCTACGCTTTGACTACCACCCGGTGCAGGAAGAGCTGCGCTATCTGAGTGGTCGGCTGTTGATGGCCCGGCAAGTTCGCCAGCCTGCGGGGCGAGCCCACGTCTTCCAAGTGGAGCATGACGTGTTCGACGCTGATCGCGCCGAGAACCGACTCATCCGCTCGGCACTGGAGGTGGTTCGCAAGCACACCCGTGAACCAGGCAATTGGCGCTTGGCAAACGAGCTTGCCCACCATCTGCATGAGATCCCCGTCAGCAACAACGCGGCTGCTGACTTCCAGCAATGGCGAGATGATCGCCTGATGGCGCACTACGCACCTGTGCGGGGTTGGTGCTCGCTGATCCTGCACGGGCAGATGCCCTTGACGGTGGTCGGCACCAGCAACGGCCAAAGTCTGCTGTTCCCGATGGAAAAGGTGTATGAGCAGTTCGTCGGACAGGGACTGCGCCAATGGCTACCGACAGGGACCAAATTCACACCGCAGGCAGCACGCCACTACTTAGCCAAACACCGCGATCAACACTGGTTCCAGCTGCGTCCCGACTTCTTGATTGAGCACGATGGCCGGCGCGTGGTCGCAGACGCCAAATGGAAGTTGCTCGATGCTGCTCTGGACAACGGCGAACAGAAGTACGGCCTGTCCCAAGCGGATTTCTACCAGCTGTATGCCTATGGCCAGAAGTACCTGGATGGCACGGGCATCATGTACCTTTTTTATCCCAAGACTTCGCGATTCAATGTGTCGCTACCACCGTTCCACTTCAACGAACAACTGCAACTTCTCGTCGTGCCGTTTGATCTGGAGCGTGAGCAGCCAGTTCCGGTTTGCAGGTTGTCGCTGAACTAGCTCGGTACTTTGACGCGTCCCAACAGTGGGTTGCCTCTCAAATTACTGGGGCCACAGGGGACTACCTCACCTTCGTTTTGGCCGAGAATGGACGGATGAGGTCCAAGCTCCATCCAGCGCCTCACCTTGCGCAAATATCCATTCCCGGCTTGCAGGCGTGCCAAAGCTACGCATTGTGACGCCCACTTCATACTGATGAATTGGCGATCTTGAGCAGGCGCAAGGCACTTCGCCGCCGCAGATCAGCCCGCCTTATCCCGCTTGTTAAGGTTTATTGACGGAGAGATTTCACAGCCCATCCACGTATTCAAATTCCAGCTGAAAGCGCTTGGTAGCGACGGGAACAAACGCCGCTATATTCCAGCTTCCCCAGACGAAGGAGGGAGTGCAATGAACCTGAACCCGCAACACATGAAGACGGCCCGCGCACTTGCTGTAGCGCTCATCGCCACCGTCAGCCTTGGCGCCTGCGCCTCTTACAAGAACGAGTTTGCAACCATCAACTCGCGTCTCGATCAGCTCGACGTCAAGGTGCAGGGTGCTGCGCAGAGTGCGGAATCCGCCAACCAGTCCGCACAGCAGGCCAACCAGCGTCTGGACCAGATCGAAGGCCGCGTGCAGCAGCTTGAAAGGGCACCGGCCGGCCGCAAGCCGCGCGGGTAATCGCTCCCTCACTGCTTGAATTGATCCATCTCTGTATCGGGAACCAGTGGCCTTCGCCGGCCACTGGCGTCCTTCCACCCAAGACTGCATTGCAAGGAGCCGTCTCATTCGTACCTACTCCTCCCCTGCACGCCGCGCCCTCCATGCCGCACTGGCCATGGCACTGGTCGTTGCGTGCAGCGGCGTAGCCAACGCCAGGGACAAGGACGCACCTGCATCACCGGTAGCCGCCGTTGATGAACTTCCGGCTGACCAGAGCGTGTCCGAAACGGTGATCGAGCTGGCCGGCTGGGTCGTCGCCAGCAAGGACAACCAGGGCTATCCGTTCGCAGTCATGGACAAGGCGGCGGCGCAGGTTCTGATCTTCAGCGGTGACGGCAAGCTGCGTGGCGCGGCACCGGCGCTGTTCGGTTCGGCTATCGGCGATCATTCCGCACCCGGCGTCGCCAAGCTGGCACTGAGCGCGATTCCCGGCCACGACCGCACCACGCCGGCCGGCCGCTTCATCGGTGGCTACGGCCCCTCCGACGATGCCGGGCGCGTGCTGTGGGTGGATTACGATTCCGCGGTTTCAATGCACCCGCTGCCGCCGGGCAGCCCGAAGGAAAAGCGTGCCGAACGACTGGCATCGCCCACGCCGGACGACAACCGCGTCACCCACGGTTGCATCAATGTCTCGCCCGCGTTCTACGGGCAGATCGTGCAGCCCATGTTCGAGAAGGGCGGCGTGTTCTACATCCTGCCGGACAAGGATTCGATCGCGAAGACCTTCCCGGAGTTCGCGCAGAGCCGCGGGGATGCGAAGGACGAAGACGAGAAGGGCGCGCGGCGCGCAAGCAAGTAATACGCTCGTCGGCAGATTGGAATTCAGGAAGCCGCAGCCCCTGCGGCCCGCGCCATTACCGCGGCATGCGCGTCGCCCTTCCGCTCGCTGTAGCGGTCCACCAGGTAGTCCGACCGCCCTCGCGTCAGCAGCGTGAACTTCACAAGCTCCTCCATCACATCCACCACGCGGTCGTAGTACGGCGAGGGCTTCATGCGCCCATCGTCATCGAATTCCTGCCAGGCCTTGGCCACCGATGACTGGTTGGGGATGGTCAACATGCGCATCCACCGGCCGAGCACGCGTAGCGTATTGACGGTGTTGAACGACTGCGAGCCGCCGCTCACCTGCATCACCGCCAGCGTCCTGCCCTGCGTGGGCCGCACGCTGCCATCTTCCAGCGGCAACCAGTCGATCTGGTTCTTGAACACGCCGGTGACCGTGCCATGCCGCTCGGGGCTGACCCAGACCTGGCCTTCCGACCACTGCGACCAAGCACGCAAGCGCTGCACTTCGGGGTGGCTCATGTCCACGCTGTCCAGCATGGGCAGCGCATGCGGATCGAACACGCGGGTTTCGCACCCCAGGTGGCGCAGCAATCGCTCGGCTTCCAGTGCCAGCTTGCGGCTGAACGACTGCGGCCGAAGCGAGCCGTAGAGCAGGAGGATGCGTGGTGGCCCCAGATCTGCCGCGGCGAGCTGGTGATGATTGGGCTGGGGCAATGACGATTCCACCAGATTGGGCAGGTCAGGGCTTGTGATTGGCTTATTCATTCGATTATTCTAGAAATATGGAAACGTTAAATGCAATCACCGCCCTCACCGCGCTCGGTCATGCCACCCGCCTGGCTGCCTTCCGCCTGCTGGTGGAGGCTGGCCCGGCAGGGCGCATGGCGGGCGACATCGCCACGGCCCTGCAGGTGCCCCCAGCCACGCTCAGCTTCCACCTGAAGGAGCTGGTGCAGGCCGGGCTGGTGGAGAGCGAAAGCCAAGGCCGCCACGTCTGCTACCGCGCCAACTTCGATGCGATGAACAGCTTGATCCAGTACCTGACGCACAACTGCTGCGCGGGCTCCCCGGATGAGCGGTGCGCGGTGAGCGAACCGGCATGCGGGTGCTGAGATGAAACCCGACCCTGTGATTCGTGCCGGCACGCGCGACGACCTGGACTCCATCCGAGACCTTCTGCAGCAGGGGCAGTTGCCCGTGGCCGACCTGGAAAGCAGCGAGGTGGTGTTTCTCGTCGCAGACCTCGATGGCGTTCCCGTGGGCGCCGTTGGATTGCAGATCTTCGGCGCCTCGGCCCTGCTGCGCTCTCTGGTGGTGTCCGATGACCGGCGCAGTAACGGCCTTGGGCGCGCACTGCTGTCAGCGGCCGAAAACATGGCCCGCCGCATGCAGGTCAGGGAACTGGTGCTGCTGACAACGTCGGCAGGTCCGTGGTTAGCGCGGCACGGTTATGCCGGATGCGATCGCGCCCACGTTGCGGCGCCGATCCGCAGCTCTGCCGAGTTCACCCGTCTCTGCCCGGCCAGCGCGCTTTGCATGTCCAAGCCGCTCACTGATCATGGAAGCCACATGAAGCGCAATGTCCTGTTCCTCTGCACCGGCAACAGCGCCCGCAGCGTGCTTGCCGAAGCCACTTTGCGTGCCTGGGACAGTGATCGCTTCACCGCGTTCAGTGCCGGCAGCCAGCCTACCGGCCAGGTCAATCCGTTCGCGCTGGTGCAACTGCAGGCCGAAGGCATGCCGATCGATGGGCTGCACAGCAAATCGTGGGATGAGTTCGTGGACGCGGCCCCGATGGACCTGGTCATCACCGTATGCGATTCGGCGGCCGCCGAAGCTTGCCCAGTGGTGTTCGGTGACTTCATCCGCAGCCACTGGGGTCTGCCCGATCCGGCGGCCGTCGCGGGTAGCGATGCCGACAAGGCCGCAGCATTCGCGCAGGCCCATGCCATCGTGAAGCTGCGACTGCGTGCATTGCTCGCGCTGCCCGAATCGTTGTGGTCCGACCGCACGGCGCTGCAGCACGCGCTGGACCGGATCGGCCGGCTGCTGCCGACCGACGGCGCGCAGTGACGGTGCCACTGCCATGAGCCTGTTCGAGCGACACCTGACGCTGTGGGTTGTGCTGTGCATTGCGATGGGCACGCTGCTGGGCCATCTCCTGCCCGATGCCTTCGCGGTGCTGGCCTCCGCCGAAGTGGCCAAGGTCAACCTGCCGGTTGCACTGCTGATCTGGCTGATGATCATCCCGATGCTGCTGAAGGTCGACTTCACTGCGATGCGCCAGTTGCAGCAGCACTGGAAGGGCATCGGCGTAACGCTGTTCATCAACTGGGCGGTGAAGCCATTCTCGATGGCACTGCTGGGCTGGCTGTTCCTGCGCCACGCCTTCGGCGACTGGTTGCCCGCAGCACAGATCGACAGCTACATCGCCGGGCTGATCCTGCTGGCGGCCGCGCCCTGCACCGCCATGGTGTTCGTGTGGAGCAACCTGTGCCGTGGCGATGCCAACTTCACCCTGAGCCAGGTGGCGTTGAACGACGCGATCATGGTGGTTGCCTACGCGCCGGTGGTTGCACTGCTGCTGGGCCTGTCGGCGATCACCGTGCCCTGGGATACGCTGCTGCTGTCGGTGGGCCTCTACATCGTGGTGCCGGTGCTGGTGGCGGCGTTGCTGCGGCACTGGATCCTGTTGCATCGTGGCGAGGCGGCGTTGCAGCGGGTGCTTCGCAAGCTGGCGCCCGTCTCGCTGTGCGCGCTGCTGCTCACACTGGTCCTGCTGTTCGGCTTCCAGGGCCGACAGATCGTGGAGCAGCCGCTGGTGATCGCACTGATTGCGGTGCCGATCCTGATCCAGGTCTATTTCACTTCCGGCCTGGCCTACCTGCTCAATCGTCGCCTGGGTGTGGCGCATTGCGTGGCCGGCCCTTCGGCGTTGATTGGTGCCAGCAATTTCTTCGAACTGGCGGTAGCCACCGCGGTGGGACTGTTCGGCGTGCATTCGGGGGCTGCGCTGGCGACGGTGGTGGGTGTACTGATCGAGGTGCCGGTCATGTTGTCTGTGGTGCGGATCGTGAACCGTACTCAAGCCTGGTACGAGAGACGCGAAGAGCACTGACACACCGGAGTGCGCCGAAGTCGATTTACGTTCTTCGCCCCGCACTGTCGTCATCGGCCTGGTGGAGTGCCCGTACGCCACGTCATCAACTTCGACCCATGTCGCATATTCCCCATGCCGCTACGGACGTTGCGGCGCCTGCGTCTGCCACGGCTTAACAGCATGCAAAAATGCCAAAAGCGTCTTTGATCCAGCGTTGAATGCAACTCTTCTGATTGGCGTTGCGCAGCGACGGCGGTACAGATGGTGGGCCGCCGGAAAATGGGTGGCCGGGCCTCGAAAACCCGTTAGATCACGAACGTTGTTTGCGCTTGCCAGCCGGCGTCACCCCGCGTGGCGCCGGCTGGCATTCCGTCTGCCGGCTATGGCGGGCGGAGCGTGGAGGCCTTGCGCCTGCCGGTCTTGTTCGTGATCTCCCGGTTTTCGAGCCACGTCTCCGCCCGCCACCTCTATGTGGCGGTTACCGTCTGTCCTGCACGGAGCCCTTGCCATGAGCACACCCGAATCCTCCCGCCTGCGCGCGCAGTACGTGCCCGCCAACGCGGACGCACCCTCGGAAGCACTGCACCCGCACGATCCGCACGGTTTCATCGCCACGCTCGACCGCATCGGCAAGGGCGCCGCCGCCGACGGCCAGCCCTGGCCGGAACGTCATCAGATGCCCGGCCGCCGCATGGCCTTGGCCGACGCGGATTGCGCATTGACCGGCCTGCGAGTGGCGCTGGAAATGCTGCTGGCTGCCGAGCGCGTGCGCCAGAACGGACCCGACGAGGAGTACGTGGGCGACCGGGTGATGGAGGGCCTGATGATGGTCAGTCTGTCGCTGACAGCACAGGTCAGCGCACGCATGCGGCCGGAAGGGTGATACGGGGAACAACGCTCACTGCAACGCCGGGCACGGCCCGGCGCTGCGGCGCGCGCCACATCACTCGCAGAGTGCGCTGTCTTCCTTCAACGCGGCATCCTGCAGTGGCTGGCGCTGTTCGATCTGCGCACGTTGTTCCGCCGTCGGCTCGCCCAGCCACCATACACGGCAGCGCGCGGTAAGACGGCCAACTATCTTCGACTGATCGGGCGAATACAGCATCGCCAACGCGGTGCCGGGGCAGTCGTGGGCCTGGCAGGCGGTATAGAACCACCACGGCTCACCCTGCAGCACTACCAGTTCGCCAGGACCGCTGGGCCCGCTCAACAGGCGTTCGCGCAGCGATGGAATCTCCTTGTCAGCGGATTCGGCTGCGGCCGTGTTCTTCATCAGGGCGTTGAACGCGGCCAGCACCTTCGGATCCTTGCGGCCGCAGTCGTCCACGGTATTGCCGCCCACCAGGGTGAAGAAATGCGTCGCCAGCGGGTTGTCCGCGCAGGTGAGTTCCCCGCCGGCGCTCGGGTCTTCCGGTTCGCCTTCGTTGTCCCACACCGAGGGGTCCACACCGTCTTCGGCGGACGGTTCCTTCTCGACCACCGTCGCTACGGCGGCCGGTGCTTCGGTGGTCGGCGCTGGCGCCACAGCAGGTGCAGTCTCGCCAGTCTTTTCCGGTGCCTGTCCGCAGGCTGCCAGCAGCGCGGCCATCATCGCCATCCCTGTGATTCGCATCTTCATTCCGTGTCCTTGTCTAATCTGCGCTGCATCCACCAAATCGGCGGCCGCGTGATTCTAACCAGCGGCGCGCTAGGATGCGTCTGAAGCCTTCCCATCATCGCCAGGGCCTGGACGCATGCGCCGCACACGACTCGCCATGATCTTCTGCAGTGCCCTGCTGATGGCATCGCCGGCAATTGCCCACGATGCCGAAGGCGCGAAGCCCGCACAGCCGCTTCCCGATATCGCGCTGCCCGCACCGCTGGACCGTGTACTGCGCGACTACGAGCAGGCGTGGCGCACGGGTGATGCCAAGGCATTGGGTGCGCTGTTCGCCGAGGATGGCTTTGTGCTGCAGAGCAACCAGCCGCCGGTGCGCGGCCGCAGTGCGATCGAGGCCGCGTATGCCGGCCAGGGCAGCAGTCCGTTGCGGCTGCGTGCCTTGGCGTATGCGGTGGAGGGGAATACGGGCTACATCATTGGTGCGTACAGCTACGGCAACAACGTGGGCGATACCGGCAAGTTCACGCTCACGTTGAAGCGCGTGGGGGATGGGCCGTGGCTGATCTTTTCGGACATGGACAACACCAGCGCGCCGCCGCGGGCGCGGTGATCGGCGTTGCAGTAGATCCACGCCATGCGTGGATATGCAGCGCGCGTGATGCCAAGCAAGCTTGGCACCCACCAAAGCCTGTCTCCCGTCCGGCACCCGCGTGTACTCCCTGATGAAAAAACCCCGGCACGTAGCCGGGGTTTTTCGATTCACTTGAACAGCGTGTCCGGGTATTCCGGTTTCTGTTCCCGCGCCAGCAATGCGCGCAGGCCTTCTTCCGGCGTCTGCTCGCCATGCAGCACGGCACGCACGCGGTCGGAGATCGGCAGGTCGATGCCATGGCGGCGCGCCTGTCGCATCACTTCGTCGGCGGTCTGCACCGATTCGACCACCTGGCCGATTTCGCGCACGGCATCCTGCAGCGTCTGGCCACGGCCCAGGGCCAGGCCCAGGCGGCGGTTGCGCGACAGGTCGCCGGTACAGGTCAGCACCAGATCGCCCAGGCCCGCCAGGCCCATCAGCGTTTCCGGCTTGGCACCGATGGCAGCGGCCAGGCGCAGCATCTCGTTGAGGCCACGGGTGATCAGGCCGGCACGGGCGTTGAGGCCCAGCTGCATGCCATCGGCCACGCCGGTGGCCACGGCCAGCACGTTCTTCATCGCACCGCCCAGCTCGGCACCGACCATGTCGTCGCCGGTGTAGGCGCGGAACGCCGGGCCATGCATCGCCTCGGCCACCGTCTGCGCGAACTCGGGCACGTCGCCGTGCACGGTGATCGCGGTCGGCAGGCCCTGGGTCACTTCCTTGGCGAACGACGGCCCGGTGACAACGGCCAGCGGCACGTCCTCACCCAGCACTTCGCGCGCCACTTCATGCAGGAAGCGGCCCGAACCGGGTTCGAAGCCCTTGGTGGCCCAGGCCACGCCGGCACCGGCAGGACGCAGCGGCGCCAGCGCACGCACGGTTTCGCCGAAGGCATGCGAGGGGGTCACCACCAGGATCCAGGCCGCGCCCTCCACCGCCGACGCCAGATCGGTGGTGGCACGCAGGCTGTCCGGCAGCGGGATGCCCGGCAGGTAACGCGGGTTCTCGTGGCGCTGGTCGATGGCTTCGACCACGGCAGCATCGCGCCCCCACAGCACGGTCGGATGACCGTGCCGTGCGAGCAGGCTGGCCAGCGCGGTTCCCCAGGAACCGGCGCCAAGCACGGCGATCTTGTCAGCGGTAGTGCTCATCCGTGACGTCGCGGCAGGAATCAGGCGTTGCCAGCCGGCTCGGAGTCAGCCAGCGACGGTGCGTCGCCCTGCTCCTGGCGCTGGCGCAGGGTTTCTGCGTACAGGCCTTCGAAGTTGATCGGCTGCAGGAAGAACGGCGGGAAGCCGCCGGCCTGGATCAGGTCGCTGATCAGCTGGCGCACGTACGGGAACAGGATATTCGGGCACTGGGTGCCGAGCAGCACGTCGATCGACTGCGGGTCCAGGCCGACCAGGCCGAACACGCCGGCCTGCTTCACTTCGGCCACGTAGGCGGTGCGCTCACCGGCCTGGCAGGTCAGGGTCACGGCCAGCACGACTTCGAAGGCGTTCTCACCCAGGCGCTGCACCTGCTGGTTCAGGTTCAGCTGCAGCTCCGGCTGCACCTGGTCATTGAAGATGGTCGGGGCGTTCGGCGACTCGAAGGAGACGTCCTTGACGTAGATCTTCTCGACGGTGAAAGCGGGGCCGGTGGCGGCATCGACCGGCGCAGCAGCGCCGTTGGTGATCTCTTCGGACATTTCCAGTAACTCCAATGAATGCAATGAAAACGATGGTCGAATTACTGCGATGGGGGCGGGATCAGGCCCATACAAGGCCGGATCCGCCACCTGCGGCAATCAGTTGCGGCCCTTGACCAGCGGCAGCTCGGCCTGCTGCCAGGCGGGAATGCCGCCGTCGAGCACGTAGACCTTCTCGAAGCCGGCCTTCTTCAGCGCCTTGGCGGCGGTTTCCGAGGCGTTGCCGCTGCGGCACACCAGCACCACCGGCGACTGCTTGGCGTTGGCCACCAGCTTGTTGTCCGGGCCGAAGGCACTGGCCTGGGCGTTGCGGCTGCCGGCAATGTGGCCCTTCTCGAAGTCACCGCTGGCCGACAGGTCGACCACCACCGTGCCGCCCGCGTTCATCAGCTGGGTCAGTTCGGCGGGCTTGATGCCCTTGAAGCCCCGGAACAGGCGGCGGATCTCGGTGACGATGATGGCCACGGTCAGGCCGACCAGGGCCGCGGACAGCATCGGGTTTCGGCCTGCAAAGGCCAGCAACTCTTCGTAATTCACTCAGGTCACGGGTCGATTAAGCGGGCGCCGATTGTCGCACAAGCCGGACGCGGCCCGTCACTGCCCCTTCCACAGGTCCGGCAGGCCGGCGGTCTGCCACCAGCGCTTGGCCTCCGGATCCCAGCGCCAGCGCTCGACCACCATCACGGTGCGTTCGGCCTGCGTGTTCTGGTTGATCACCCCGATTTCGACCCGGCGCTCGACCAGGCCGCCTTCCAGCGCCGCGCTGCTGCGCTCGCGGTAGGACGACACGCGCAGCTGCGCGTAGCGGTTGAGCTCGAACTCGGTGGGCGGCTTCTCCTTGCGCAGCTTGGGGTCCAGATAGCCGATGGCATCGTCCATGCTGCCCCAGCGGATGGTGGCGCCGTAGGCGATCTGGGTCTCTTCCAGCAGCTTGCGCTGCTTGCGGCTCAGGTCGTCGGCCGAAGCCACGGCGCTGACCAGCAGCAGGGAACACATCAGGAACTGGATGAGGCGGCGCATCGGTGGTTTCCCCAGAACGTCAGCCTGCCATCCTACCCTTTGGCGAAGGCAACAAAGCGACCGCTGAACTCGGCGGCCGGCTTGCCATCGGTGCCGGGCTGGGTGGCGATGATGCTGATGCGGGCCTTGCGGCGCTGGCGGAAGGTATTCAGGAAGGCATCCCAGCCGCTGGCTTCGGCCGCTTCGGCATGGGCATGCAGGTCTTCGTAGACCGGGGCCAGGTAGCGCAGGTTACTGTCGGCCACGTAGACCTCGGCATCGTGGCCGGCCAGGCGCAGGCGCAGGCTGACCAGTGCCCAGCCCGACAGGGTCAGCACCGAGGCCAGGCTGCCACCGAAGGCGTTGCCCTTGTCGTTGACGTTGGCGGCCAGCGGCGCGGTGATGCGCAGCACGCCGTCGGCATAGCCGTCGAGCTGGATCTGCATGGCGCGGACCGCCGGCATGCAGTCCAGCACATCCTGCAGGGCGGCCAACGAGGAAGTCAGGGCATCAACGGACATCGGAGCAGCGACCACGACAACGAAGGGCCCGCATAATGCAGGCAATGGCCGACCATACGATACCCACTGGCGCTGCCGGTTCCGAGGCGGGCTGGACCTTCATTTCGCTGCGCCCACGAGGCCAGAATGCGGCGCTGCGCCGCGCCGTCGCTGGGCTGGGCGGGCATGTCGTGGCCCTGCCGCCCTGGCGCTTGCAACGCCTGCAGGGCACGCCAGTGGTGCGCCAGCTGCAACGCGCGCTGAACTGCGATCGGGTGGTGTTCACCAGCCCGGCCGCCGTGACCGCGGCCGCCACCCTGCTGCCACTGGCCGAGGTGCAACGCAGCCCGTGGCTGACCGTGGGCGAAGGCACCGCGCGCGCGCTGCGGGCGCAGGGCGTCGGCGAGGTGCATGCACCGCAGCGGATGGACAGCGAGGGCCTGCTGGCGCTGCCGGTGCTGGCCGAGGCGCGGGGCCTGCGCATCGGCCTGGTCACCGCGCCCGGCGGACGCGGGCTGATTACTGCACACCTGCAGGCCGCAGGCGCCACGATCGAACGTGCCGATGTCTATCAGCGCCGCCTGCTGCGCCTGTCGCCCCGCACGCTGGCTCGATTGGCGCATTCAGCGCAGCCGTGGGTGTTGGCGGTGAGCAGTGGTGAGGCGTTGCTGCATTTCTGGCAGCAGCTTCCGCCGGCATTGCAGCAACGCCTGCAGGCCCAGGCCACCGTCGTCGTGGCCAGCGAACGGCTGGGCGATCAGGCGCATGCACTGGGGCTGCAGCGCGTGGTGCGCGCGGCCGGGCCCACCACGGCGCAGCTGGTGGCCGCTGCACACGCCACGCTCACCGTCCCGGCAGCGACCTGAACAGGGACGTGGGTCACGCTTGCCGCTGTGGTCGGCAACAGTGATGCTGTGCACAACGCGGCCTGCCGGATCCTGACCGGCGACGTTGCCGACAAGGAAGCCCCATGAACGAGACTCCGCCCGTTTCCCCGCCCCGTCGACCCGTGCGCTGGCTGCTGCCGCTGGCCGGGGTGGTCGTGCTTGGCGTGGGCGGCTATGCCGGCTGGTACGTCTGGCAGCAGCAACAGCACGAACAGGAAGCGAAGGCACAGACCATGGCCGTGCAGCTGCAGGGCCTGGAGGCGACGCTGGATGCACTGCGCCGCGACCAGCGCGCGACCAGCCAGCGGCTGCAGGATGCGGCGACCACCAACCGCGTGCTGCGCGACGAGATGCTGGGCCTTTCGCAGCGCAGTGCGCTGCTGGAAGAGAACCTGGCCAAGCTGGCCGACAGCGCCAACCAGGGCCGCCAGGCGGTACAGCGCGATGAGGCCGAACTGCTGCTGACCCAGGCGGCGCAGCGGCTGAATTATGCCGACGATGTGGAAGGCGCGCGCCGCCTGTATGCACAGGCCGCCACCGCGCTGGCCGATCTGCCCGACAGCGATGGCCTGAACCTGCGCCAGGCATTGGTGCAGGAGCGCGATGCACTCGATGCGCTGGGCGCCGGCCCGCGCGTGCAGTCGCTGCAGCGGCTGGATGCCTTGGCCAGGGCACTGCAGGGGCTGCCGTCGCAAGTGACTGGCAACGCTGCGACCGACACCGCAAAACCGTGGTGGCAATCGACGCTGGCCCCGTTCGTGGACATCACCCCGAGCCGCCAGAATGGCCCGCTGACCGCCGCGGAACGTCGCAATGCCGACGACGCCCTGCAGCTGGAACTGACCCTGGCGCGCGCCGCGATCGAACGCGGCGACCGCACGGGCCGAGATACCGCACTGGAACGCGTGGAGCACTGGGCACAGCGGCGCTGGCCGGATTCACCGGCCCTGCGCGCGCAACGTGCTGAACTGAAGGCCTTGCGCGAGCTTCCGCTGCAGGCCAGCAACACCGTGCTTGGCAGCACCCTGCAGCAACTGCGCACCCAGACCGACCGGAGGTAGTCCCGCATGAAACCCCTGCAATCCCTGGTTGTGCTGTTGCTGGCGGTGGCCATCGGCGTGGTGGCCGCGCAATGGCTGGGCGCCGATGACCTCAACCGTTTCGGTGAAGTAACCCTGCGCTACGGCGGTTACGACTACCACAGCAACCTGCCGAAGGTGGCGCTGCTGTCGGTGATCGCAGTGCTGGTGCTGTGGCTGCTGTGGAGCCTGATTGCCGCACCGTTCCGCGCCTGGGGCCGCTACCGCCGCAAGCAGGGCCGGGTGCGCCTGATCGACGGCCTGCAGGCCTACGAGCACGGCCAGTGGCAGCGTGCCGAGAAGCTGCTGGATGGCGCTGCCAAGGACCCGGAAGTGAGCGCGGTGGCGCTGGCCAATGCCGTGCGCAGCGCACAGGCACGTGCCGACGGCCCCGCCGGTGAAGCGCTGCTGCAGCGTCTTGGCGAGAGCGATGCCACCCTGCAGGCGCTGCTGCGCGCCGAACAGCTGCTGGCGCGCGATCTGCCGGTGGATGCGATCAACGCATTGGACGTGGCGGCGATCCAGCCGCTGCCGCCGCGCGGCCTGTGGCTGCGTACCGAAGCGCTGGCGCGTGCCGGCCGCGCACACGAGGCCTATGGCCAGCTGGGTGCGCTGCGCCAGAGCAAGGTACTGCCGGCCGAATCAAACAGCGAACTGGAAGCCCGCCTGGCCGCACAGGCGCTGCTGGAAGCGGCCGACGTCAACGCATTGGCCGCACAGTGGGAAGCCACGCCGAAGGCGCTGCGGCCGACCCCGGACGTGGTGGGCGCCTATGCCAGCCGTGCGGTGGCCCTGAACTGGGATGAGCCGGCGCTGCTGGCGCTGGAACAGGCGCTGGACCAGCGCTGGGACGACGAACTGGTGGCGCTGTACGGCCGCCTGCCGGCCGAGCGCCTGGCCACCCGCCAGGCCAACCTGGCGCGCTGGCGCAATGTGCATGATGGCTCGGCCGCACTGCATCTGGCGCAGGGCCGCGTGGCCCTGGCCCAGCAGCAGTGGGATGCCGCCGATACGTTCCTGCACGAGGCCATCGCCGCCGGCGCCGGTGCCCCGGCGTGGGAGGCACTGGGTGAACTGTTCGCGCAGCGTGGCGAGCACGCGCTGGCCGCGCAGTGCCTGGCCAATGCGCTGCGACTGCAGCGCGGCGAGGACAGCGTGGCGCTGGTGCGCGGCAGCGAGGCGCCACTGCGTGCCACGGTGGAAGAGCAGCCGATCGCGGTGCAGCCCCCGGTATATGACGCCAATGAAGAGCGCGACGAGTTCGGCAACCCGCGGTTGCCGTGAGGCGTGCCGACCAACGGTCGGCACCCACCGGAGCAACAAAAAAACGCCGCCCAATGGGCGGCGTTTTCGTACCAGCGCTGCCGGCCAGCGGCCGGCACTACCGTGATGCTCAGCGTTCGACGATCGCCACCACGCCCATGCCGCCGGCGGTGCAGATCGACACCAGCGCGCGGCCGCCGCCACGTTCGGCCAGCTGCTTGGCTGCGGTAGCGATCACGCGGGCGCCGGTGGCGGCGAACGGGTGGCCGGTAGCCAGCGACGAGCCCAGCAGGTTGATCCTGTCCGGGTCGATACGGCCCATCGGCGCATCCAGGCCTAGGCGGTTGCGGCAGTAATCCTCGCTCTCCCACGCACGCAGGGTGCACAGCACCTGTGCAGCGAAGGCCTCGTGGATCTCGTAGATGTCGAAGTCCTGCAGGGTCAGGCCGTTGCGCTTGAGCATCTCCGGCACGGCCACGGTCGGTGCCATCAGCAGGCCTTCGCCATGCACGAAGTCCACCGCAGAGACGTGCGCATCGCGCAGGTACGCCTGCGGCTCATGGCCGTGCGCACGCGCCCACTCTTCACTGGCCAGCAGCACCGCGGCGGCGCCATCGGTCAGCGGCGTGGAGTTGGCGGCGGTCAGGGTGCCACGGCCGGAGACCTTGTCGAAGGCCGGCTTCAGCGTGGCCAGCTTTTCCAGCGAGGTATCCGGACGCAGGATGTTGTCGCGCTCGACGCCACGGAACGGTGCGATCAGATCGTTGAAGAAACCGCGCTCATAGGCAGCGGCCAGCTTCTTGTGCGAGGACACCGCCCACTCGTCCTGCGAGTCGCGCGAGATGTTCCATTCCTTGGCCATGTCCTCGCAGTGGTCGCCCATGCTCTTGCCGGTGCGCGGCTCGGCCACGCCCGGGAACTCGGGCTTGAGCTCGGAGAACTTGAAGCCGGAAGTGAGCGCGCGGATCTTGTCGCCAGTGCTCTTGGCACGGTTGGCGGCCAGCAGGCGCGCGCGCAGCTTCTTGCCGTAGACGATCGGCACATCGGAGGTGGTGTCCGAACCGCCGCCGATGCCCGATTCAATCTGGCCCAGCGCGATCTTGTTGGCGACAGTGATGATGCTGTCCAGCGAGGTGCCACAGGCGCGCTGCAGGGTGATGCCCGGGGTCAGCGGCGACAGGCCGGACGACAGCGTGGCTTCACGGCCCAGGTTCCAGTCGCTGGAGTGCTTGATCACCGCACCCATCGCCACTTCACCCAGCTGCTGGCCGTGCAGGCCGAACCGTTCGACCAGCGCGCCCAGCGTACGGACCGACATGCCGAGGTTGCCGACATCCGAATACGCGGTGTTCTGGCGGCAGAACGGAATGCGGACGCCACCGAGGATGGCGACGGGACGAGCGTTGGGCATGGAGATACCTGGCATGGATGAGGGTGTCTGCAACATGGCCTGCACGGCGGAGCAGGCATAATGGAGCCAAGTGTAGCTGCCGCCCTGTGATGGGCCAACCGTGGAACCATGAGCAAACCCGACCCCGCGATGAATGCCCTTGGCGTGCTGGCCCTGGAACTGGCCGGCGGTGAAATCCCCCGCCAGGCGGTACTCAGCGCCGAACAGGCCGGTGAACTGGCCGATCGCGTCGGCCGCGACCTGTCCAAGCTGGTGCCGCAGGTGGCCGAGCTGGACCTGGTGTTCGCCGCCGCCCATTTCGACCCGGCCGAAGTGCTGCGCCCGGGCTGGCCGATCCACCGCCGCCTGGAAGAACTGCAGATGCGTGCCCCGGGCCGCAACCAGGGCCCGCGCCTGCTGGCCTTTGGTACCGACGCCCAGGGCGACGTGCCGCTACCGTTCCAGGCCGACGCCAGCCTGGTGGGCGGCGGCCTGCGCGTGGTGCCGTTCCTGCTGACCGGCAGCGACGTGGCGACGACCAATGCGGTGGCCGAGGCGCTGGAAGACACGCTGCTGGCCAACGGCATGGCCCATGCCGACACCGCGTTGATGGCGCAGAACACCTTCGGTGCCCGCATCGAGCACGCGCGGTATTTCACTGTGAATGATCTGGCCGCGATGATGTCGATGCAGTACGACAACCAGGGCCTGGCCGCACTGTGGCCGCTGATCGAGACCGCGATCATGGCCCCCGGTGAAGACGAATGGCTCAACGCCGCGCCCGAGCCGCTGCTGCGTTACACGCATGGCGAAGCACGCATGGCGCTGTTCGATCCGGCCGGCTGGTGCGCGCACTACGATCACGGCAAGAACGATTGCGACCGCCTGAAGGGCATCTACGAGCAGTTCCTGATGCGCCAGCGGCAGATGGCCGCGGTGCTGGAAGCACATGGCGTGCCGGTACTGTTCGTGCACTGCGAGGCCGGCCAGGACGCGCGCGAACTGCTGGCGCGCTGATCAAGCCGCACCACGCGCCGCCAACCGGTTCGGCGGCGCGATGTGCCACCATTGCGGGCTAGTGCATGGATACTCATGCGCGATCAAGGACGAACTGCATGCTGTGTAGACTTCAATGCGCAGGGCTGACCCTGCTTGCCGCAGCCGTCTGTGGCCTTCCGATCATGGCCCAAGCAGCGGTACCGGTTGCCGCGACACCCACCTGCACAGTTGCGCCGGCCTTCGCTGCTGCCGTGGCGGAGCCCGAGGTCTATGACAGCCATATCAGCTTCAGCAACACGGTCAAGGTGCAGGTCAACGTCGATGCGCAGGGCCGCGCCCACGATGCGCGCGTGCTGAACGGCTCCCGCAACCGGGTGCTGGATGATGCAGCCCGGCAGGCGGCCCTCAGCTGGAAGTATCAGTGCACGGGCCCGGGCGGCATCGCGCAACCGGTCGTGCCTGTTCCGGAACCGGCTTGCCGGCTGGACCGCCTGAGCTGGGCGGACAACGAACCCAGGTTCTCCAGCGCAGTGCGGTCCAGCGGTTTGCGCGGCTCGGCGGAAGTCTGGTTGCGCCCGGTGGCCGGCGATCCGGCAAAAACGGAGGTGAAGATCGGCCGGAGCAGCGGGGATGCACGCATTGATGACACGCTGCTCAACGCCGCACGGAACTGGCGGCTGACCTGCCCTCCGGACGCGCCCGTGAAGCACCCCTGGATCAGCTTCACCCAGTCATTCAACTTCGAACCGCGGCGCCAGCCAGCGGCCACGGAGGCATCAGAGCCGGAGCCAGATGATGTGGTGATTGCAAATGATGCCCTGCTGGAATTCGGCACCGTCGCCGGCTTCGTCGAAGCGCTGCCGAAGATGAAGGGTGTAGATCTTGCGCCGGATCAGTCGAGTCAGCCGGGGATGACGCTCTACAACACCAGTCTTGGCGCGATCATGCGGGAAATCGAGATGACCGAGGGACGGTTGAAGCCGGTGACCATGACCCACTGGCTGGTGATGGTGCCGCCCCACCGCACGGCACCGGCCGTGGTGCGCACCTTCAAGCGCGAAGTGATCGATGCCAAGACGGGCAAGGCCCACATGCAGACCGATATCTCGATCCTGTGTGAAAGCGGCCCTGCCGAATGCGCTGAACTGCGGCAGCGACGCGACACATTGCTGCGATCCCCCTGACCGCAGCAAAGGCAGCCGAGCATTGGCTCGGCTCTACAGGAAGGGATGCAAGAAAAACGCCGGCTTGCGCCGGCGTTTTCCATTTCCAGCAGGAGCGCGCTTACGGCGCCTTCTGGATCACCGCACACGCCAGGCGCGCGCCGGCATTGCCGGTCGGCTGGGTCTTGTAGTCATCCGCATCGGCGTGGACGATCAGGCCACGGCCGATGATGTCGAAGTCATCACCCTTGCCGATGTTGACGTTGCTCGACACCGGGCCGTCGATGGTGGCCACGCCCTTGTCGTCGGCCTTGATGTTGGGCATGTCGCCGCCGTGGTGCGGATCGGTGGCGACATTGCCGTGATCCTGCTTGCCCGGGTTGAAGTGGCCACCGGCACTCATGCCGTCCGGGGCGCTGCAGTCGCCCTTCTCGTGAATGTGGAAGCCGTGCTCGCTGCCCGGCTTCAGGCCGCTGATCTGGCCGGTCACGTGGACCTTGCCATCGACCACCTTGAAGGTGACGCTGCCCTTGGTCTCGTTGCCCTGGGTCGGTGCCAGCTCGGCGCTGGCCGTAGCATCGGCAGCCGGTGCAGCCGCCGGGGCCGGCGTTGCAGCCGGTTCGGTGGTGGCACCGTCGGCCGGCGCGGCCGGAGGGGTTTCAGCCTGCGGCGCGGCCGGCTGCTGGTTGCAGGCCGCCAGGCCCAGCGCAGCAATGGCTGCGAACAGCGAAGTGTGGATCAAGCGCATGGAATCTCTCCCTGGATGATGCCTGCAGTGATCAGCGGACAACCCGGATCACGCCACAGGCGATGCGGACGCCGGCATTGCCGGCGGGCTGGCTGCGATAGTCGTCGGCGTTGGCATGCACGACCAGTGCACGTCCGGCGATATCGGTGGCGGCGCCTCCGCCAAGGGTAACGCCCTTGAGGTGGATATCGACGTTGGCGCGGCCCTGGGCGTCGGCACGCAGATTGTCCATGTCGCCCAGGTGGTGCTTGCCGGTGCCGGCGCGGCCATGCGCGGCGCCACTGGGGTTGAAGTGGTTGCCGGCACTGCTGGCATCCACCGCACTGCAGTCGCCGCGCTCGTGGATGTGGAAGCCCGCCTGCTGCATCGGCTGCAGGCCACCGATCAGGCCGGTGATGTGGATACCGCCGGGCTCCACCATCAGTGCGATGCGGCCACTGACAATGCTGGCCGAGGCCGGCGCAAGATTGGCCTCGCCCTGCTTCGCTGCGCTGACCACGGTCGGCGGTGGCGGAGTAGGTTCGGTCTTTTTCGGCGCACTGCCGCAGGCAGACAGCAGCACGGCGGCGGACAACGGCAGGATGGCATAGGACAGACGCATCAAAGACTCCTTGCAGATGACACTAAGCGTTGCATCGTCCATGAACGATCAACAGTTCGGCAAGCGGGCGCGAGGATCGCGTGCAGGGGCCGTTCAATGGCCCCCGCGGCGGCGTCCGGCGCCCAGCTTGCGGGTAAGGGTATTGCGGCCAAGGCCGAGGCGGGCAGCGGCTTCGGCACGGCGGCCGTGGGTGATCTGCAGCGCGGCCTCCAGCAGGGCATGGTCGACCCGCTCGCGCACCTGCGCGTGCAGCCCTTCCACGCCTTCGGCCAGCTGACGGCGTGCCCATTCGGCCAGCAGCGCTTCCCACTGCCCCGGATCGGCGCTGGTGGTGCTGCTGCGACGACCGCGCGTACGGTTGAGCGCGGTATCGACGTCGGCCACGCCGATGGTGTCGGCGGCCGCCAACGCCGCCATCCGCCAGCACACGTTTTCCAGTTCGCGCACGTTGCCCGGCCAGTCGTGTTCGCGCAGCGCCTGCAGTGCGGCCGCGGTCAGGCGCTTCGGCGGTGTATCCAGCTTGCGCGCGGCGGCGGCCAGGAACGTACTGGCCAGCTGTGCGATGTCCTCGCGGCGCTCGCGCAGCGGTGGCAGCTGCAGGCGCACCACGTCCAGGCGGTGCAGCAGGTCGGCGCGGAACTTTCCTTGTGCAACCAGCCCTTCCAGGTCCTGGTGGGTGGCGGCAACCACCCGCACGTCGACGCGGATCAGTTCACGGCCACCGACGCGGAAGAACTCGCCCTGCGCCAGCACGCGCAGCAGCCGGGTCTGCAACGGCAGCGGCATGTCGCCGATCTCATCCAGGAAAAGTGTGCCGCCATCGGCCTGCTCGAAGCGGCCGATATGGCGGCGCTGCGCGCCGGTGAAGGCGCCGGCTTCGTGGCCGAACAACTCGCTTTCCAGCAGCTCGGACGGGATCGCAGCGGTATTGAGCGCGACGAAGGGCCCCTGCGCGCGCGGCGATTCGCGATGCAGCGCATTGGCCACCAGCTCCTTGCCGGTGCCGGTCTCGCCGGTGATCAGCACCGCCAGCGGTGCCTGCGCCAGGCGACCGATGGCGCGGAACAGCGCGCGCATCGGCGGGGTATCGCCCACCAGTTGCGGCGGTTGGTCGCTATGCGCTTCGGCCGCAGGTGTGGCCGCCGCCAATGCCGGTGCGACGGCCGGCAGCACCCGTTGCGCCAGTGCCACCGCATCGTCCAGATCGAACGGCTTGGACAGGAATTCATGCGCGCCACCGCGGAACGCGCCGGCCGTGCTGGCTACATCGGTATAGGCCGACATCACCACCACCGGCAGCTGCGGCAGCGCGGCCTTGAGCTTGTCCAGCAGCACCAGGCCATCGTCGCCGGGCATGCGCACATCGGTGAACAGCAGCGCCGGTGGCGGGCCTTCGCTCAACGCCTGCAGGGCGGGTGCGGCGCTGTCGAAATCGACGACCTGGTAGCCCGCCTCGCGCAGCGCGGTGCACAGCACGAAGCGCACGGCCCGATCGTCATCGACCACCCAGATGCGCTGCGGGGACGAAGAGGACTCAGACATCGCGCGGGGCCTCCTCGGCCGGGGCAGCGCCGCTGACGATCGGCAGCAGCAGAGTGAACACGGTATGGCCCGGGCGCGAGCGGTAGGTCAGCGTGCCGCGATGCTCGCGCGCCACCTGCTGGGCCAGCGCCAGGCCCAGGCCAGTGCCTTCGGCACGGCCACTGACCAAGGGCAGGAACAGGTGTTCAGCCAGTTCCTCGGGAACGCCACGGCCGTCGTCGGCGATTTCCAGGCGCAACGCCAGCGTGTGCAGCTGCTCGGCAATGCGCACGCCATGCTCCACGCGGGTACGCAGGGTGATGTTGCCGGCGCCGGCCTGGATCGCGTTGCGCACCAGGTTCCAGACCGCCTGGGTGAGGCGGTCGGCGTCACCATGGAATTCGGGGATGCTGGGGTCGTAGTCACGCTGCAGGCGCACCGCCCAGCCGGCTTCGCTCTCGGCCAGGCGCAGCACGCGTTCCAGCGCGGCATGGATGTTCAGTTCGGCATGCGGCGCGGCCGGGGCCGGCGACAGCAGCTGGTCGAGCAGGCCGTTGAGGCGCTCGATCTCCGAGCCGATCAGTTCGATCAGCTCACGTTCGCTGGCGTCGCGCTGCGCCGCACGCCGGGCAAGCAGCTGGGCCGCGCCCTTCAGTCCGGCCAGCGGGTTGCGCAGCTCGTGGGCCAGGCCCTTCAGCGCCGCACTGAGCGCGCTGGGCAGCGCCTGGGTGGGATCGAGTCCTGGGAACTCATCGACCGGATGCGCCTCCAGCAGCCAGCCGCCATCGTCGCGGCGGCTCATCCAGCCCTCGGCGAAGCGCGGCGCCTCGCCGGGCACCGCCAGCGCCAGCCGGTTCAGGCGCAGGCTGTCGCGCTCGTCGCGGGCCAGGAAATGGGCCAACGCCTCGCCCTGCACTTCCAGGGCGGCCAATGGCCGACCCAGCAGGCGCCGGACGCTGACGCCCAGCCAGCGGGCGAAGGCCGGATTGCAGCCGGCAATGCAGCCATCGGCCCCGGCCCAGGCCAGCGGCGTGCCCAGGGCATCGAGGGACGGCGGGGGTGCGGGGTCGGACATTGCACCAATGTAGTGCAAAACGGGGGTCCGGGGTCGGATCCCTTTCCGTGAGGAAAGGGCTCTGACCCCTGCCGCAGGTCGAGCAAGCTCGACCACTACCAGATGCGTGGCCGGTTACAGCTTCATGTTCAGGCCGACGAACACGCTGCGGCCCGGGGCCGGCGAGAACATCGGGCGGGCGCTGTTCCAGAAGAAGCTGTCGTACCAGACGTAGGCGTACTGGCGGCCGGTGACGTTCTTCAGCTGCAGGTCCACGCTGAAACGCGGGGTGAGCTGATAGGCAGCACTGAGGTCGAGCACGGCGAAGCCACCGAACTTGCCGGCCACGTTGCGTTCTTCCAGATAGTAATCGCCCTGTGCACGCGCCTGCAGGCCGAGGCGCAGCGCGTCGCTGGCGCGGTAATCCACACCCAGATTGCTGATATGGCGCGGGGTGGCAGCCACTTCGCGGCCCTGCAGGGAAATGCCGGCATCGCGGTCGTCGCGGGTGATCTTCGCTTCCTGGTAGGCGTGCGAAGCCCATACCGTCCAGTCGTCGCCCAGTTGCAGGCTCAACTGCGCATCCACGCCTCGTCGGCGGGTCTTGCCCAGGGTGACCGTGGTGCCAGTGGCCGGCATGTTGGATACCTCGTTTTCCGCGTCCTGCTGCCACACCGCCAGGCGCGCCTGGGCGCCCTGGAACGGCTGGAACTTCAGGCCCAGCTCCATGCCGGTGTTGGTGGACGGCTGCATCGGTGCCTGCCCGGGGGTGAGGTAGGCCGGCGCGGTGGACCCGGTCAGTACCTGGAAGGTGCGGCCCCAGTTCGCGTAGACGTGGGTGGTCTGGCCCAGGCTGTGGATGATGCTCAGCTTGGGCTGACCGATGCTGCCGTAATCCTGCAGCCGAGCGGTGATGCCGTTCATCAGGTGCGTGCGGCCACTGAAACGGTCCACGCGGTAGGCCGGCACGATCTTCCAGGCCTCGACCGGCTGGTAGACGGCCTGCACGTAGGCACCCCAGTTGTCGAAGCTGTGGCGATCGTTGTTCTGCACCCGCGCCGGCGGCTGGCTGAAATCGGTGGGTTCGGCGTAGGCGTAGCGCTCGCGGATGTAGCCGTTGTCCTGCTGCTCGTAGTTCAGGCCGCCCTCGACAGTAAGCGCGGGGCTGGCCTGCCAGGTCAGCGTGCTGAGCAGGCCATGCTGCCGCTCGTCCCACACGCGGCGCTGGCGCGGCAGGTTGCCGGTGGGCAGGTTGCTGAAGGTCACGCGGCGGTCGTCTTCGTAGCGGTTGTAGTACAGCCGCGTGCCGAAGGTGAGTGCGTCGGACAGCTTCATATCCAGGTGCGCGGCAAGCTGGCGCATGTCGCGGTCATCACCGTCGTTGCCGTTGCGCAGCTCGCTGCCACGGCGGTGCGTGCGCAGTTCCTCGGCGGTCATGAAGCCCGGTTCGTCGGCCTCATGGTGGTAGGCGCGCGCGGTCAGGCCCACGCGCAGCCCTTCGTCCAGCGTGCCGAAGAACCACTTGCCACCCAGCGAGTACTTCCTGGAGGTGTCGTGGTCGCGATAACCATCGCTGGCCTGGGTGCCGACGAAATAGTTCTGCGCGAAGCCATTGGCTTCGCGGCCAACCGCCAGCTGTGCATCACGGGTGTTGTAGCTGCCGTAGGCCAGGCGCGCATCGGTGTAGCTGCCACCCTGGCGCGTACCGAAGTTCACGTTGCCGCCGATGTTGTGCAGGCCATAGCGCGGATCGTTGGTACCGCGCACTACTTCGATGTAGCTGATGTCCAGCGGAAACAGCATGTCGATGAAGCGCTGGTTGCCGCTGTTGACGTTGCTGGGGATGCCATCGATCAGCGTCTTGATGGCATTGAGGTAGCCCTCGCCGTTGAAGGCGCGGAAGCTGACCTTGCCCGATTCGGCACCCTGCCGCGTTTCGGTGAGCTGGATGCCGGGCATCTGCCCCAGCAGCTCCCAGCTGTGCGAGACGTTGCGGTCTTCGATCTGGTCCGCGCCGAGCACGTCCACCGAAGTCAGCACCTGGTGCGCGCTGAGCTGGCCTTCGCCATGCTGGTGCACCTGCACCTTGCCGAGGGTGAGCGCGGCATCGGCGGACTGTGCGAAAGCTTCAGGGGCGAGCGGCGCGGCCGCCAGGGCGGCCACAAGGGTGGGAGTCTTCATGGGAAGGGGCGGCTGCGGTGAAACGTAATCATATAACATTTCACATGCCCGCTTTTGCAGCGTCGAGCAAGGCTCGGCGCTACAAGGGCGGGTGCCGGGGGCTGGGATTACACCGGGTAGCCGGTGGCTTCCCGTGCCTTCTTCCAGGCGGCTTCGAATTCACGCGCGGAGATTTCGTCGTCCTCGTCGAAATCCAGGAACGACACTGGCTGGTCGGCCAGCAGGAAGCGGTCGTCGCTGTGGGCATGCTCGTCGGCCCAGACCATCTTGGTGCCGTAGATTTCCACCTGGCGCACGATCTTCTCGCCACGGGCTTCCATCAGCACGTTGCCCTTGCCCAGGCCCGATTCGGCCCAGTGCTTGTAGTACTTCTTTGCGGCGGATTTCGCGCCGGGTTTTGCGTTGTGCTTTGCGTAGGTCATTGCAGGGGTCCTGGCCGCAGGCGCGGCCGGAAAGTTCGGAATGGCGCCATTATCAGGCATCCGGGGTCAGAGCCCTTCCCTTTGGAAAGGGATCCGACCCCCTGCTGGTTCAGTTCGGCAGGGGCACGCCCTTCGGCCACAGCATCCAGATATTGCCCTTCTGCTTCATGTCGCCGGCCAGCTTGCCGGCGGCATCCCCGCTGCCCCAGTACAGGTCGGCGCGCACCTCACCGGCGATGGCGCCGCCGGTGTCCTGCGCGGCCACCGGGCGCACCACCGGGGTGCCGTCCGGGCGCGTGGTGGAGAGCCACAGCAGGCTGCCCAGCGGCACCACGCTGCGGTCCACCGCCACGCTGTAGCCGGCGGTAAGCGGCACGTTCAGCGAACCACGCGGGCCTTCCGGGCTGTCCGGGTTGCGCACGAAGAACACGTAGCTGGGGTTGCTGCGCAGCAGTTCCGGCACGCGCGCGGGATTGGCCCGTGCCCAGGCGCGGATGGCGTCCATGGTGACGTCTTCCTTCTTCAGCTGGCCCTGGTCCACCAGCCAGCGCCCGATGGCGCGGTAGGGGTGGCCATTCTGTTCCGCATAGGCCAGCCGCACCTGCTTGCCATCGGCCAGGCGCACGCGGCCGGACCCCTGGATCTGCAGCAGCTGCAGGTCCATCGGGTCGGTCAGCCAGGCCAGCACCGGGGCGTTGGCGCCCTTGGACGCGATGGTGCCGGCGTCGTCATAGGGCTTGAGCACCTTGCCTTCGACGCGACCGCGCAGGCGCCTGCCCTTCAATTCCGGGTAGAGGCTCTCCAGCTGCACCACCACCAGATCATCCGGCGTACCGTAGACCGGCACCGTCGCCTTGTCGGTGCGGGTCAGGCTGCCGGCATAGATCGGCTCGTAGTAGCCGGTAATCAGTCCGTCGGCCTGGTGGCCACCGGCACGCAGCGCGTAGACATCAAGGTCGCGCTGCAGGAACTGGCGGATCGCGGCCGGGTCCTTGTCTGACACCGCTGCGGCCGTGGCGCAGGGTTTGGCCCAGACGGCATCGTTCTTCAGGCGGGTGCAGCTGCTGCGCCAGGCAACGAAGCCCGCCTGCAGATCGGTATCGGAGACCGGGGGCAATGCGCTCCATGCAGCCTTGGCATAGGTGGCCGCGGGCGGCGTGACCGGCGTCGGCACTTCAGATCCGGTGCGGGGGGCGGTGGTGGCGCAACCGGCGAGCACGGCCGCTGCCAGCAGGATGCAGTGCCTGCGCTTGAAGAAGGTGGCGGAATCGATCATGCCGCCATGGTGGCGGGCCGGCCGCTGGCGAGCAAGCCATGCCAGGAGTCCGCGTTCATCACCAACGCATCCGGCCCAGCACCGGATTGCCCGCCAGGTGATGCCGGGCGACGGCCGCCACGTGCAGTGCAACCAGGCCCGCCAGCACCATGCAGGCGTATTTGTGGGTGGCGTTGAATGCAGCGGTGGCCACGGGTTCGGAGAGCGGCGCGGGGATCACGACAAGATGGAACACGTCGATGTCCCGTTCCATCATCAGCACACCGGTTACCAACACGACGGTGGTTACCGCGTAGAGGGCCCAGTGCGCGATTCGTGCCACCGCCTCGCCAGGATTGTGGCGACGGCCGCCGGCGATCGCCAGGCACAGGCGCAGCACGAAGAACGGAATCAGCACCGTGGTGAGCGAGACATTGATGAAGCCGATGCCCTGCTTGAGGCCGGCCGGGGCATCGGCGAATGCCACGTAGAAGCCACTGAACGTAGCCCACAGGATAATGGCGGCAGAAAACCAGTGCAGCAGCACCTGTGTTCTGGAATAAGGCATGGCGTGTCGCTCCGGCAATCAAGCGCAGCGACCTTAGACGTTTGCCGACGCGTACTGAATCAGACACCTTGCAAATGCAGGCCGCACCGCTGCAATTCCCAACGCAGGTCACGCCCTGCCGGCGATCACGGCGTCTGCAGCAGAAGCGAATGCAGGATGCGGGCGTCCTCTGCGTCCAGCGTCATCGGCAGGTCGTCGCGGCCACGGAAGCGGCGGTGGAAGGCGGCGACGGTGGCTTCGCGGTTGTCCAGTGGATAGCCGAAGCGGGCCAGCGCATTCCACGCGTCGAAGCCTTCCGGTGCCGCGCCGTCGGCGGCGCGCGGCCACACCCCGAAGCCGGCCTCGGCCAGCTGCTGCCAAGGGAAGAAGCGGCTCGGATCCTGCTTGCGCGTCGGCGCCAGGTCGGCATGGGCGATGACCTGACGCGGCGGGATGTTCAGGCGGGTGGTGAGATCGCGCAGCAGCAAGATCAATGATTCGATCTGCGCCTGGCTGAACGGGCTGCGGCCATCGTTGTCGAGCTCGATGCCGATCGAGGCCGAGTTGAGATCGGTGATGGTGCCCCAGCGCCCGGCACCGGCGTGCCATGCACGGCGCTCATCGGCGACCAGCTGGTAACGTCGGCCATCGGCGCCGATCAGGTAGTGCGCACTGACCGGCCCACCGCTGTTGGCGGTACGCAGCGTATGCAGGCTCTGCTGCACCGACTTCTGCTCGGTGTGGTGGATGACGATGATGACCGGCGTGCGCGCGTTCTGGTTGGGTGATGGCACCCAGGTGGCGAGCGGGTTGCGGGTTTCCTGCGGCGCGGAGGCACAGGCAGCCAGCAGCAGGCAGGCCGAGAGCATCAGGACAGTGCGGATCGGGTGCATGGCCTGATTGTGCGCGATCAGGCGCGATGATGCATGTCACAAGGAAGATTCTGTAGGTCCACGCCAGGCGTGGATGCGCCACTCCGGCTGTGCCGACCAACGGTCGGCACCCACCAGAGCAGACCCAGACCCCGTGCCAAGCAAGCTTGGCACCTACCAGAACGAGGACAGTGGAAGTGCCGACCAACGGTCGGCACCCACAACATCAATGCAATAGCTCTGCCGCTACTTCAGGCCTCGTAGGCGGATTCGCCGTGCGAAGTCACATCCAGGCCGGTGCGTTCGGCCTCTTCGGTCACGCGCAGGCCGACCACGACCTTGACCACCAACAAGATGACCGCGGTCACCACCGCCGACCACACCACGGTGAGGCCGACGCTGACCACCTGCACCCAGACCTGGTGCGCGATATCCAGATCCGCCTTGGTACCACCCAGCGACTGTGCACTGAACACACCGGTAAGGATCGCGCCGACGATGCCGCCGACACCATGCACACCGAACACGTCGGCGGTGTCGTCCACTTTCAGCAGGCGCTTGAGGCCCGTGACGCCCCAGACGCAGACCACGCCGGCCACGAAACCAATCAAGATCGCGCCGAGCGGACCGACGGTACCGCAGGCCGGGGTGATGCCGACCAGGCCGGCCACCGCACCCGAAGCAGCGCCCAGTGCCGATGGCTTGCCCTTGCTGATTGCTTCCACCAGCGTCCAGCCGAGCACCGCTGCGGCGGTGGCCAGCACGGTATTGAGGAAGGCCAGCGAAGCCACGGTGTCGGCGGCGGCGGCGGAACCGGCATTGAAGCCGAACCAGCCCACCCACAGCAGCATCGCGCCGATGTAGGTGAACGGCACGTTGTGCGGCTTCAGCGCGGTCTGGCCATAGCCCAGCCGCTTGCCGACGAACCACGCGGCGACCAGGCCGGCGACGCCCGCATTGATGTGGACCACGGTGCCGCCGGCGAAATCGATCGCGCCCAGCTCGCCCAGGTAACCGCCACCCCAGACGATGTGGGCCATCGGGATGTAGCTGAGGGTGAACCACAGCGCCGAGAACAGCAGCACCGCGCGGAACTTGATGCGCTCGGCGAAGGCACCGACGATCAGCGCGGTGGTGATGCCGGCAAAGGTCGACTGGAACGCGACGAACAGATAGTCCGGCAGGCCCTTGATCGGTGTGTTGCCGACCGACTCGGGGGTGAAGCCCTTGAGGAAGGCGAACTCGGTGAACGACCCGAAGAACGGATTGCCCGCGCTGAACACCGCGCTGTAGCCGTAGGCCACCCACAGCAGCAGCACCAGCGAGAACACCACCAGGATCTGGCTGAGTACCGACAGCACGTTCTTCGAACGCACCAGGCCACCGTAGAACAGGGCCAGGCCCGGCACAACCATCAGCAGCACCAGCAGGGTGGAGGTGAGCATCCAGGCCACGTCGCCATGATCATAGGCGGCGGCCGCTTCGGCCACGGCCGGCGCAGCGGCTGCAGCTGCAGGGTCCTGCAGCGGTTCAACGGCCACGCTTTCGCTCGGCAGCGGCGACACCTGCGCCTGGGCGTGGGCATTGCCTGGCCAGGCACCCGCGGCCAGCGCACTCAGCAGCATCAACAGGCACACGATATGGAACCGGGCTTGCCACCCGGTGAGAAGGCGCATCTTCATGGGGGAGTCTCCGGAAGGGGGTTACAGCGCGTCGGCACCGATTTCGCCGGTGCGGATGCGGATGACCTGTTCGACGGCGGTGACGAAGATCTTGCCGTCACCGATCTTGCCGGTGCCTGCCGACGATTGGATCGCTTCGATCACCGCATCGGCACGCTCGTCGGTGACTACGGTTTCGATCTTGATCTTGGGCAGGAAATCGACGACGTACTCGGCGCCGCGATACAGCTCGGTGTGGCCCTTCTGGCGGCCGAAGCCTTTCACTTCGGTCACGGTAATGCCCGACACGCCTGCGTCGGACAAGGCCTCGCGGACCTCGTCGAGCTTGAACGGCCGGATGATGGCGGAGATCAGTTTCATGCGCATGTCCCGATGGTGGATGGGGCCAGCGCGCCAGCGCGCGTTGGCATCAGGCAACCACGGGTCATCAGGATGATGACCGTGGCTGTTGCACCGGACACGTACAGGGCCGGGACGGCCGTGCCTCTCTCCTTGCACGACCGACGCGGGAGGGAGGGCGGCCCTGGTCGCGTATCCGGTCTCTCTCTTGCCCCTGGATCAGGGGTCAGAGCCCATTCGTAAACGAACGGGATCCGACCCCGATCTGACCGCGGCTCCCCAGCCGCGAAAACGGAAGCGATGGCGGCAGGTGGGAGGGGGAAGCCCACCGCCATCGCATCCGGTCAGCTGGCGTAGTACAGCTGGTATTCCAGCGGGTGGGTGGCCGCGCGGAACTTGGTCACTTCCTGCATCTTCAGCGCGATGTAGCCGTCGATGAAGTCATCGCTCATCACGCCACCGGCCTTCAGGAACTCGCGGTCCTTGTCCAGCGCTTCCAGCGCCTGGTCCAGCGAGGAGCAGACCTGCGGGATCAGCTTCTCTTCTTCCGGCGGCAGGTCGTACAGGTCCTTGTCGCTCGGTGCGCCCGGGTCGATCTGGTTCTTGATGCCGTCCAGGCCGGCCATCATCAGCGCAGTGAAGGTGAGGTAGCCGGACTGGATCGGGTCCGGGAAGCGCATTTCGATACGGCGCGCCTTCGGGTTGGAGACCCACGGAATGCGGCACGATGCCGAACGGTTGCGGGCCGAATAGGCCAGCATCACCGGCGCTTCGAAGCCCGGCACCAGGCGCTTGTAGCTGTTGGTGCCCGAGTTGGCGAAGGCATTGATGGCCTTGGCGTGCTTGAAGATGCCGCCGATGTACCACAGCGCCAGCTGGCTCAGGCCGCCGTAGCCGTCACCGGAGAACAGGTTGGTGCCGCCCTTGGACAGCGACTGGTGCACGTGCATGCCGCTGCCGTTGTCGCCGACGATCGGCTTGGGCATGAAGGTGACGGTCTTGCCGTTGCGGTGCGCGACGTTCTTGATCACGTACTTCATGCGCAGCAGTTCGTCGGCCTTCTGCACCAGGGTGCTGAACTTGGTGCCGATCTCGCACTGGCCGGCGGTGGCCACTTCGTGGTGCTGCACTTCCACTTCGATGCCGACCTGTTCCAGGGTCTTGCACATCTCGGCGCGCAGGTCGTGCAGGGTGTCGGTCGGCGGAACCGGGAAATAGCCGCCCTTCACGCCCGGACGGTAACCGCTGTTGGCGCCGTCGTACTTGGCGCCGCTGTTCCAGGCGGCTTCTTCGGAATCGACCTTGAAGAAAGTGTTGCCCATTTCATTGGCGAAACGGACCGAGTCGAAGATGAAGAATTCCGGCTCCGGGCCGAAGAACGCGGTTTCGGCAATGCCGGAGGACTTCAGGTAGGCCTCGGCGCGCTTGGCGATGCCGCGCGGGCAACGGCCATACGGCTGCATGGTGGCCGGGTCGAGGATGTCGCAGCTGATCACGATGGTCGGATCGGCGTAGAACGGGTCGACGTAGGCGCTGGCGGTATCCGGCAGCAGCACCATGTCCGACTCGTTGATGCCCTTCCAGCCGGCGATCGAGCTGCCATCGAACATCTTGCCTTCTTCGAACAGCGACGGTTCGACGATGCTGACCGGGAAGGTCACGTGCTGCTCGACACCACGCATGTCGACAAAGCGCAGATCGACGAATTCGATCTGGTTGTCCTTGATCAGCTTCTCAACGTTTTCCACGGACATCGGTACGACCTCGGATGGGGATGAATGCCTGCTGAGGTAGAGCAACGACCGTGCCAACTTTTCAGATGCCGCAAGTCATTGATTTCATGAAGGCCGCCCCGTGCGGGTGCAGAACGCGGCGCACCAAACGAGTGCACCGACCACCAGACGCACCCGTTTGGTGCAGCGCGGATCGTCTATCCTCTCGCCCTTCTTCCTTCCGCCGCGCGTGCACGCACCGTCCATGTCCGACCTGCTCTCCGCCCTGCTGCTGGGCATCCTCGAAGGCTTGACCGAGTTCCTGCCGATCTCCAGCACCGGCCACCTGCTCATCGCCCAGCACTGGCTGGGTGCCCGTTCGGACTTCTTCAACATCGTCATCCAGGCCGGCGCCATCGTGGCCGTGGTACTGGTGTTCCGCCAGCGCCTGCTGCAGCTGGCCACCGGCTTCAACCAGCGCGGGAACCGCGAGTACGTGTTCAAGCTGGGCGCGGCGTTCCTGGTCACCGCGGTGGTCGGCCTGGTGGTACGCAAGGCCGGCTGGTCGCTGCCGGAAACGGTCAGCCCGGTGGCCTGGGCGCTGATCATCGGTGGCGTCTGGATGCTGCTGGTGGAGGCCTACACCGCGCGCCTGCCCGACCGCGACCAGGTGACCTGGACGGTGGCGATCGGCGTCGGCCTGGCGCAGGTCGTGGCCGGCGTGTTCCCCGGCACCTCGCGCTCGGCCTCGGCCATCTTCCTGGCCATGCTGCTGGGCCTGAGCCGCCGCGCGGCCGCCGCCGAGTTCGTGTTCCTGGTCGGCATTCCCACCATGTTCGCCGCCAGCGCCTACACCTTCCTGGAAATGGCCAAGGCTGGGCAGCTGGGCAGCGAGAACTGGACCGACGTGGGCGTGGCCTTCCTTGCCGCGGCCATCACCGGCTTCGTCGTAGTGAAGTGGCTGATGGGCTACATCAAGTCGCACAGGTTCACCGCCTTCGCCATCTACCGCATCGCGCTGGGCGCGGCGCTGCTGCTGTGGCTGCCGTCCGGCAGCTGAACAGCACCGGGGCATGGCAACCCCGTTGCCGGCCCTACCCCGTTTCCCCCACGGTTCCCCAAGGAGAATCACCATGAACCGCAAGCTCACCCTGCTCCTCCCGCTGGCCCTGATGGCCGCCTGCAGCCAGACCCCGGCACCGGCCGGCACCGGCGGCGACGACGTGGCCCCGGCCGCGGCCAAGGCAGCAGACCAGCAGACGCTGGCGCACCTGGATGCGCAGCGCCTGCAGAGCCAGCACTGGCTGCTGCAGCAGGCCACCGGCGCCGACGGCAAGCGCATCGACGCGCTGTTCGCGCGCGAAGACAAGCCGGTCACCCTGGACTTCGCTGATGGCCGCCTGTCGGTCAGCAACACCTGCAACCGCATGGGCGGCGGCTATACCTTCGACGCTGGCAAGCTGAGCGTCAGTGCGATGGCCTCGACCATGATGGCCTGCACCGACAA
Organism: Stenotrophomonas sp. YJH_SMC_91; assembly: GCF_059368495.1. Lineage (NCBI taxonomy): Bacteria > Pseudomonadati > Pseudomonadota > Gammaproteobacteria > Lysobacterales > Lysobacteraceae > Stenotrophomonas > Stenotrophomonas sp. YJH_SMC_91. The sequence continues at coordinate 83,575 of NZ_JCAFRT010000008.1, read as the reverse complement.
GGCGCTGGTGGCGCTGGACGAGGCCGTGTCGAGCCGCCTGCAGGGCGAGCTGAAGGCCGAGCAGGATGCCGATGGCAAGCTGACCCTGACCAACGCCAAGGGCGACAAGCTGGTCTTCACCCCGGAACCGACGGCTGAAACCCGCTACGGTGGCGCCGGCGAAACCGTGTTCCTGGAAGTGGCCGCCAAGACCGAGAAGTGCTCGCACCCGCTGATCCCGGACTACCAGTGCCTGCAGGTGCGTGAGGTCAAGTTCGACGACAAGGGCCTGAAGCAGGGTGAGCCGGGCAAGTTCGAGAACTTCTACGGCAACATCGAGGGCTACACCCACGAAGACGGCGTGCGCAACGTGGTGCGCGTGAAGCGCTACGAGGTGAAGAACCCGCCGGCCGATGCGCCGTCGCAGACGTACGTGCTGGACATGGTGGTCGAGTCGGCCATCGAGAAGAAATAAAACAATGGAAGGGCGGCCGAGAGGCCGCCCTTCTTCATGGTCGGTAGTGCCGGCCGCTGGCCGGCTGCCCTGCGCGGCACTGCCAACACACGGATGCTGCCGGCCAGCGGCCGGCACTACCCGGATGCATCGGGAGATCGGCATGAAGCACGTCCCCGCCCTCATCATTGCTGCGCTGCTGGCCATGTCCGCGAATGTGGCCGCTGCCAGCACGCCCGGTACGCCCGGTACGCCCAGCACGCCCAGCACGCCCAGCACGCCCAGCACGCCCAGCACGCCCAGCACCGATCAGCTTGAAGCACACCTGTGGCAACTGGTGCGTGCCACCAACGCGCAAGGAAAGCGCATCGACGCGTTGTTCGTCCGCGGTCGCGCGCCCTACACACTGCGCTTCCAGTCCGGTTTCATGAGCGAGTTGAACCTGTGCAACCACGTCAGCAACGAGTACCGGCTGCAGGGCAACCTGCTGATCCTGCGCAACAGCGTGCAGACCACAGCGCTATGCGTCGATCAGAGACTGCCCACGCAGCAGAAGCTCGCCGGAAAGCTGATGCACGGCGAAGGCTCGGCACCGACGCTTGCGCTTGACGACCGCGGCGCGCTGGTGCTGCGCAACGCGAGAGGCGACACCGCAGTGTTCGAACCGGCGGCGCTGCAAGCGGATGGAAGGTAGGGCCGGCCGCTGGCCGGCATCTTCCCTGTGTTGCCGCCGTTGCCTGCAGCAGCCGGCCCGCGGCCGGCTCTACCCTGTGTGCTGCTCAGCCCAGCGCCGGGTTCAACGTGTAGGTGCCGTGCAGTGCGGCTTCGGCCAGCACGTGGCCGTGCATGGCGCGGTACGCGTCGGCGGCGGTGAAGCGCTGCGGCAGGTCCAGCGACGCCACGTCCAGCGCGAATACCCGGAAGAAATAGCGGTGCATGCGCTCGTCGTTGAACGGCGGATACGGGCCGTCATAGCCCAGGTAATCACCGGCCATGTCCGGGTTGCCCGCGAACCAGCCGGTGAAGTCGTTCAGGCCTTGGCGGCTGCCGGCCGGGCCGGCGGGTGCGGGCTTGCCCTTCACCACGAAGCCGTCGCTGCAGCTGCCAGCGGCGATCTCCTGCACCGTGGCCGGGATATCGGCCATCACCCAGTGCACGAAATCGCAGCGCGGCTGGTCGCGCGGCACGCTCATGTCGCTGCGGCCAACCGTCTCCGGCACGGTCGGTACGTCCGGGTCCACGCATACCAGCAGGAACGAACGGGTGCCGGCCGGCGCCCCGCTCCAGGCCAGGTGCGGGTTGCGGTCCGGGGCGAAACCGTTGGCGTCGCCCGCGGCGAACTCACGATCGATCGGTGCGCCGTTGGTCAGGCTGTGGCTGGTCAACTGCATCGGACTCTCCTCACTCTTCCGGGTAACCCAGGCGCACCGCAACCGGGGTGAGCTGGGCGAAGGCGGCGCTCATCACGTCGCGGTAGTTGCGCCAGTGGCCGGCCGGCAGGCGCGGGGCTCCCAGCTGTGCCGCCGGCGGCATCGGCCGCTCGAACAGGCGGCCCAGCAGTTCGGCCATCGCCTGCGGATCGTTGCCGATCTGGTCGATGCGCAGCAGCACGTGCGGGTACAGGTCGTCCTCATGCAGCGTGGCGATCTGGGTCAGCGCGCGGGTCAGCCATTCACTGGCTTCGGCCAGCGACGTCATCGCCAGCGGCGCGGCGGCACCGTAGGCCACCCAGTCCAGCAGCATGTCGCGCGGGTCGCGCAGCACCAGCACCAGGCGGCCCTGCGGCAGCTGCGGGCGCAGCGCCCACAGCAGGGCGTTGTCCCACCACAGCAGCCAGTCGATCACGGTGTCGCTCTGCAGGCCACGTGCCGGCAGCTGTTCACGCCAGCGCTGCACCAGCCGCTCCGGCGTCAGCACGCCTGAGGCCAAGTCCTGCAATGTGTTGTAGTTCTGGAACGCATCATCGGGCGGCGTGTTGGTGTAGCGGTCGCTGCGCAGCACCGGGCTGGCAGCAGCCAGGCCGGTCGCCACCCGCTCAACGCCCGAACCCGGCGGGCCCCAGAGGAAGATCGGCGCGGAGCTGGCATCGCCGTCGATGCTGCCCTTGTCCGGCCAGCTCGGCGGGGACTTGGCCTGTGGCGGCAGTGGCAAGCGCTGCGGCGCCTGGTCAGCCTGCAGCGACAGCCAGGTGCGCAGGGCGTCCTGCGGCTGCCCGGCGCGGTCCTGGATCTCGCCCATCCACGTCCGCAGGTCGGCGCGATGCTCTTCCGGCGCCAGCTCGATCAGCGCCTGCACGCGGGCCACGGCGGCGGCGGGATCGCGCTGCAGCAGGCCTTCGACCAGCCGGGTCTCGCCGCTGACGCGGCCCGGTTCCAGGCTGACGATGCGTTCGGCGATCGCTTCGGCCTGAGCATGTTCGCCGGCCATGTCATGCAGGCGCAGGCGCGCCTCCAGGGCCGGCAGATGCGCGGGCATCGCCGCCATCCAGCGCTCGACCGCGGTCACGGCGCTTTCGCTGCCCACCTGCTCGATGGCCAGCCGTGCCAGCCACACATCGTGCAGCTGGTCATCGGTATCCAGTACCGCATCCAGGCGTGCACGCGCTTCATCCTCGCGCCCCAGGCGCTGCCATGACATCAGCAGCAGCTGCAGCACCTGGCGGTCTTCCGGCTGCGTCTCCAGCAGCGGCAGCAGGTAGTCCAGGGCCTGCAGCGGCTGGCCATTGCGCAGCGACAGTTCACCCGCCAGGCGGCGCATCGACGGTACGTCCATCTCCGGCTGCTGCAGGGCCACCTGCATGGCTTCGGCGGCGGCAGGTACGTTGCCCTGGCGCAGTGCCAGCTGCACCACCAGCCCATGCAGCGAGGACAGCGACGGATTGAGTTCCAGCACGCGGCGGAACGACTGCTCTGCAAACGCCAGCATGTCCTTGCCCAGGTAGGCAAAGCCCAGTGCGTACAGCACGCGGGTATCGTCCGGCAGTGCCTTGCTGGCAGCCGACAGCAGCGCCAGTGCACGGTCGGCGTCACCGCGGCGCAGTGCAACCATGCCGTCGATGGTCAGCAGTTCCGGATGATCCGGCTCCACGCGCGCGGCCAGGGTGGAGATGCGCTGCGCTTCGTCGAAGTCATTGCGGCCGATTGCCAAGTGCGCCTGCATCAGATAGGCGGAGAACGAGTTCGGATCGAGGCCGGTGGTGCGCACCAGTGCTTCGTCGGCACCCTCGAACTGGCGCAATGCCAGCAGCAGGCCGGCATGTTGCAGGTGCAGCTGGGCGTCGTCCGGGGCCAGCCGCAGCGCCTGCTGCAGGGCCTCCATCGCCTCCTCGGCGTTGCCCTGCTGCTGCAGCGCAAGCGCCAGCCAGCGGTGGGCGTTGGCCTGGCCGGGTTCGTCACGGGTCCACGCCTGGGCCAGCTGCACGGCCTGGTCGGCCTGGTTCTGGCGCAACGCTTGGATGATCTGGTCTTGCATGGCAGTCCGGTTCAAGTGCAAAGCCGCATTGTAGCGGGCTGCGCGCTGTCGCCGGTTCAGGCCTGCAGGACCCGCTGCAGGCGCTGGGCGACCCAGCGCTCGGAGAAGCCGTCGCCGCGCCAGTTTTCGATGAACCCGCAGTGGCCACCCCAGCAGGCGGTTTCCAGGCGCGCCTGGCCTGGCAGCTGCCAGTTGCTGAAGGTCGCGTAAGGAATCACCGGGTCGTCCTGCGCCATCAGGATGTCGGCCGGTACCTGCAGGGTCGACAGGCGGTCGCCGGCGATCGAGTAGCCGTCGAAATAGGCCTGCAGCGAACCGAAGCTGGTGTGGCGCTCGACCAGCCAGGCGGTCAGCGCGCGGATGTCCAGCTTCAACACGCGGTCGTCGCAGTCGCTCAGCTCGGGGAACAGATCGCGCTTGCGGCGCAGCGAGCCGGCCCACTTGCGGCGGAAGTACCAGTCGTACATCGCCGGGCCGTTCTCGATGCTCTCCATCGTCAGCGCCGGGTCCAGCACCGGGCACACCGAGGCAACGCGCAGCAGCGGCACGCCGGCCGCCGGCGCGCGCAGGGCCAGGCGCAGCACGAAGTTGCCACCCAGCGAATAACCGGCGGCCACCAGCGGCAGCTGCGGCCAGCGCTGGGCGATATCGCCCGCGGCGTGCACCACTTCATCGATGAGATTGGAGTGGAAGATGCCGGGGTTCAGGTGATGGGTGTTGCCGTGGTCGCGGAAGTTCAGCCGCACCACGTCGAAGCCCTGCTCGATCATGCGCGCGGCGGCCATGCGCATGTAGCTGGATTCGGCACTGCCTTCCCAGCCATGCAGCAGCAGCGCGATGCCCTTGGGCTCGCGGCCTTCGACATGGCTGTGCCAGCCCTGCAGGCGCACGCCATCACCACCATCGAGGATCAGCTCTTCGCTGACCGCACCGGTGGCCGCCAGCAGCAGCAGGCCGCGCTGCAGGCGCATGCGGCTGGAGCTGAGCATCGACTGCAGGTGCGGATTGCGCAGCCAGCGCGGCGGCTGATAGTCAGCCGCATGCAGCGTCGGCGTACCGGCGTCCAGGACAGGTGGCGGGATCAGGGCCACCGCAGCCTCACCCGGCGCTCATGGCCGCCACGATGCGCGCGCGCGAGGTTTCCGCGATGCGCCGACGGCCTTCCAGGTCCTGTGCACCGATCGGCGCCAGGAAGTGCACTTCGGCACGTCGCGCCGGCTCGCCGAGCAGGCGCAGGAAATTGGCAAAGAAGCTCTCGTTCGGACCGAACGCGACGATGGTCTGCGCGTCGCCCTTCGCCCCGTACACCAGGGCCACCGGCTGCACCGGCACGCCGGTCTCGACCGCGGCCTGGAAGATGCGGGCGTGGAACGGGCCCACTTCGTGACCGCCGCGGGTCCGCCCTTCCGGGAACACGCCCACGGCCTTGCCCTCGCGCAGGCGGTCGGCCATCACCTGCATCACGCCACCGAGCGATTCGGTGTTGCCACGCTGGTGGAAGATGGTCTGGCCACGCGCGGCCAGCCAACCCACCAGCGGCCAGCTGGCGATCTCGCGCTTGGCGACGAAGCCCATCATGCGCTGGCTGTGCAGGATGCAGATATCCACCCAGCTGACATGGTTGGCCACGAACAGCACGGCACCGGGCAGCGGCGCGCCGACCTGCACCAGGCGGAAGCCGAAGATCCACATCAGCCCGCCCTGCCACCAGTTGACCACCTTGGCGCCGAAGGTCGCCTCGCCCACGCGCAGTTCGCCCCACGGCGGAAGCATGCCGATCAGGATGAGCGGCAGGAACACGATGATGTGGACCAACAGCAGCGGTACGCGGTACAGGTAACGGCACACACGCGCCACGCCGCCACGGGGGGCCGGAGTGGGGGAAGTCATCCGCGCACGATACCGGAGGGCCGTCATCGCTGCCAGCCGATTTAGGCCATAACCGCCATCGACCGGGGCAATCGGCGGGGAACGCTGGGTTCCGCTGCCGTCAACGAGCCCCAGGGGGGCTCAGCCGTGACCGGCAGCCACCACCGCCAGGGTCAGCCGCGAGATGCATACCAGGCGGCCCTGCTCGTCCTCGATGCGGATCTCCCACAGCTGGGTGCTGCGGCCGACGTGCAGCGCGCGGGCGGTGCCGGTGACCGTGCCCGAGCGCACGGCACGCACGTGGTTGGCATTGATCTCCAGGCCCACGCAGACCTGCTTGCCGGTATCCACGCACAGGTTGCCGGCGCTGCTGCCCAGGGTCTCGGCCAGCACCACCGAGGCACCGCCGTGCAGGATGCCGTAGGGCTGGCGGGTGCGCTCATCCACCGGCATGGTGGCCTGCAGCCAGTCCTCGCCGGCGGCACTGAAGACGATGCCCAGGGATTCAATCGCCGTGTTGCGGCTGAGCGCGTTGAGCTGCTCGATGGAAACGGCTTCGCGGAACACCTGGGCCATGCGGGTACCTTCAGAGGATGGGAACGAGACCGGCGCCGAATGCGGTCAGCATGCGCACCAGCAGCCACTTCGGGCCGACGTTGACTTCGGGGAAGTCGCCGACGGCGACGTAGCAGCGATGGAAATCAGGATCCTGCCGCGGCAGCGGCTGCGGGCACTCCGGGCCGGGCTTGAACTCGTAGTCGGTGGCGTAGCGCCAGGGCCAGAAATCAAGGATGGGCAGCGCTTCGGAGGCCTTGCCGACGCTGTAGTTCAGCCCCGACAGCACCGGTGGCTTGGCCCGTGGCGCCACCGTCCAGGAGTTCTGTGGGTGGGTGTCACGCAGGATGCTCTGCGCCAGTTCCTCGGCAAAAACCGGGTCGTCGATGATCACCGCGCCTTCGGTGTTGTAGTTCTCGCTGCGCGGATCGAAGTTGTGGGTGCCGACCACGCCGATGCGGCGGTCGACCACCAGCGACTTGGCGTGCAGGCCCATGCGCGCGCCCTTGCGGGTGACCGGCAACGGCTTGTTGACCGCCTTGCTGCCCAGGAACGACGGCCGCGTCTCGGTGCGCAGCAGGCGCGTTTCCACCTCGCTGCCGGCGGCGCGACGGCGTGCGCGTGCGTTGTCGTAGGCACCATCGCTGTGGCGATTCAACGGGCCCTGCCTGCTGCCGGCATCCGAACCACTGCTGCTGCCACCGCGTGCGTTGCTGCCGGCAGCACTGCCACCGATCAGCGGATTGCGACCGCCCTCGTCTCCCCCCCCGGGCGCAGCGATCGGGTCGGGCAGCAGGTTGCGGTAGTCAACCGGCGCGTCCAGCGGGAACGGCTTGTATTCGAAGATGTTGAAGCCCAGTTCGCGCATGTTGCGCCGCTTGTACTTGTACGACAACGCATACACGATCGGGTTGTCGGTCGCCGCCAGGCTGTTGCTGGACACCACCACGCGCGGTGGCTGCGGGCGCTTGCGCAGTTCACGGAACAGCTTCTGCGCCGGCTTGGACAGCACCAGGTACGGCGTCTGCAGGATCACTTCCTTCTGCGCACTGGCGATCAGCGCATCCAGCTGGGGCTCGGTCACATGCTGGCCGGCCAGCGGTGCATCGGCCTTCTCGCGGCGATGCTTGCGTGGCAGGTCGGCCACGTAGCGCACCGAAGCCACCGGTAGCGCGGTATCGACGAAGGAACGGGTGACGAACTCGGTGTCGTTGGCTTCGGCACTGACCCGCTGTACCCGTTCCGGGCGGCGGAAGCTGGCCGGCGGCAGCGTTGGCACGCCCTCGCGCAGCAACGTGCGGCCCACGTCGTTGAGGCGCTCGGCCGGCACGCTGCGGTGTGCGCGCCAGAACGCGTCGAAGTTGGCCGCCATCGCACGTGCTTCCGGGCCGGCGATGAGTACATCGCGGTCGCGGAAGTTGTACTCGCGGTCCCAGTCGTAATAGTCGTCCTGGTAGTTGCGGCCACCGACCACGCCGATCGCATCGTCGATCACCAGCAGCTTGTTGTGCATGCGCTGGTTGAACCGGCGGAAGCAGCACAGCACGCTGCCGGCATAGTCGAAGTAGTTCAGCCGGGCCTTGCCGAAGGTCGGGTTGTAGACCCGCAGCTGGAAGTTCTGGTGGGCGCCGGACAGGGCGCCGAGGATCTGCAGGTCGGAGATCGCCGAGAGCTGGTCGATCAGCAGCCGCACCTTCACCCCGCGCCGCGATGCGGCCAGCAGTTCGTCGATGACCAGACGGGCGCTGTCGTCCTTGTCGAAGATGTAGGTCTGCAGGTCGATGCTGCGGGTGGCGCTGCGCAGCAGGTTCAGGCGTGCGACCAGGGCGCCCTCGCCCTCATCGAGCAGGGTGGCGTAGTGGCGCGGTCGTTCCGGGGTGGATTCGGTGAACGCCCGGCCGGCCAGCGCCCGCAGCGGCGAATCCTGTGCACAGCGGTCTGCACGCTGGCAGTCGACCACGGTCGAACGTGCCTGCACGGCGATCGCCTCGGCGCGGTCGCGCTCGGCATTCGACAGCGATGCACAACCGCTGCCCAGCAACACGGTTGCCAGCGCCAGTACACGCAGCAGGAGGTTCACGGTTTCGGCGCCTCGCTCAGGCGCGCACGCAGTACGAAAGTCACTCGGTCACTCAAGGCAAGCTGCCAGCTGTCCATGCCATACCGGCCTCGCTGCACGGTACCGCGGCTGACGACGTCGCAATCATAGCCGGGTCGGGCGCACTCCGCCTTCTCGACCTTCAGTGTCTCGGGGTGGCTGATCCCGCGCAGGGTCAGCCGGCCGTTGATGTCGCCACCGCTCTCCACGGTTTCCGGCCAGTACGGCAGCGAGTCGAACTCGACCACCGGATGGCGGCCGGCATCAAAGAACTCCTCGCCGCGCATCCACCCGGTATAGCGCGCCTTGCCGGGGATCTCGACCGAGCGCGTGAACATCTTCAGGTGCACCTGGTGGCGGCCGTCGGAGAGGATCTCGATGCGTCCTTCGAAGTGCGGGAACAGGCCTTCGATACGCTGCCCGAAACGGGTGCGCACCTCGAAGCCGATCTGCGAACGCTGGGTATCCAGGCGCATTACCCGGTGCGCTTCGGCGACCACCGGTGGCAGGGTGGTCGGCGTGGGCACGGCCGCCCAGGCCGGGCCGAGTGCCAGCAGCGCGGGCAGCAGATAGCGGCTGCGCCGCGCCAGGCTCATCGGATCACGGCCACCAGAATGCGTTCAGGCTGGCCACGCCTGGCTCGATCGAGGCCTCGCGCGGGAAGCCGAGCACGGCGATGCCGGCCGGCGGCATGCCGCGGTAGTCGCTGCTGGTGCCCTCGGTCATCAACGCCACCAGCCGCTCCAGGCCCGGGTTGTGGCCGACGATCAGCACCCGGTCGAGATCACGGCGGTCGTCCACCAATGCCGCCAGGGTGCCGGGGGTGGCTTCGTAGATGCGGTCTTCCAGGCGCTTTTCCACGTAACCGATGGTGCCGAGCACGGCTTCCAGGGTTTCGCGGGTACGCCGCGCCGGTGAGCACAGCACGCAGTCCGGCAGCAGGTTGTTCTCCTTCAGCCACTTGCCGGCGGCTTCGGCTTCGGCGAGCCCCACCGGCGACAACGGCCGGTCGAGGTCGGCCTGGCCGGGGGTAGCCGGTTCGGCATGGGCATGGCGCAGCAGGATCAGTTCACGCATCGCGGGTTTCCATGAAGAAGAGGATGCAGCAGGAAGAGTGACGCAGGCATCAAAGCTTGAGCCAGGACAGCAGCGGCTCCCAGTCGGCCTGATGCTCCCGCACCTGGGCCGAGCGGTAGTCGAACAGGCTGCGGCCGAGGCCGGTCATGACCACGTAGCTCTGGCTGTCACGCAGCTGCGCGACCACCGGGTACGGCCATTCGGCCAGCATCTGCAACGCCTGCTGCGAGGTCTGGGTCCAGGGCTTGGTGCGGTTGAGGACCAGCCCCACCGGCAGCTTGCGGCTGTGCACCCGCGGGTTCTGGGCCAGGCTGTTGAGGAAGCCGACGATGGCTTCGATGTCCAGCGCCGAGGGCAGCACCGGCACCACCACCGCGTCGGCAGCGTCAAGGAAATGGGGGATATCGTCAGCCAACGCGCCCGCCGGTGCGTCGATGATGACGGTTTCGGTGCCATCGGGCAGCTTCTGCGCCCATTGCTTCTTCCGATACACATCAATGGGGAGCACCGCGCTTTCCAGCCCGGCCCGCCGTTGCGCCCAGCGGGTGCTGGAGCCCTGAGGGTCGGCGTCGGCGATCACCGTGGCCCTGCCCTGCAATGCCGCGTACGCGGCCAGGTGGGTGGCGACGGTGGTCTTGCCCACCCCGCCCTTGGAACCGGCCACCAGGATCGTCTTCATGCCAGCCTCGCTTCCGGGTACGTGCCCCGAGCGTACACCGGCGGTGGTGACGGGAGGTAGCACCGCGCTGAACCTGCGGCCATCGCCTTTGCTATCGTGGCGCCCCCGAAGGATCGAACCGGCATGAGCGAGCTGCAGGACCTGAGCGCACTGATCCGCGCCAACACCCCCCTGATCGTGATCGAGACCCAGGACGAGGGTCGCATCGTCGACCTGTTCCGGCAGACGCTGATGCACGTCTGGCGGGCGCTGCACCGGTGGTCGATCACCGAGGGCCTGCGCCGCATCGACCTGGACAGCGAAGATCCGCCGGCCGGGCCACCCGACGCCAGCGCGGCCCTGCAGATGATCCGCCAGGCCGGGCAGCGCGGGGTCTACCTGCTGCTCGATTTCCACCCCTACCTGGGCTATGCCAGCCACCAGCGCGCCCTGCGCGACCTGATCCAGCGCCGCCACAGCGAACCGCACGTGCTGGTGCTGATCGGCGCCAAGGTCGAACTGCCGGCCGAGCTGGAAGCGCTGGCGGTACGCTTCAACCCGCGCCTGCCCGATGCCAACGCCCTGCTGAAGATGCTGCGCGAGGAGGCCGATGCCTACGCCCGCGAACACGGCGGCCGCCGCGTCGAAGTCGACAGCGAGGCGGTGAAGAAAATCCTGAAGAACCTGCAGGGCCTGAGCCTGGTGGATGCCCGGCGCATCGCCCGGCAGCTGATCTACGCCGACGGCGCGCTGCGCGACGACGACCTGCCGCAGCTGGCACGGCTGAAGTTCGAGCTGCTCAACCGCAGCGGCCACCTGTTCTTCGAGCATGACAGCGCGCGGTTCGGCGACGTGGCCGGCGCCAACCGGCTCAAGCGCTGGATCAACCAGCGGCGTGTGGCGTTCATCGCTGGCTCCGCACCGGCCGGGCTGGACCCACCGCGCGGCATGCTGCTGCTGGGCGTGCAGGGTTGCGGCAAGTCGATGCTGGCCAAGGCCACCGCCGCCGGTTTCGGCGTACCGCTGCTGCGCCTGGACGTGGGCGCGCTGTACAACAAATACCACGGCGAGACCGAGGCCAACCTGCGCCAGGCCTTGGCCTCGGCCGAGCAGCTGGCGCCCTGCGTGCTGTGGATGGATGAAATCGAGAAGGGCCTGGCCAGCGGTGGCGAGGACGGTGGCGTGTCACGCCGCGTGCTGGGCCATCTGCTGACCTGGATGGCCGAGCGCAAGGCACCGGTGTTCATCGTGGCCACTGCCAACCAGGTGCACGAGCTGCCTGCCGAGCTGCTGCGCAAGGGCCGCTTCGACGAGATCTTCTTCGTTGACCTGCCTTCGCCGGAGGTGCGCGTGGAACTGCTGCGACTGCATCTGGGTCGGCGCCAGCTCAATGCCGACGACTTCGCGCTGCCGGCGCTGGCGGCCGCGGCGAATGGTTTCTCAGGTGCGGAGATCGAGCAGGCGATCGTGGCCGGGCTGTATGCGGCGCACGCCGAAGGCCGGCCACTGGATACCGAGCTGCTGATGAACGAGATCCGTGCGACGCGGCCGCTGTCGGTACTGATGGCCGAGCAGGTCGAGGCGCTGCGGGCGTGGGCATCGGGGCGGACGGTTTCCGCGGACGATTGAGGGGTTTCCAGCGAACGGCGCAGCCCCTCGTGGCGGCTGGTTGCCTGTGAACATCAAAAGCCACGCTTGGCCGGGCGGGGTGGATTCGCGGGGGACGCCGTGAACCCGGCCGAACCCCTCCCTCAGGGCCACGCAGGCGGGGCCGCCGCCCAGGCCTGCTGCACTTCGGCCAACGACGCGCGCTCATCCTCGCGCCACTGCGGCAGCAGCTGCGCGTAATTGGCACTGGTGCTCCATTGCGACGGCTCGGTACGCACTGCTGCGGCATACCACTGCACGGCCTCCTGCTTCTGCCCCATCCGCCATAGGGCCAGCGCGTACGTGGGTGGCACCCAGCTGGGCTTGCTGCGCGCATTGCCGGCCGACGACAACCATTGCTCCAGCGCCGCCTCCGGCTTGCCCTGGCGCAGCAGGTCCCAGCCATAGTTCCAACGCACGCTGCGGCCCGCGCTGCTCTGTGCCGGCGCCTCCTTCAGGGCCTCGCCATACAGCTGGTCGGCCAGCTCGGCACGGCCCTGGGTGCTGGCCACCGAAGCCAGCTGCACGGTGGCTTCCACCGCGCGCCGGCCGCGCTCGCGCAGCCTCACCAGCTGGGTGACCAGCTCATCGCCTTCGCCCTGCATCGCCACCATCGGTGCCGCCGCCAGGTCGCTGTCGAAGTAGAACTCCTGTGGTGCCGGCATGGCCGGCGCGGCCCACGCCGTGGCCGCTCCCGAGGCCAGCAGCACGCTGGCCAGGATCTTTCCTGGAACTGACATCCCTTCTCCCCAGGCTGCACAACCGCAGCCTCCCTCTCTCGCCCCGATCCTAACCCCAGCAGCGGCGCGGGCGCGAGTGCCGGGCCCACCACGGCCCCGCTGCTACAATTCGCGCCTTTCCCGCCGCGTGCCTGCACGCGGCCGGTGCCAGCCGATCCTACCGGGCCAGCCATGACCAGTACCGCGCAACTCACCTCGCCCTCTTCCGCCGACCTGCTCGACCGTGATTACACGCTCGACCACAAGTACACCCGCAACGAGGGGCGGATCTACCTGAGTGGCGTGCAGGCACTGGTGCGGCTGCCGCTGATGCAGCGCCTGCGCGATGCCGCCGAAGGCATCGACAGCGCTGGCTTCGTCAGTGGCTACCGTGGCAGCCCGCTGGGTGGCTTCGACCTGGAACTGTGGCGCGCGCGCAAGCATCTGGAAGCGGCCAAGGTGAAGTTCACCCCCGGCCTGAACGAGGACCTGGGCGCCACCATGGTATGGGGCACCCAGCAGACCAACCTGTTCCCCGGCGCCAACGTGCAGGGCGTGTTCGGCATGTGGTACGGCAAGGGACCGGGCGTGGACCGCTGCGGCGACGTGTTCAAGCATGCCAATGCGGCCGGCACCTCGCGCTATGGTGGCGTGCTGGCACTGGCCGCCGATGACCATGCCTGCCGCAGTTCGACCCTGCCGCATGGCAGCGAGGACGAGTTCGTCAGCGCGATGATGCCGGTGCTGAACCCGGCCGGCGTGCAGGACATCCTCGACATGGGCCTGCTGGGCTGGGCGATGAGCCGCTATACCGGCCGCTGGGTCGGCTTCAAGACGATCGCCGAGACGGTGGAATCGTCGGCGTCGGTGCAGGTCGATCCGATGGCGCGCCGCATCGTGCTGCCGGAAGACTTCGAGATGCCGTCGGGTGGCCTCAACATCCGCTGGCCGGACCCGCCGCTGGACCAGGAAATGCGCCTGCACCGCTATGCGGTGAAGGCCGCGCAGGCCTTTGCCCGCGCCAACGGCATCGACAAGGTGGTGATGGATGCGCCGCGCGCGCGGCTGGGCATCGTCACCACCGGCAAGAGCTACCTGGACGTGCTGCAGGCGCTGGAGTACCTGGGCCTGGACGAAGCCGCGTGCGCCGACATCGGCATCCGCGTGTACAAGGTCGGCATGACCTGGCCGCTGGAACCGCAGGGCATCGCGCGCTTCGCGCAGGGCCTGGAAGACATCATCGTGGTGGAGGAGAAGCGTGCCTTCATCGAGCGCCAGATGAAGGAACAGTTCTTCAATTGGCCGGCCAGCTGGGGCCAGCGCCCGTCCATCGTCGGCAAGTACGACGAGAGTGGCGAATGGATCCTGCCGTCCACCGGCGAACTGACCCCGGCCACCATCGCCGGCGTGATCGGCCGCCGCATCCAGAAGTTCTTCAACAACGAATCCATTGAACAACGCCTGCAGTGGATGCAGCAGAAGGAAGCCGAGCTTGCGTTGCCGCGCGCCAGCTTCCCGCGCGTGCCGCACTACTGCTCCGGTTGCCCGCACAACACCTCCACCCAGGTGCCGGAAGGCTCGCGGGCACTGGCCGGCATCGGTTGCCATTACATGGTGACCTGGATGGACCGCAGCACCGACACCTTCACCCACATGGGCGGCGAAGGCGTGACCTGGGCCGGGCAGGCGCCGTTCACCGATACCCCGCACGTGTTCCAGAACCTGGGCGACGGCACCTATTTCCACAGCGGCTCGCTGGCGATCCGCCAGGCGGTCGCGGCCGGCGTCAACATCACCTACAAGATCCTCTACAACGACGCGGTGGCGATGACCGGCGGCCAGCCGGTGGACGGCCCGCTGAGCGTGCCCGACATCGCACGGCAGATGCGCGCCGAAGGCATCCACACCATCGTGGTGCTGTCGGACAACATCGGCAAGTGGACCGGCCAGCGCGAGCACTTCCCCAGCGACGTGGAGTTCCACGACCGCAGCGAACTGGAGGAGGTGCAGAAGCGCCTGCGCGAAGTGAAGGGTGTTTCGATCCTGATCTACGAACAGACCTGCGCCACCGAGAAGCGTCGCCGCCGCAAGCGCGGCAAGCTGGAAGATCCGCAGAAGCGGGTGCTGATCAATTCGCTGGTCTGCGAGGGTTGCGGCGACTGCGGCAAGAAGAGCTTCTGCGTGTCGGTGCTGCCGAAGGAAACCGAGTTCGGGCGCAAGCGCGAGATCGACCAGTCCAACTGCAACAAGGACTATTCGTGCGTGAACGGGTTCTGCCCGAGCTTCGTCACCGTACACGGTGGCCAGCCGCGCAAGGGCAGCAAGCGCGATGCCTCCACGCTGCTGGACAACCTGCCGGCACCAACCATCCGCGGCACGCTGGAACAACCCTGGAACATCCTGATCACCGGCGTCGGCGGTACCGGAGTGGTGACCATCGGTGCACTGCTGGGCATGGCCGGCCACCTGGAAGGCAAGGGCGCGACCGTGCTCGACCAGACCGGCCTGGCGCAGAAGGGTGGCGCGGTGACCACGCACATCCGCATCGCACGCCGCCCGGATGACATCCACGCCGTGCGCATCGCCGCCGGTGAAGCCGACCTGGTGCTGGGCTGCGACATGGTGGTGGTCAACGACTACTGGGCGCTTTCGAAGGTGCGCGCCGGCCGTTCGCAGGTGGTGCTGAACACCTACGAAGCGATGCCGGGCACGTTCACCACCCGTCCGGACATGCAGTTCCCCGCCGCCGACATCATCGCCGGTGTGCGCGTAGCCCTGGGCGGCCAGGAGCCGCTGCTGCTCGATGCCACCCAGCTGGCCACCGCGCTGCTGGGCGATGCCATCGCCGCCAACCTGTTCATCCTCGGCTACGCCTGGCAGCAGGGCCTGGTGCCGCTGTCGTTCGAGTCGCTGATGCGCGCCATCGAACTCAATGGCGCCGCCGTGGCGATGAACCAGCAGGCCTTCGCCTGGGGCCGCCTGGCCGTGGTCGACCCGCAGGCCGTGCAGCAGGCCGCCGGCCTGGTGCGTAACCGCCACACCGATACCGAGTCCACCCCCGGCCCGCTGCACCCGCTGCCGCCGGGCGAGTGGGAAGGCAATGAATGGGGTGCGACCGCGGCACCGCGCAACACCGGCGACGAACGCGAGCTGCGTGGCCTGCCCTCGCACGGTGGCGACGTGGCGTTCCTGCCGCTGGACGACGCACGCCTGTCGCGCTCGCTGGACGAAATGATCGAGCGTCGCGCCGCCTTCCTGGTCGATTACCAGGACGCTGCCTATGCCAACCGCTACCGTGATCTGGTGGCACGCGTGCGCGCCACCGAGGCCGAGCGCATCGGCGGTTCCACCGCGCTGACCGAGACCGTCGCCCGCTACCTGTTCAAGCTGATGGCCTACAAGGACGAGTACGAAGTGGCCCGCCTGTACACCAGCGGTGACTTCCAGCGCCGCCTGCAGCAGCAGTTCGAGGGTGACTACCAGCTGCGCTTCCACCTGGCGCCGCCGCTGTTCGCGAAGAAGGACGAGCAGGGCCGGCTGCTGAAGAAGGAGTACGGCCCGTGGATGTTCAAGGCGTTCGGCCTGCTGGCCAAGCTGAAGTTCCTGCGTGGCGGCCGCCTGGATGTATTCGGCCGTACTGAAGAGCGGCGCATGGAGCGCCAGCTGATCGCCGATTACGAAGCCACCGTGCAGCTGCTGCTGGATGGCCTGGAGGACGGCCGCCTGGCCCTGGCGGTGGAGATCGCCAGCGTGCCCGAGCACATCCGCGGCTTCGGCCACGTCAAGGAAGCGCACTACGAACAGGCCAAGGCGCGCGAGGCTGCCCTGCTGGCGCAGTGGCGCAACCCGAAGGCGCTGCATATCGTGCAGGTGGCTTGACGCGGCGCTGCGTCATGGAACGGCAACCTATAGGTTGCATAGCGATATAGCAATCGATAGGTTGCCTCCTCAGCGAGAAAGCGATAGGTTGCTTGTCGTAAAGCAACCTATCCTTTGCGTACGCGTTGGCGTACGGTCATCTTTCCTTGAGGACTGCCGGTATGGACAGGCCGCTGCACACAGTGAGGACAGCCCAACAACTTGCGCCCCTGATGCGTGCTTTCCGGCGCCAGGCGGGCCTGAGCCAGGCTCAGCTGGCGGAGCGACTCGGGATCAGCCGCCAGGCAGTGGGCGCGCTGGAACGCGACCCTGCATCGGCAAGTTTTGAACGCCTGATGCGGATCTGGGCGGTGCTGGGTCTGGAGGTCAGCCTCCAGCAACGAAGTCCCCAGGAGAACACGTCGTCATTGGAGTGGTGAGCCATGGGTACGCTGCAGGTCTGGATGAATGGTGTGGAAGTCGCACTTTGGGATGATGTCCGGAACGGGTCATCCCGGTTGTCGTATGTCAGCCAGTGGATCAGCTCGCCCCAGTCCCGACCGTTGTCGCTCTCTCTACCCCTGCTCCCAGATGGCGAGAGCCATCGGGGCAACGTCGTCAACGACTACTTCGATAACCTTCTTCCCGATAACGTCGTCATACGCAACCGGATCCGCGACCGGTTCGCCACGCGCGGCAGCGATACGTTCGATCTTCTTGAAGCCATTGGACGGGATTGTGTCGGCGCAGTGCAGCTGTTGCCGCCAGCGCATCCACCCGAAGACATCCAGCAGATCACGTGCGAGGTGTTGGACGAAGCAGGTGTCGCTACGATCCTGCGTCAGGTGACGACAGGGAACCTGCCTGGCGCACCCAGCCGTGATGATGCATTCCGCATTTCCATCGCCGGTGCGCAGGAAAAGACCGGTCTTCTGCTGCATGCTGGCAAATGGTGCATTCCTACCGGCAACACACCATCCACTCACATCTTCAAGCTGCCGCTTGGCATTGTTGGCAACATGCGGGCAGACATGCATCAGTCCGTGGAGAATGAATGGCTGTGCATGCATCTGCTTTCCGCCTTTGATATCCCCGTGGCCGAGACGCAGATGGGCCGCTTCAACGACCAACGTGCTCTCATTGTCGAGCGGTTTGACCGTCGCCTGTCTGCCGACCGCCGGTGGTGGCTGCGACTGCCACAGGAAGACATGTGTCAGGTCTTTGGTCTGCCGGCTGCCAGAAAGTATGAATCCGATGGCGGCCCCGGTATCGTTCCGATCATGGATCTGCTTCGACAGTCCGAACACCCCGAGGATCGCGCGATCTTCTTCAAGACGCAGATTCTTTTCTGGATGCTGGCCGCAACCGACGGCCATGCCAAGAATTTCAGTGTTCACCTGGAAGCCGGTGGACGCTTCCGCCTGACGCCCGTCTACGACGTGCTGTCGGTATATCCCATCCTCGGCAGGGGACCCAATCAACTCGATCCACGAAACGCACAGCTCGCCATGGCCGTACATGGCAAGAACCGCCACCGGAAACTGCACCTTGTGCGACGGCGGCACTGGAATGAAACCGCGCGCGCCTGCGGCGTTGCCGATGGTGCAGAACCATGGATCAAGACATTGATCGCGGCCGTCGAGCCCGCCATCCAGCAGGTCACCCGTCAGCTCCCGGATGACTTCCCCTCAAACGTGTCCGAACCGATTTTCAACGGACTTCGTGCTGCGGCAGCACGCCTTTCCAGCATGGCCCCCGAGGCTTGATCACCCCAACCGCCACAGCAGGAGGCGGTTGTTGGCCGGCATCACCACGTCGCGCAGGCGGGTGAAGCCGTTGTCCTCGGCCAGCGCCTGCACGGCTTCCACATCGCGTATGCCGCTGCGCGGGTCACGTGCCTTCAGCCACGCATCGAACTGCGCGTTGCTGTCGCTGGTGTAGCGGCCGCCGTAGTTGAACGGGCCGTAGACCGCCAGCAGCGCACCGTGGCGCAGCAGCGGCGGCAGCGCGGCAAACAACGCCTGCACGTGCTCCCAGCCCATGATGTGCAGGGTATTGGCAGTGAACGCCGCATCGAACGTGCTGCCCTGTGGCAGGCTGAGCCCGGGCGCCGGTGGCAGTTCCACCTGCAGCGCCGCCGGCGGCAGCAGGTTCAGCAGCGCCGCCTCGGCGCGCCAGGCCTCGATGCCGGGCAGATGGTCCGGGTGATCGCTGGGCTGCCAACGCAGCCACGGCCAGCGCTCGGCGAAGAAGGCCGCATGCTGGCCGGTGCCACTGCCGATCTCCAGCACCCGATGGCGGTCGCCCATCCACGGGTCGAGTGCGGTGGCGATGGGTTCGCGGTTGCGCTCGCAGGCTTCTGAATACGGCTTGCTCGACATCAGGACGGGGTCCGGGCGGGGTCGACCCCATTGTGCACGAGGGGGTGTTGCTCGGCAGGGCTTGCAGCCCTGCACCTGCTTCAAGCCACAGCAACGGCAACAGCCACGTCAAATTCAAAAGCGGGCTTTCCGTGGGATGGCGGGGTGGGTTCGATTGAGGGGGACGCTGCAAGTACGTCCATGTAAGCTCGGTCGCCGCATCCATGCGGCTCACGCCCCCTCAACCGGACCCACCCCGCCTTCGACAGATTTCCGCGATCTGCCGGAACGGCGTACGGCCTTGGTGGGTGCCGACCGTTGGTCGGCACGGATGAGTTCATTCGATATCTGACAGATGTGCCGACCAACGGTCGGCACCCACCAACAGCCACCGGCCAGCTGTCAGAGGTGGGGCGGTGTGGGTGGGCAGGACCGTTGGCGCCATGGATGGCGCCATCGAGCCCCCAGGGACGGGTTTACGGCGTGTCCTGCCCACCCACACCGCCCCGCCATCCCACGGAATGCCGCTCTGGCTCTGGCTTTGGCCGTTGCCGTTGCTCTGAGCAGGTGCAGGGCGCAGCCCTGCCGAAACACCCCCAACCATGACTGCAGTCACTTGTCCCCACGCCCCGCGCTGGCGAAAGTCGAGGAGTTGACGTGATCGGTCCGGCCCATTGCCAACCGCACGCAAGCGAGAGAGAGAAACGCTGTGCAACGACGTGAGTTCCTGGCTTTTTCCGGTCTGGGCCTGGCGGGCCTGCTGCTGCCGCATTCCCGTGCCATCGCCGTCGAGCAGCTGCTCGCCCCGGTCGATACCGCCCAGCGCAGGCGCTTGGCGGACGTGGCGCTGGCCGCCGCACGCACCGCCAAGGCCAGCTACTGCGATGTCCGCATCGGCCGCTATCTCAACCAGTCGGTCATCACCCGCGAACACCAGGTCGGCAATGTGACCAACCGCGAATCGTCCGGCGTGGGCGTGCGCGTGATCGTCAACGGCGCCTGGGGCTTCGCTGCAACCCATCAGCAGACCGAGGCCGCCGTGCGCGCTGCGGTCGAGCAGGCGGCGGCGATCGCCCGTGCCAACGCCAGCATCCAGACCCGGCCGGTGCAGCTGGCGCCAACGCCGTCGGTCGGCGAGGTGCACTGGAAGACCCCGATCCGCAGGAACGCGATGGCGGTGCCGATCCAGGACAAGGTCAAGCTGCTGCTGGCACTCAATGCCGCTGCGCTGAATGCGGGCGCCGACTACATCAATTCCACCCTGTTCCTGGTCAACGAACAGAAGTACTTCGCCTCCAGCGACGGCTCGTTCATCGACCAGGACATCCATCGCATCTGGCTGCCGTTCACCGCCACCGCCATCGACAAGGCCAGCGGCAGGTTCCGCACCCGCGCCGGCCTGTCCTCGCCGATGGGCATGGGCTACGAGTTCCTCGATGGCGATGCGCGCGGCAAGGTGCAGCTGCCCGGCGGCATCACCGCTTACCGCGATTCCTACGACCCGGTCGAGGACGCCATCGCAGCTGCCCGCCACGCGCGCGAGAAATTGAAGGCGCCGTCGGTGAAGCCCGGCAAGTACGACCTGGTGCTGGACCCGTCCAACCTGTTCCTGACCATCCACGAGAACGTCGGCCACCCGCTGGAGCTGGACCGCGTGCTCGGCTACGAAGCCAACTACGCCGGCACCAGCTTCGCCACGCTGGACAAGCGCGATGCCGGTTTCCGCTGGGGCAGCGACATCGTCACCTTCTTCGCCGACAAGACCCAGCCGGGTAGCCTCGGTGCGGTCGGCTACGACGACGAAGGCGTCAAGACGCAGCGTTGGGACCTGGTGCGCGACGGCATCCTGGTTGACTACCAGGCCACCCGCGACGAGGCCCATATCCTCGGCCGCGATGCATCGCATGGCTGCAGCTATGCCGATTCCTGGTCCAGCGTGCAGTTCCAGCGCATGGCCAATGTCTCACTGGCACCGGGCAAGCAGCCGCTCAGCGTCGAGGACATGATCAAGGACGTGGAGAACGGCATCTGGATCCACGGCCGCGGTTCGTATTCGATCGACCAGCAGCGCTACAACGCGCAGTTCGGCGGCCAGCTGTACTACCAGATCAAGGACGGAAAGATCGCCGGCATGGTCGAGGATGCGGCCTACCAGATCCGAACGCCGGAATTCTGGAATGCCTGCACCGCCATCTGCGATGAACGCGACTTCCGCCTGGGCGGTTCGTTCTTCGACGGCAAGGGCCAGCCCGGCCAGGTCTCGGCGGTCTCGCACGGTTCGTCCACCACCCGCTTCAACGGCATCAACATCATCAACACCGCGCGCAGTCTCGGCGCTTGAGCCACCCATCCTTCGACATGGAGAGCAGCCTTGCAAAGACGTGACTTCCTGGCCCTGACCGGGCTTACCGCGGGCGGGCTGATCGTGCCCTCCTTCTTCGGCAAGGTGATCGCCGCCGAACAGCTGCAGAGCTCGCTGGACCTGGGGCTGAAGAAGCGCCTGGCCGATGCGGCGCTGGCCGCCGCCCGCCAGGCCGGTGCCACCTACTGCGACGTGCGCATCGGCCGCTACCTGCGGCAGTTCGTGATCACCCGCGAGGACAAGGTGCAGAACGTGGTGAACACCGAGTCCACCGGCGTGGGCATCCGCGTGATCGTCAACGGTGCCTGGGGCTTTGCCGCCACCAATGCGCTGGGTACGGCCGATGTGGCCAAGGCCGCGCAGCAGGCGGCGGCGATCGCCAAGGCCAACGCCGGTGTGCAGACCGCGCCGGTGCAGCTGGCCAAGGCGCCTGGCGTGGGCGAGGTGAGCTGGCGCACGCCGATCCGCAAGAACGCGATGGAGGTGCCGATCAAGGACAAGGTCGGCCTGCTGCTGGACGTCAACGCCGCCGCAATGGGCGCCGGTGCCAGCTTCGTCAACTCGATGCTGTTCCTGGTCAACGAGCAGAAGTACTTTGCCTCCACCGACGGCTCCTACATCGACCAGGACGTGCACCGTATCTGGGCGCCGATGACGGTCACCGCCATCGACAAGTCCAGCGGCAAGTTCCGCACCCGTTCGGGCCTGTCCTCGCCGATGGGCCTGGGCTACGAGTACCTGGATGGCGCCGCCGCAGGCAAGGTGGTCGGCCCCAATGGCGTGGTCAACTACAGTTCTTCCTACGACATGAAGGAAGACGCCATCGCCGCTGCCAGGCAGGCGCAGGAAAAGCTGAAGGCACCGTCGGTGAAGCCGGGCAAGTACGACCTGGTGCTCGACCCGTCGCATACCTGGCTGACCATCCACGAATCGATCGGCCATCCGCTGGAACTGGACCGCGTGCTCGGCTACGAAGCCAACTACGCCGGCACCAGCTTCGCCACCCTGGACAAGCGCGAACAGCATTTCCAGTACGGCAGCGAACTGGTCAACATCTTCGCCGACAAGACCCAGCCGGGCAGCCTCGGCGCGGTGGCGTACGACGATGAAGGCGTGAAGTGCAAGCGCTGGGACCTGATCAGCAACGGCAAGCTGGTGGACTACCAGACTATCCGCGACCAGGCCCACATCCTCGGCAAGACCGAGTCCGACGGCTGCTGCTATGCCGACTCGTGGTCCAGCGTGCAGTTCCAGCGCATGGCCAACGTGTCGATGGCACCGGGCAAGAAGCCATTGAGCGTGCCGGACCTGATCAAGGACGTGGAGAACGGCATCTACATCATCGGTGATGGTTCGTTCTCGATCGACCAGCAGCGCTACAACGCGCAGTTCGGCGGCCAGCTGTTCTACGAGATCAAGAACGGCCAGATCACCCGCATGCTGGAAGACGTGGCCTACCAGATCCGCACGCCGGAGTTCTGGAACGCCTGCACCGCCGTGGCCGACGAGCGTGACTACCGCCTGGGCGGTTCGTTCTTCGACGGCAAGGGCCAGCCGGGCCAGGTCTCGGCGGTCTCGCACGGTTCGTCCACCGCGCGCTTCAACGGCATCAACGTCATCAACACCGCACGCAGCCTCGGCTGATCGGTCAGGAGCCCTTACACCATGAGTATCTTCACCGAAGCCCAGGCCAAGGCCATCCTCGACAAGGTCATCGCCCTGTCCAAGGCCGACGAATGCACCGCCGTGCTGGCCGGCGCGATCGACGGCAACATCCGTTTCGCACTGAACAATGTCTCCACCAGCGGCATCGTCGACAACACCGAACTGGCGGTCACCGTTGCCTTCGGCAAGCGCGTCGGCACGGCCTCGATCAACGAGTTCGACGATGCCGCGCTGGAACGCGTGGTGCGCCGTGCCGAAGACCTGGCCCGCCTGGCCCCGGAAAACCCGGAGTTCATGCCGGCCATCGGCAAGCAGAGCTACCGCGCCAGCCCCACCTTCAGCGAATCCACTGCCGCGATCGATCCGGCTTTCCGTGCCAAGGTTGCCGCAGATTCAATCGCGCCGTGCCGTGGCCATGGCCTGATCGCCGCCGGCTTCCTCGAAGACGGCCAGGGCTTCCAGGCTACCGCCAACAGCAACGGCAACTTCGCCTACCAGCGCACCACCAACTTCAACTACACCTGCACCGTGCGCACCGAGGATGGCCGTGGTTCGGGCTGGGTCGGCCGCAACCTGAAGGATGCGGCTGACTTCAAGGCGGACCAGGACATCCGCATCGCCATGCGCAAGGCCACCGAGTCGGCCGAAGCCAAAGCGCTGGAACCGGGCAAGTACACGGTGATCCTGGAGCCGGCTGCGGCGGCCGGCCTGATCAGCTTCATGATGAACTTCTTCAGCGCACGCTCGGCCGATGAAGGCCGCAGCTTCCTGTCCAAGAAGGGCGGCGGCAACAAGCTGGGCGAGCAGGTCTACGACCCGCGCGTGACCATGATCGCCGACCCGTGGCACCCGGACGCACCGGTGCTGCCCTGGGACAACGAGGGCCTGCCCCGCGAGCGCATGGCCATCATCGAGAACGGCAGGATCGCCAACCTGGACTACTCGCGCTTCTGGGCGCAGAAGCAGGGCAAGACCGCCAAGGCGTCGCCGGGCAACCTGCTGATGAGCGGTGGCGACAAGAGCACCGCCGAACTGGTTCGCGGCACCCAGAAGGGCATCCTGGTTACCCGCACCTGGTACATCCGCATGGTGGATCCGCAGACCGTGCTGCTGACCGGCCTGACCCGCGACGGCACCTTCTACATCGAGAACGGCCAGATCAAGCATCCGGTGAAGAACTTCCGCTTCAACGAATCGCCGGTGATCATGCTCAACAACATCGAAGAGCTGGGCAAGCCGGTGCGCGTGGCCGGTGATGAATCCAGCTACGTGATGATGATCCCGCCGATGAAGCTGCGCGATTTCACCTTCACTTCGCTGTCCGACGCGGTCTGATGGATCGCCGGGCCTGCCTGCGCTGGTTGGCCGCTGCCGCTTCGGCGGCGGCGCTGCCAGCCTGGGCACAGGCAGGCCCGCGCAGTTCGCGCTACGACTTCTGGTTCACCCGCCTTCAGTACGACTCCGGTGACTGGGACGTGGACGCGCGCATGCCGTCCAACCTGATCACCTCGCTGATCGACTACACCTCGCTGCGCGTGGACCCGCAGGAACACGTGGTGGCGCTGGCCGACCCACGCATGCTGGAAGCGCCGTTCTGCTACCTGGCCGGGCACACGCTGGTGGAGTTCAACGCCGCCGAACGGCAGAACTTCGTGCGCTACGTGCGCAATGGCGGCTTCGTCTTCGTCGACGACTGCAACCACGATATCGACGGCCTGTTCGCTACCTCGTTCGAGGCGCAGATGGGTCGCCTGTTCGGGCCCAGGGCATTGCAGAAGCTGCCCAACAGCCACCCGCTGTACCGCAGTTTCTTCCGCTTCCCGGATGGCCCGCCTGCCACCAGCTTCGAACTCAACGGCTGGGGCGACGACCTGGTGCACGACTACCTGAAAGGCATCGAGGTCGACGGCCGCCTGGGCCTGCTGTACAGCAACAAGGACTACGGCTGCGAGTGGGACTACGACTGGCGCAACAAGCGCTTCCTGGCCGAAGACAACACCCGCTTCGGCGTCAACATCGTGATGTACGCGTTGAACAACTGATAGGACCTGCACGCCCATGACCTCCCCCGACCTCGATTCCCTGCTGCCGCGCCTGGATGAGCTGCGCGCCGCGCTCGCACGCGCAGTAGTGGGCCAGAACACCGTGGTCGAGCAGCTGCTGATCGGCCTGCTGGCCGGCGGCCACTGCCTGCTGGAAGGCGCACCCGGGCTCGGCAAGACCCTGCTGGTGCGCTCGCTCGGCCAGGCACTGGAGCTGCAGTTCCGGCGCGTGCAGTTCACCCCCGACCTGATGCCCAGCGACATCCTCGGCACCGAGCTGCTGGAGGAAGACCACGGCACCGGCCATCGCCACTTCCGCTTCCAGCAGGGCCCGATCTTCACCCACCTGCTGCTGGCCGACGAACTCAACCGCACCCCGCCCAAGACCCAGGCCGCACTGCTGGAAGCGATGCAGGAGCGCACGGTCAGTTACGCCGGTACCACCTACGCGCTGCCCGCGCCGTTCTTCGTGCTGGCCACGCAGAACCCGATCGAGCAGGCCGGAACCTACCCGCTGCCGGAAGCGCAGCTGGACCGCTTCCTGCTGCACGTGCTGGTGGATTACCCCAGCGAAGACGAGGAGCGGCAGATCCTGGAACAGACCACCGGCGGTGCCACCGACGCGGTGCCGAAGGTGATGGATGCCGACGCGGTGATCGCGCTGCAGGCCGCGGTGCGCCAGGTGCATGTCAGCCCGGATGTGCTCGCCTGGATCACCCGCCTGGTGCGCGCCAGCCGGCCCGGCGACGGTGCTCCGGCGGCGATCAACCAATGGGTGAAGTGGGGCGCCGGCCCGCGTGCCGGCCAGTCGCTGGTGCTGGCAGCGAAGGCACGCGCACTGCTGCAGGGCCGTTTCGCCGCCACCCGCGAGGACGTGCAGGCGCTGGCCGCGCCGGTGATGCGCCATCGCCTGCTGCTGTCGTTCGCGGCCGAGGCCGAGCAGAAGCGTGCCGACGACGTGGTCGCCGCGCTGCTGCAGGCCGTGCCCTTCCCGGGTTGAGCCACGCGTGAACGCAGGTACGCCGTTGACCCTGCCGCCCGAACTGCGTGCGCGCCTGCGCATGTTGCGGCTGCGGCCGCGCCTGGCCAGCGGTGCCAGTGGCATCGGCCAGCACGCCAGCCGCAGCCGCGGTGCCGGCCTCGAATTCGCCCAGTACCGTGCCTATGAGCCTGGTGACGAACTCCGCCAGATCGACTGGAAGCTGTATGCACGCTCGGACCGCTTCTTCGTGCGCGAGTCCGAACGCGAAAGCCCGATCACGGTCTGGCTGCTGCTCGATGCCACCGCCTCGGCCGGCCAGGCGGATCGCGCGGCACCGCAGCACTCGCGTCTGGACCATATGCGCGGCGTGGCCGCGTGCGTGATTGAGCTGGCCTTGCAGCAGGGTGACCGTTTCGGCCTGCTGGCGATCAATGGCGATGGCCTGCAGCTGGTCCCCGCGGCGAACGGCGCGCGCCAGCGTGATCGCGTGCATCTGCAACTGCACGCCCTGCAGGCGCGCGGCGCCTGGCCTGCGGCCGATCGCCTTCGGCCGCTGTGGGAGCGCGTGCGCCCGGGCGACCTGCTGCTGGCAATCGGTGATGGCTTCGACGACGCCGGCATCGTGCTGCTGGAACAACTGGCCAGCGCGCGCCGCGAAGTGGCACTGCTGCAGATCCTCACCGCCGACGAGCGCGACTTCCCATTCGACGTCGGCCACCGCTTCCGCGACCCGGAGACCGGCGAGGAACTGCTGGGCGATGGTGCGGCGATCCGCGCTGACTACCTGCAGCGCTTCGCCGACGCACGCAGCGCATTGCATGCGCGCCTGCAGGCCAACGGGATTGCCAGTGCCACCGGCTGGCTGGACCAGCCGCTGGACCAGGCGCTGCAGGCGCTGTTTGGCCGTGGGGGCGATGCATGACCCTGCTGTTCCCGCTCGGCCTGGCCGCGCTCGCCGCAGGGTTGCTGCCGCTGCTGATCCACCTGGCCCGCCGCCATCCGTACACGCCACTGGATTTCGCCGCGCTGCGCTGGCTGCGCGCGCAGATACGGCCACGCCAGCGCATCCGCTTCGATGACTGGCCGTTGCTGCTGGTGCGCCTGCTGTTGCTGGCCGCACTGGCCCTGCTGCTGGCACGACCTGTGTTGACTGGCCCGACGGCGCCTCCCGCTGCATGGACCGTGGTAGCGCCGGGACTGGATGCTACGACCCTGCGTGGAACGGCCGAGGATGGCAACTGGCACTGGCTGGCACCCGGCTTCCCCGCCATTGATCAGGCACCCCCTGCAGCCACCGCCTCCCTGCCCAGCCTGCTGCGCGAACTGGACGCGCAGCTGCCCGTCGGCACCGCATTGACCGTGCACGTTCCCGATCCCCTGCCCGGCCTGGATGGTGCCCGCCTGCAGCTGTCGCGCGACGTGCAGTGGCACACGCAGCCGATGCCGGTCACTGCGCAACCGAGTGCCGCGACGTCGCCGCGCCTGCGCGTGCACAGCGATGCTTCGGCCACTGCCCAGCGCTGGTTGAACGCACTGCAGCGCGCGTGGGGCGTGCAGTCACCGCTTGCTCCGCTGCCGGCGGATGCCCTGCCGGAGCGCGGTGAGATCGGCGTGTGGAGCCGCAGCGATGCACTGCCGGCGAACTGGCAGGCGTGGCTGCGCGGCGGCGGTCGTGTCATGACTGCCGGCAAGCCTGCTGCCAGCGCCCGCATCCTGCTGCGCGATGCCGAGGGCGCACCGCTGCTGTGGCAGCAACGCATCGGCCACGGCTATCTGCTGGCGCTGCCGGGTGGCTGGAATGCCGCCAGCAACCCTGCGCTGCGCGATCCGCGCCTGCCACGTGCCCTGCTGCTGGCGCTGCAGCCGCCTACGGCCCCGCGCCTGGGCGATGCACGTGACCAGGCACCGCAGCGGACCGCATTGCCTGCTGCAACACCACCGCTGCGTGAGCCCACGCCTTGGCTGTTGCTGGCCGTCGTGCTGCTGTTCGCGCTGGAACGCTGGATGGCCAGCAGCGCCCGGCGCAGGGTGGGCGCATGAATGCCCTGCAACACGCCTGGCAACGCGCGCGCCGCCGCCGTGCGCTCATCACCCTGCTGCTGTGCCTGCCGTGGGCGCTGGCCGCAACGATACTGGCCCTGCGTCTGGCAGGCTTCGATATCGCCTGCGTCGTCGGCACGATCAGCCTGCTCGCGTGTGCGGCCTTCGCCACTGCACGTGCCCGCCAACTGGACCGGCAGTGGCTGCAGCGCCAGCTCGATGGCAGTGGTGCCAGCGAGGACAGTGCCGATCTGCTGTTCGCCGATGCCGCCACGCTCAATCCGCTGCAGCAGCGCCAGCGTGTGCATGTGCTGGCCATGCTGGAACGCGCGATGCCGGAGCTGCGTCCGCGCTGGCCGCGTGGGGCACTGGCGCTGTACTGGATCGCAGGCCTGGCCATTGTTGTGCTGGCATTCGGCTGGCCACGTTCCAGCCCCGGCTCCGTGCCTGTCCGCACGCCGACGCCTGGCAGCGCTGCTGCTGCGGGCCCGCTGCGGCTGCAGTCCACCCGCCTGCGCATCGACGCGCCGGCCTATACCGGCCAGGCCACGCTCACCCAGAATGCGCTGGATGCGAAGGTTGCCGCCGACAGCCGGCTGTCCTGGTCCCTGCGCTTCGACCGCGCCCCGGACAAGGCATGGCTGCAGTTCCACGATGGTCGCCGGTTGCCACTGAGCGAGCGCGAAGGACAGTGGCAGGCGCAGGATGTGGCACGTATGCCGCTGCTGTACCGCGTGGTGAGCGAACCGGCACTGGCAGAGACCCGCCTGCATCGGCTGGATGTGGTGGCCGACCGTGCACCCAGCGTGCGCGTACTGGAGCCCACGGCCAGCCTGGTGCTGGGCACGCCGGGGCAACGGCAGTGGGCACTGCGCTTCGAGGCCAGCGACGATTACGGTGTCGCGGCGCAGGCAACGCTGTCGATCACCACTACCCAGGGCAGCGGTGAGAACATCACCTTCGTGAAGCGCAGCGTCACACTTGCCGGCAGCGGCGAAGCCACCGCGCGGCGTTTCGCCCACACCCTTGATCTGGCTGCGCTGGGCGCGCAGCCTGGCAACGATGTGATCGCCCAGCTGGAGGTACGCGACAATCATGCACCCACGCCGCAGACCGGGCGCAGCAGCAGCGTGATCCTGCGCCTGCCCAGCGCCGAAGTCGCGCTCGGTGCAGAGCTCGAGGGCCGCATCAAGAAGACCCTGCCTGCGTACTTCCGCAGCCAGCGGCAGATCATCATCGATGCCGAAGCGCTGATCCGGCAGCGACCCAGCCTGGCCGCCGAGGACTTCGTGAAGCGCAGCGATGCGATCGGTGTCGACCAGCGCATCCTGCGCCTGCGCTACGGCCAGTTCCTGGGCGAGGAAAGCGAAGGTGCGCCGAAGCCGCCGCCGACCAGCGACCTGCCCACCAGCGATGCGCCGACCGCAGACGGCCACAACGACGATCACGAACACGACCATGGCGCGCAGGCCGGCGCGCAAGACGACCATGGCCACGATCATGGCAGTACAGCCAACGCAGATATCCCGCCGGTGTTCGGCAGCGAGACCGACGTGCTTTCCGAATACGGGCACACACATGACCACGCCGAGGCGACCACCCTGCTCGATCCGCAGACCCGCGCCACGTTGAAGGCCGCGCTGGATCAGATGTGGTCGGCCGAAGGCGAGCTGCGCCAGGGCCGCCCGGAGCAGGCGCTGCCATTTGCCTACAAGGCGCTGGGCTTCATCAAGCAGGTGCAGCAGGCCGAGCGCATCTACCTGGCCCGGGTCGGGCCGGAGCTGCCACCCATCGATGAAAGCCGCCGGCTGGGCGGTGATCGCGCCGGACTGGCCAGTCGTGAACTGCCGTTGGCCGCGCGAACCCCGCCGGACCCGGCCATCGTTGAAGCCTGGCAACGCCTCGGTGATGACAACGGCGCACCGAATCTCGATGCGCTGGCGGCCTGGCAGCAGCGCAACGCCGCCTACCTGCCCGATGCACTCGATCTGGCTGCGGCCATCGAGCAGCTGCGCATCGAGCCCGACTGCGGCGACTGCCGCCAGCGCCTGCGCGCACAGTTGTGGCGGGCGCTGCAGCGTCCGCTGCCACAGGCGATGCGGCGCAGTGCCGCCGATGCGATGGGCCAGCGCTACCTCGACGCGCTGGAGGCGCAGCCATGAATGCCTCCGCTGTGAACCTGTGGATTGCACCGGCACTCGCCCTGATCGTGGTCATCGCCAGCGTGCGCCAGCTGCGTGCGGACACTGCGCACCCCGGCCACCGGTGGGTCGTGATCGCACTGCAGATCATCGTCGCCACGCTGCTGTATTTCTGCCTGGCGCCCCCCACCCGCCAGCAACCCGCAGGTGGGCTGGTCGTGCTTGGCGTCGATGCCGGCAAGGCCGGCGCACTCCCGGCCAGCGAAGGCCCGCTGTTGCTGTTGCCGGAAGCTGCCGATGTGCCCGGCGCACAGCGCGTACCCGACCTGGCCACCGCGCTGCGCCAGCATCCGGCCGCCACGCTGACGCTGGTCGGTGCGGGCCTGGTCGCACGTGACCGCGACGCGGTGCTGCCGCCGGATGTGCGTTGGCAGGCTGCACCGGAGCCGCGCGGCTGGATCGCGCTGCAGCCGCCGGCCGATGTCGCACCCGGTGCCCGCTTCGACGTGCTGGCGCAGGCGCGTGGCGCGGCCAAGGCGAAGGCCGAACTGCTCGACCCGGCCGACAGCGTGGTCGATCGCACGGACGTTGCCGACGACGGTCGCGTGCAGCTGAGTGGCATCGCCCGCGCCGAAGGCCGCAGCGTGTTCCAGCTGCGCCTGCTCGATGCCGACGGCCATGTGGTGGACAGCGTACCGGTGCCGCAGCAGACCCTGCCGTCCGCACCGCTGCGCCTGCTGGTGCGCGCCGGCGCGCCGGGTCCAGAGCTGAAGTACCTGCGGCGCTGGGCAGCCGATGCAGGCATCCGTGTGCAGGTGCAGGCGGATACCGGGGCCGGACTCAGCATCGGCGATGGCGCGGTGTCGATCGATGCAGCATCGCTCACGCGCAGCGATCTGTTGCTGCTGGACGAGCGCAGCCTGGCGGCATTGAGTGCGGGCCAGCTGGCCGCCGTGCGCCAGGCGCTGCGCGATGGACTGGGCGTGCTGGTGCGCAGTGCGGGCGCACCTTCGGCCAGCGCGCGGCAACGCCTTCGCGATCTGGGCCTGCCAGTGCAGGGTGATGGCAGCAGCCACCCCCTCGAACTTCCCGGCGATGGCGAAAGCGCGATCCTCGCCGCACGCCGTGGCCCGCTCGCCGCTGGCACATTGCCGACCGGCTACGGCGAGGAGGCCGACCGCAGCTCGCACAGTGCCGCGCTGCCTTCGCTGGAAGCACTGGCGTTGCAGGCGCCGGGCAGCAACGCGCTGCTGCACGATCGGGGCGGCCAGGCCGTCGGCGGCTGGCGCGCGGTCGGCAAGGGCCGCATCGGCCTGCTGCCGCTGACCGACAGCTGGCGCTGGGTGCTGGCAGGCCGCGATGACCGCCACGGCGAACTGTGGAGCGACGTGGTTGCCACGCTGGCACGCGCGCAGGGCAGCGGTGATGCGCTGTGGTCACCACAGCCGATCAGCTGGGCAGGCGAACGGCAGGCGCTGTGCGGCGTGCAGGCGCCGCTGCAGGCCTTCAACCCGCGTGGCGACAGCGTGCCGCTGATCGCCGATGGTGCAACGTCGGCGCTGCGCTGCGCCGGCTGGTGGCCCCGTGAGGCAGGCTGGCAGCGCCTGCGGCATGGCGACAGTATCGTCTGGCGCTATGTGTTCGACCCGAAGGACGCACCTGCACTGCATCGGCAGGCGATGATCGATGCGACCACGCAGGCGTTGGCCTCCAGCACGTCGGCGAACGCGTCGGTGATGCAGCCCGTGCCGGGCTCACGCTGGCCGTGGTGGCTGGCGTTCGTGTTGTGCGCATCGCTGCTGTGGTGGCTGGAACGGCGGCGCTGACCCCGGGGTCGGATCCCTTTCGCCCGCGGAAGGGCTCTGCCCCCCTCCGTCAGGCGTCCTTCAACCCTTGCCCGCGCGCCGGTACACGCCGTTGAAGCGCACGTTCATGCCACCGCATTCGCTGTTGTCGGCCACGATCAGCACCTCGCCCAGCGAATGCACGCGTACCTTGCAGGTATCCTCGACGAACTCGACGTCGGCACCGCGCGGCGCGGCGCGCGCTTCCACCTGGCCCATGTTCGGTCCGTAGGGACGCTGCTCCGGCGTGGGGTTGGCGGAGGGCCAGTAGGCGTCCCCCTCCACATGCAGTTGCCCACCCTGCACGGTGATGCGCAGGCCGTTGTCGCCGTCCTTCCAGTTGCCCGCCCAGTCCTGCAGCGACGGCACGGCCACCGGCAATGGCTGCAGCTTGCTGCGGTCCACCCAGCCGGCACTGCCACCCACCCTGTTCGGGAAGAACGCGCAGCGATAAGCGCCCAGGTCGCGCCCGGTCACCACCGTATCGCCGTTGACCACATAGCTGCGCTGTCGGCAGGCCGGTTCGCCCTTGGCCGGGCAGCCGTCCATGTCGCCAAGCAGGTACAGGCGCGGAGCATCGACCACCCGTGCCAGTGCGAACCGGCTCTGTTCGGACGGGAACGCGCCATTGCGGCAGGCGCCGTCATCGGCGATGCCGGAAGCGAAGGCGGAGGCCGGCAGCAACGCGGCCATCAGGCAGATCGAACGCAG
Organism: Stenotrophomonas sp. YJH_SMC_91; assembly: GCF_059368495.1. NCBI lineage: Bacteria > Pseudomonadati > Pseudomonadota > Gammaproteobacteria > Lysobacterales > Lysobacteraceae > Stenotrophomonas > Stenotrophomonas sp. YJH_SMC_91. The sequence continues at coordinate 51,043 of NZ_JCAFRT010000008.1, read as the reverse complement.
GAACATAGCAGCACTATTGGTGGGGAAGCCGGCAGGATATACCGGCCTACTTCACCGGCGGCGCGTCGCCAGCATTCTGTTCCTGGGAGAACAGCAGCGCGCGCCGCTGCTGTTCCGCACTGAGTTCCGGCGGCGGCCGCGCCACGGCGGCCTGGATCTGCGAAGGTCCACCCGTGAGCTTGTTCACGCCCTTGGCCGCCGCCATCACACCCTTGACCACGCCCATCATGATGTAGCCGCCGCCCATGCTCACCTGCTCCGGCGATGGCGGTTCGCTCCAGTCACGGCTGAAGCGGTTGTCACCGAACTTCACCGGGTTCTTGAAGCGGTAGAGATCCAGCGGCTCGTCTTCCGGCTTGAGCGCACGCACTTCGCCGAGGGTGGTGACGTTGTCCTGCGGCAGAGCGGTGGAGATCGGTGCGGTGGTTGCCGCCGAAGCATCCACCGGGGGAACGGGCGCAGGATCGGGCACCGCCACCGGCGTGGCCTGCTGCGCCTGCGCGATGCCGGCCAGCAGCATGCCGGCCAGGAGGGCTCCCTGCGTTCCACGTCGTGCCACAGCCATCCACCTGTTGGTTGCGTCCAGCGCCCAAGGATACGGATGCCGGCTTCAGATTTCGTTGCTGCACTGGCAGCTGTTCAGCCAGGGGAGATGCGGCGACGCCACGGGACGCGGGCACTGAACGGTTCACGCCCTCCGTGTGCGGTGTCTCACATCCTGAGACGTGAGTGTGGTGCCATGTGACCCCTCGCAATCCGTCCCGGCTCCATCTTCCATGGCCTACGAACTCGCCAAGCGCACCGCCGATGCCGAGCAGAAGCTCGCCACGCGCGACGGCCTGCCCGCCCGCGACGGCGCCCTGCTCAGCGCGCGCCTGCAGCGCCGCTACCAGGACCGCATCACCGGCAGCTTTGCCATTCCCGGCCGCGAAGGCCGCTATGCGCCCATTCCCGATTCAGTTCCGCCTGCCCTGGCCGCTGCGCTGAAGGCGCGTGGCATCGAACAGCTCTACAGCCACCAGGCCGAAGCCTGGGAGGCCAGCCAGCGCGGCGAGCACGTGGCCATCGTCACCCCCACCGCCAGCGGCAAGTCGCTGTGCTACACCCTGCCGGTGGTCAGCGCGGCAATGCAGGACAAGGCCAAGGCGCTGTACCTGTTCCCGACCAAGGCACTGGCCCAGGACCAGGTGGCCGAGCTGCTGGAACTCAACCGCGCCGGCGATCTGGGCGTAAAGGCTTTCACCTTCGATGGCGACACGCCCGGCGATGCACGACAGGCCATCCGCCTGCACGGCGACATCGTGGTGTCCAACCCGGACATGCTGCACCAGGCCATCCTGCCGCATCACACCAAGTGGGCGCAGTTCTTCGAGAACCTGCGCTACATCGTCATCGACGAAGTGCATACCTATCGCGGCGTGTTCGGCAGCCACGTCACCAACGTGCTGCGCCGGCTCAAGCGCATCTGCGCGTTCTACGGCGTGCAACCGCAGTTCATCCTGTGCTCGGCCACCATCGGCAACCCACAGGCGCATGCCGAGGCGCTGATCGAGGCCCCGGTGACTGCCATCACTGAATCCGGTGCGCCCAGCGGGCCGAAACAGGTGCTGCTGTGGAACCCGCCGGTGATCAATCCGGACCTGGGCCTGCGCGCCTCGGCGCGCTCACAGAGCAACCGCATCGCGCGCATCGCGATCAAGTCCGGGCTGAAGACCCTGGTGTTCGCGCAGACACGTTTGATGGTGGAAGTGCTGACCAAGTACCTGAAGGACATCTTCGACCACGACCCGCGCAAACCGCCGCGCATCCGCGCCTACCGCGGTGGCTACCTGCCCACCGAGCGGCGCGAGACCGAGCGCGCGATGCGTGCCGGCAACATCGACGGCATCGTCAGCACGTCGGCACTGGAACTGGGCGTGGATATCGGCAGCCTGGACGTGGTCATCCTCAACGGCTACCCCGGCAGCGTGGCCGCCACCTGGCAGCGCTTCGGCCGCGCCGGCCGCCGCCAGCAACCCGCACTGGGAGTGATGGTGGCCAGCTCGCAGCCGCTGGACCAGTATGTGGTTCGCCACCCGGACTTCTTCGCCGAGGCCTCGCCCGAGCACGCGCGCATCGCGCCGGACCAGCCGCTGATCCTGTTCGACCATATCCGCTGCGCGGCCTTCGAGCTGCCGTTCCGGGTCGGCGATGGCTTCGGCCCGATCGATCCGGAGGTATTCCTGGAAGCGCTGGCAGAGACAGAAGTGATCCACCGCGAAGGCGAGCGCTGGGAATGGATCGCCGACAGCTATCCAGCCAACGCGGTCAGCCTGCGTGCGGTGGCCGACGGCAACTTCGTGGTGGTCGACCGCAGCGATGGCCGCCAGCAGATCATCGCCGAGGTCGATTACTCCGCCGCCGCGCTCACCCTGTACGAGGGCGCCATCCACATGGTGCAGTCCACCCCGTACCAGGTGGAGACGCTGGACTGGGAGGGGCGCAAGGCCTACGTCACCCGCACCCACGTGGACTACTACACCGACAGCATCGACTTCACCAAGCTCAAGGTGCTGGACCGTTTCGATGGCGGCGTGGCCGGCCGTGGCGATTCGCATCATGGCGAAGTGCACGTGGTGCGCCGCGTGGCCGGCTACAAGAAGATCCGCTATTACACCCACGAGAACATCGGCTACGGGCCGGTGAACCTGCCCGACCAGGAACTGCACACCACTGCGGTGTGGTGGCAGCTGCCGCAGGCGCTGCTGCTGCGCGCGTTCGCCAGCAAGCAGGATGCGCTGGATGGCTTCCTCGGCGCCGCGTATGCACTGCACATCGTCGCCACCGTGGCGGTGATGGCCGATGCGCGCGACCTGCAGAAGTCGGTGGGCAACGGCGATGGTTCCTGGTTCGCGATCGCCGACCAGCGCGGCCGCGGCCAGCTGCGCGGCAGCGAGGGCGATCCCGGTGGGGTGGAGCTGCTGCAGGAGTTCGTGCCCACCGTTTACCTGTACGACAACTTCCCCGGCGGCGTCGGCCTCAGCGAACCGCTGTGGCAGCGCCAGGCCGAACTGGTGCAGCGCGCGCGCGAACTGGTGCAGCGCTGCGACTGCAGGGCCGGCTGCCCGGCCTGCGTGGGCCCGGTGCTGGCCGCGAAGGAAGACGATGAGACTTCGCCGCGCGCGCTGGCGCTGCGCGTGCTCGACCTGTTCGATGCCGACGCCTGCCAGCACGTGCCCGACGTGGTGGTGACCACGCGCGACCCGATGGAGCTGCTGGCACCGTGAGCCTGAGCCTGGACAAGCTGCGCCTGCTGCGGCGGCAGGCCGGCGACCCGAAGGCGAGCACACCGGCCGCGCCGGACGTGCCCCCTGCGCCACCGGCACCCGTGGCCGCGAACGATGCGCGGCAACCACCGGCCGAACGTTCGGTGTTCGCCTGGGTCGAACAGGAGATCCGCCACAAGCCGACCGGCGCTGCGGTCTCCACACCGGCACCCGCACCGCTGCGTCGGCCGGAAGTGGGCGGTCTGCATCGCCTGCTCGGCCTGCGTTCGCGCGGTGGAGCCGCGCCGGCACGCGCCAGTGCACAGGATCGTCAGCTGCCCGGCGAGGAGATCGCGCCGGGCCTGTTCCTGATTGAATCGCTGCAGCCGCAACCAATCCCGACCGCCCCGCTGTCATTGGCCTTCGCCAAGCGCGAGGACCAGCACGTAGCTGCGCGCGACCTGCTGTTCTTCGATACCGAGACCACCGGCTTGGCCGGTGGCACCGGCACGCGTGCCTTCATGATCGGCGCGGCCGACTGGCACGTGTGCCCGCAGCGTGGCGAAGGCCTGCGCATCCGCCAGCTGCTGATGTCCACCATGGCTGCGGAAGAAGCGATGCTGGCCACCTTCGCCAGCTGGCTGCAGCCCTCCACCGTGTTCTGCAGCTACAACGGCCGCAGCTACGATGCGCCGCTGCTGAAGGCGCGCTACCGGCTGGCGCGACAACGCGATCCGATCACCGCGCTGGACCATGTGGACCTGCTCTACCCCACCCGTCGCCGCTATCGCGGCACCTGGGAGAACTGCAGGCTGTCCACCATCGAGCGCCAGCTGCTGCGCGTGGTGCGCGAGGACGACCTGCCCGGCTCGGAAGCGCCGGGCGCATGGCTGCGCTTCCTGCGCGGCGGCGACGCGGTGAACCTGCGCCGGGTGGCCGACCACAACCATCAGGATGTGGTGACGCTGGCCCTGCTGCTGCAACGATTGGTGCACGAGGAGCAGCGCGAGCGCGAGACGCTGGCGCTGGTCGGGCAATAGGCCTTGACGCGGCCTGACGGTGGCAGCGGCGACACTGCCGCCACCATCCACGCCTGGAGCCCGACGATGCACCTCAATCCCCTGGTCCTGCTCGCCATCCTGCCCTTGGCCGCCTGCAGTCATGCCGGCAGCAGCACCTCCCATGATCCCGCGCCAGCGCCCGTGGCCGATGCCGCGCACGAATGCAAACCGGAGGCGCTGGACGCCTTCACCGGCAGGACCGCCGACGAAGCCACGATCAAGAAACTGGTGGCTGACAGCGGTGCGCGCAATGCACGGGTGGTCAAGCCGGGTATGGCGGTGACCATGGACTTCCGCCAGGACCGCGTGACCGTGCAGGTGGATGCGCAGAACCGCATCGAGCGCGCCAGCTGCGGTTGATGTTCCCAGGGTAGTGCCGGCGCTGGCCGGCACCCCCCATTGCCGGCCAGCGGCCGGCACTACCGATCAGAGTCGCTCGGCCTTGCCACTGGCCAGTGCGCGCGCGATCACCTGCTGCGCCTGCTGCGATGCCTGCGCGTGCACGCGTGCCTGGCGCTCGCCCAACGCGGCCTGTTGGCTGCCCAGCGCCGCCTGGCGGCTGGCCAGTTCAGACTGCTGGCTGGCCAGGCGCTGCATGGCGCGGGTGCGGCTGGCACGCGCGGTTTCGTTGTCCACTTCCTGCATCGCACGACGCGCCTCGGCGGCAGCCTCACGTGCGGCCTCACGTGCAACCGCCGCGTCGTTGGTCGCGCCCCGCGCCGCCTTCGCCGCTTCGGCCGCCGCTTCGCGGTTGATGTCATGCGCGGCCATCGCACTGCGCGCGGCCTCCGCTGCGGCCAGTGCCAGGCGGCGCGCCTCTTCACCCTGCAGACGCCCTATCTCACCCATCTGCTTGCCCAGGTCGCCCTGCTGGCGGCCCAGCGCACTCTGCTGGCGGCCCAGTTCGCTCTGCTGGCGACCAAGGTCCGCCGCACCGGCATAGGCGCGCTGCAGCGACTGGATCAACATCGGGTCGCGCACCACATAGCGCTTGTCGCCCTGGCGGAACCACAGCGCCGGGCCCTTGCCGAGCTGCCTGCGGGCCACCATCACGTCGTCCATGCCGCCGTTGGCGAAGGTCGAATCACCATCGACCAGCACGAAGGCCTCCCGGGGCGACTTGCCCAGATCGAGGCGACCGTAGGTCGTGATGGAGGAGGTGGTGGTCGTGCCGTCATGGTCCTCATCCATGCCAGCGGCATCGTCGACATCGGCCACATCGGCATCGTCAGGACCGGAGGGTTCTTCCATATCGGCCGGTTCTGCGGGCGGTGCGGGAGCCACCGGCTCGGCCGGAACGCGCGCGGCCGAGGCTGGTGCGGGCGGGGCTTCCGGAGCCTTCGGCGGGGGCGGCACCACAGCCTTCGGGGCGGCCGGAGGTGCGGGCGGGGCCGGCGGCACCGGCGCTGCGACCAGCCGCATCGGTGCCACGCCCACCACCACCACCACAGCGGTCAGCGCCACCGCCAGCAGACGCGGGCAGGACCGGTGCGACTGCAGCGAAAGCAGGCGACGCTTGAGGCTGGTGGTGCTCGGTGCGGCGCTGGCCACGCCCAGATGCGGCTGCGGGGCCACGCCCAGCTGCAGCAACAGGCGGCCATAGGCCTGGCGGCTGGCGCCATGCTGGCCGACCACCGCCGCATCCACGGCTTCCTCGCGGGCCTGCGCGTATTCGCGCACCGACAGGCGCAGCAGCGGGTGGAAGAAGAACAGGTGCTGGGCCAGCGCGGGCAGCAGGCCCCATTGCAGGTCACGGCGCTGCAGGTGCTGCAGTTCGTGGGTCAGTGCCAGGTCCAGCGCATCGCCCTGCAGGACGTTGTCGCCGGCCGGCAGCAGCAGCACCGGGCGGAACGGCCCGACCAGCTGCGGTGCGTCCACCTGCGTGCTCATCCACAGCCGCGGCGCACGGCGCACGCCGTGGGCATCGGAGGCCAGCTGCAGGGCCTGCACCAGCGCTTCGTCCTCGCAGGGATACGCCGCAGCCAGCAGTGCGCGGCAGCGGCGCCACTCACCGAAGGTGCGCAGCGCCATCACCAGCACGCCGGACAGCCACAGCGCGGACAGTGCGACCGCCCACCACGCAACTGCCGGTACTTCGGCCGCGGGCAGCGGCATCGCGGCCAGCAACTGTGCAGAGGCCTCCGGGGCCAGGGGGTAGACGATGTCAGCGGCCACGTCGGTCGCGGTCATCGCCACCGCCTGCGGCGCCGGCAGCCAGGCCAACTGCAACGGCTGGCTCCAGAACAGGCCGAGCACGGCCTGCAGCGAGACCAGCCACCACAGACGGCAGCGGGTCGCCGCCGACAGCGACGGCAGCGCGCGGCACAGGCCGTACACCAGCGCCACCAGCAGCACGGTCTGCAGGCTGGTCCAGCCCAACCGTTCCAGCATCGGAATCAGCATCGTGGTGTCCATGGCTCAGCCCTCGTGGCGACGCGATTGGAGTTGGGCGACCAGCGCTTCCAGCTCGGCCAGTTCGTTGTCGCTGACCTGCTGGCGCTGCGACAGGTAGGCCACGAACGGCGACACCGAGCCCTGCAGGGTGTTGTCGACGAACTGGGCCACGGCACCCTGCAGCACGCTCTGCGGGCCACGGGTGGCCTGGTAGCGGTAGACGCCGTCCTGCTGCCGGCGCTGAAGATACCCCTTCGCCCGCAGCCGCTCCATCATCGTCAGCACGGTGGAACGGGCCAGGCCGCGGGCCTCGCCGTAGCCACTGGCGACCTCGCCGACCGTGGCCGGCGCATGTTCATCGATGTACTGCAGCAGGGCCAGTTCCTGGTCCCCGATGGTCTTGCCACGCATGACACCACTCCCTTGACTACACGTGTCGTCACTGTCAGCTTGACGACAACTGTAGTCAACCCCCCGGAAGTCATGGGCCGACGAACGGTAGGCACCACCGAGCGCTTAAACCTTTGACCCGCCCGCTGCATCCGATCCGCAACGCCCCGCTGGAATTCCGCATGTCCCGCCCAATGCTCCGAGTCCTGCTCATGCTCATCAGTGCACTGCCCTTCGCCGCCGTCTCTGCCAGCCAGGACCAGGCCAACGACCAGACCCGTCGCCTGATCCGCCAGATCATGCTGGAGCAGCGCATCCCGGGATTGCAGATCGCGGTGGTCAAGGACGGGCAGACGGTGTTGTCCGAGGCCTACGGGCTGGCCAACGTGGAGAACGGTGTGCTTGCCTCGCGCGACACCCGTTTCCCGCTCAATTCGGCCACCAAGGCGTTCACCGGCGTGGCCGCCGCGCAGCTGGCCCAGCAGGGGCAGCTGGATCTGGACGCGCCGGCCTCGCGCTACCTGGATGATCTTCCGCCAGCGTGGAGCGACGTACGCGTACACCAGCTGCTGGCGCATACCTCCGGCCTTCCGGACATCCTTGATGCGAAGGGACTGCTGGGCGGTGGCTCAGAAGCGCAGGCGTGGGCGGCCGTCACTGCGCAGCCGCTCGAAGCCGAACCCGGGCAGCGCTTCGCCTACAACCAGACCAACTACGTACTGCTGGCACGGATCATCGCAAAGCAATCCGGCATGCCCTACGAACGTTTCCTCGCCACCGGCCAGTTCAGCAGCGCGCGCATGGCCCGCACCACCTTCGGCGACAGCTACGACCTGATTCCGGATGCGGCGACGATGTACAGCCTGGCCCCGCGTGCCACCGACGCTGCGGATGCACCGTCCCGCCTGTCGCACTGGTTCTACGACATACCGCCTTCGCTGTGGGCCGGTGGCGGCATCCTCACCACCGCCGACGACACCGCGCGCTGGCTGGTCGCGCTGACCGAAGGTCGCCTGCTGCCGGAGACCGCCCTGCGGCGGATGTGGAGCGCAGAGCGCCTGGCGGATGGCCGTGCCGGCCCGTGGGCGGGGGGCTGGCCGGTACTGCGCGCATCGCCCGACCTTCAAGTGGCCGGTATCGGCGGTGCGCGCTCGGCGTTCGTGGTCTATCCCGAGCGCGGCGTGGCGGTGGTGGTGCTGACCAATCTTGTCGGTGCCAATCCGCAGCAGTTCATTCCACGCATTGCCGATTTCTATGCGCGCGATGTCTCAACGCCCAGTCACGAACGGGTCGCCCCTGCACGGCAATAGCGGGCTGTCATCGCAGGGCCATAGCCCGGCCGGCACGGTCCTGTCCACTTCGAAGTGATCCTGGTTCCAGCGCAGGAAACCGCCGTGGATGGCATTGCCATGGTCGAAGCTGCGCGCAGCGTCGGCCAATGGCTGCTCGGGGTCGGCTTCGGCCACCCAGCGCACCACCGGCACCTTGTCCAGCTGCCCGATGAAGGCGAACAGATCGCCCGCGCCCCTGTCCTGGTAAGCCGTCATCGTCGCCGCATCAGGCAGCTCGGCCTGCGCCAGCAACGACGCGGTGACATCCTGCAGCGGTGCGGCTCCCTGCGCGATGTAGGCGCGCATGCCCGTGGTGGTTGCTGGGCAGTCCTGCAGCTGCACGAGATACCCGGTGGTACCGCCACTGCTGGAGAACGAGCGCATCCAGTAGCGGAAACGCGGTCCGCTGCGATCGGTGACCATGAAATCCTGCTGGCCACCCTGCGCGGGAATGGAAAGCACCTGCGCATTGCCGGCACTCTCCACGTTGCACTTCAACTGCGCCAGCACCCGCCTGGCCGGTTCGGGCAGCGCAGCGTAGCGGCCGCCGGAATGGGCGCTGCCGGAAGCTTCCGGTAACGCAGGCAATCCGCGTTCAGTGGGTCCTGCCTGCGCAGGCAAGGTCTCCGGTTTCGCCTCAGGCTTCGCAGCGGGTGCGACCGGCACGGTGTGCTCCCCGGCGGGTGCGCATGCGCTGCACGCCAGCAGCAACACCCACGGCAAACCGGACATCAAGGGTAGACGGACCATCCTTCAACGTCCTCCCATCGCGGGTGCTTCGTGCTGCTGTGCCGGCGCGGGCACGGGTGCACCCTGTTCGCGCGCTTGCTGCTGCAGCTGGCGCAGGCTGGTTTCCACCGCAGTCTCGCGCACCTCGGCTGCGTTGACGCCTGCGCGCACGGCCGCCGGATCGCCCGGATTGCCCTGCACCAGGAACAGTGTCTCACCCGCAGCGCGGCCGCCACTGGGATTGCTGGCCACGATCTGGTCGACCCGGGTGATGCCTGCGGCCTTCGCTTCGCGCAGCAAGACCAGACTGTAGTCATCGGCATGCTCGGCGTAGCGCCCGCCCAAGGCCTGCAGGTGCGTGCTGATCTGCTGCTGCAGGGCATGGTCGCGATGCTGCGGCTGCCGGGGATCGTCATTGGCCGCGAGCGGCGTGTCCTGTCCCAGCCCGCGCGCCTGGCCCGGCGCAACCGAGGTCAGCACATACTGCCAGCGGTTCTGCCCGGGGGTGCCGCGTACCGTCGCCACGAAGTCGTCGTACTCACCGCCGCCGATGGTCTGGCAGCCCGCCGAATCGGTATTGGACCGGCTGCCACGATGGATCTTGAAGGTGTCGTTGAGGTGCTGCACGCCCTGGGTATCGCGCGCATCGAACCAGCCATCGCCATTGCTGTCGCGCTCCACCCGTCCAGCGCCGGCGGTGATCGCCGCCTGCGAAGGGCGCAACGCGAACTCATCGGGATGGCCGTTGCGCGGATGCGTGGTCGCGCGCATCTCGGTGGTGCCTTCGCCCAACCGTCCAAGATCCTTGACCCGGTCGCCATTGACGTCCTCGCCCTCGGTCTTGGTACGCGGCGCCACGTTGCCGAAGCCAGGGCTGCGTGGCGTGGTCTTGGCGTGTCCGTCGTACTGGGCGGTCGGTTCTGTCGTGGCCTGGTTGAACTCGCGCACATGGCCGTGGCCCTGCGCATCCTTCCACAGCACCACGATGCGGTCGTCGTAGACACCACGTCCTCGCGCCTCGGTGGTGCGGTTCTCGTCGCGCAGCCCCAGCACCACGCGATCCTGCGTGGCCATCGCATCGTTCGCCGCGGCGTTGCCGCGCTGGGCCACGATACTGCCATACACGTCGTACTGCTGGGCCTGGCTCAGGCCCGCAGTCTCCGCGGCGTCGGGCATGCGCGGTGGGCGCGTCGCGTCGCTCAGGCGATCCAGCATCGGCTTGACCGTGGCCGCGTCGGTGGCGGATACGCCACCGCTCCGTCGCAGCGCCTCAAGCTCGGTGGCGCCCCGCGCCGCGATGTAGCGATCCAGCGATTCCTGCACCACCGCACGCTGGCCGTTGTGCAGGGCCTCCAGGCGGGCGGCCGCGCCACGGGCATCGTTCTGCCGCAACAGGGCGACGACTTCATCGGCCGCTGCGCTGATATCCATCTCCGGCATGATCTTTCCCTGAACGTGATCGGTATGGGAGTCCAGCCTACCCCACCGCACCGGCGCAGCCGTTGACACACGCCACACACCTGCGCGAAGCCCCGTTCAGCAGACGCCACGCCGTAGTGCTGTTCACCCGCGTGGCCCGCCCATCACCGGCAGGATCACCCCGCTGATGTAACTGGCACAGGCCGGCGAGGCCAGGAACACGTAGGCCGGCGACAGTTCCTCGGGCTGTGCAGGCCGGCCCATGTCGCTGTCCTTGCCAAATTCCGCCACGTCCTGCGCCGGCTTGTCGGCCGGGTTGAGCGGCGTCCATACCGGCCCCGGCGCCACGCAGTTGACCCGGATGCCGCGCGGCAGCAGCTGGCTGGCCAGCGATTTGGTGAACGCGTGGATCGCACCCTTGGTCGCCGAGTAATCGATCAGCGCCTTGCTGCCGAAGATTCCCGTTTCCGAACCGGTGTTGATGATGCTGGCGCCCTCGCCCAGATGCGGCAGCACCGCGCGCGCCATCTGGATGTACCCGCCGATGTTGGTCTGCAGGGTCTCCTGCAGGTGCGCGTCTTCCAGGTCTTCCAGCCGCTCGCAGTGCAGCTGGAACGCGGCGTTGTTGACCAGGATATCGATGCCGCCGAACGCCTTGGCCACCTGCTTCACCGCTTTGTCGCAGAAGCGCGGATCGCGCACGTCACCGGCGATCACCACGCAGCGACCGCCTTCGCGCTCCACGTGCTGGCGGGTGATGTCCGCGTCCTCGGCCTCGTCCAGGTGCAGCACGGCCACGTCGGCACCTTCGCGTGCGAACAGCACCGCCACCGCGCGGCCGATGCCGGAATCGCCACCGGTGACGATCGCACGCATGCCCTGCAGTTTGCCGCTGCCGGTGTAGTCGGGTGCAAGGAAACGCGGCGCCAGCTCCAGTTCGTGTTCGTGCCCGGGCTTGGCCAGCTGCTGCGCCGGCATCGCCTCCGGCTGGCGTCGTGCTCCGGCCTGGGTCGCGGTCTTCTTTGTTGCCTTCTTGGTTGCCTTCTTGGCCGCGCGGGCGTCCTTGGCCTTCTCCTGGTCCTGCAGGCGCCGCTGCCGTGCCGCAACGCGGGCGGCGCGGGGATCGCTGGCGGCGGCCTTGCGGGTTGCAGTCTTCACCACGCGCGGGCGATCGGGGTCGGCGATGGTCCTGGTTGCAGTGCTGCCTTTGCGCACCTTGGGTGAGGCTTTGCGGCGGGCGGGGGTTTTCCTGGTGGTGGCCATGCAGGTCTCCTCGGGGGGAATGGGATTGCCGGCCAGCGGCCGGCACTACCGGGCGCATGCGCCGCAGTACCGGGGGCGGCATCCGCCGCTCCTGCAGTGTCTCCACCCCTGCTGTTGGCGGCAGTGAGCGCGCCGTGTCCATGATGTGCACGGCATTCATTCCGCCACCACGTGCGCCGTCGCACCCTGCACGCAATCACACAAGGAACGCCTCCATGAAACACGCCATCGCCACCGCCGCCGTCTGCTTTGCCCTCGCCGCCTGCAGCAGCACACCGGTGGCCCAGGTACAGCCGATCGACGGTGTGATTTCCGGCCAGTGCCACAGCGACAGGGTGCGCGGCGCACTTGGCCTGGCCGCGTCGGACGCCACCGTCGCACGCGCACGGGTGGACAGCGACAGCCTGCACGTACGGGTACTGCGCCACGACGGCCCGCGGGTGCCGCCGGCCAGCGAAGGCGGCGACCGCCTGACCATCGAAAAGGGCCGCACCAACAACATCACCGCGATCTACTGCGGCTGAGCCGGCGCGCCCTGCGCAGCACGCGCAGGGTCGCCTGTTCCCACTGGCGCGGCCCACGCAGGCCGGCCAGCGTGGCCAGTTCGCCGCGCTCCCAGCCGGCGAACACGCAGGGGTCGATATAGGCCTTGCGGCACACCGCCGGGGTATTGCCCAACAGCGACGCCACTTCGCACACCACCGCGCGCTGCGCCTGCGCCAGTGCGCGCTGGCTGGCCGGTTCCGGCAGTTCGGTGGCGGCAAACGCCTGCACCGCCGCAACCGTCCCGCCCCAGGTGCGGAAATCCTTGGCAGTGAAGTCCTCGCCCATCACCTCGCGCAGGTAGTCGTTCACCGCGCCGGAGTCGACCGGCTGCAGCGCACCGTCGTCATCGCGGTACTGGAACAGGGCCTGCCCCGGCAGCTGCTGCAGGCGCCGCACCAGCAGCCCCAGCCTGCGGTCGCCCACGGTGACCTCCTGCAGCTGCCCGGACTTGCCGCGGAAGCGCATGCGCACGCGGCCACCGCGCAGCAGCTCCAGATGCCGGTTTCGCAGTGTGGTCAGTCCGAACGAACGGTTCTGCTGCGCATAGGTCTCATTGCCGACCCGCACCAGCGTGTCCGCCAACAGTGCGACCACCATGGCCAGCACCTTCTCCTTCGGGAAACCGGGGCGCTTGAGATCCCGCGACAGCCGCCGCCGCAGAGTAGGCAATGCCTCGCCAAAGGCGATGATGCGATCGAACTTGCCGGCATCGCGCTCCCTGGCCCAATCGGGGTGGTAACGGTACTGCTTGCGACCGCGCGCATCACGACCGGTGGCCTGCAGGTGGCCGTTGGCATGGGCGCAGATCCACACCGCGGTGTAGGCCGGTGGGATCGCCAGTGCGCGGATGCGTTGCAGGGTGGTGGCGTCGCGTATCGCGTGGCCATCAGCATCGCGGTAGCTGAAGCCCTTGCCGGCGCGGCGCCGGCTGATGCCCGGCTGGGTGTCGTCGACATAGCGCAGGCCGGCCGCGCGCGCTGCCTGTCGTTCGGGGGTGGAGGGAGTTGGCATGTCTCCAGTGTCGCCGTCGCCATGCCGCGATCCTGTCGATAACACAAGACAAACACGTGAGGGCCGGTTCGCCGCTATGCTCGGGTCTTCACAACCCCTTCCGGAGTCATGATGTCGTTCCCGATTCGCGCCCGTTCGCTCTCCGCCCTGTTGCTGCCGGCCGTGCTGGCCCTGACCGCCTGCCAGGCACCGGCGCTGGATGAACAGGATTCGGCCACCGCCCACGCCCAGCAGGCCGCCGAAGCAGCCAAGGCGCCGGCCGACGACGCCGGCAAGGCCACCGAGGCTCCGCCGGTCGGCACCTGCGATGCCAGCCAGGTACAGAGCCTGGTCGGCCAGGCCTACACCGATGCCCTCGGCAAGCAGGCACAGGAAGATGCAGGCGCCAGCCAGGTGCGCGTACTCAAGCCCAATGATGTGGCCACGATGGAGTTCCTCGGCGACCGCCTGAACATCGAAGTGGACGACAAGGGCGCCGTCAGCGGCGTGCGTTGCGGCTGAGTCCCGCCCCGCGCCGGCACTGGGTTGCCGGCGCGTTCCGTTGCACCTGCAACCGTGTATTGCGGCGTTGCAGCAACCTGTGATCTAGTCGAGGCATCCGGTGGCCTCACGATGCGCTCCAGGGAATGAGCGGGGACGAGTGTCGCCGCCAACCCTATACGCATCGAGGTAGAGATGGCCCCCCGCAACCGCCAAGGGCTTTACGACCCGCGCTCCGAGCGCGATGCCTGTGGCTTTGGCATGGTCGCCCAGCTCGACGATCAACCATCGCGCCTGTTGGTTGATACCGCCATCGCCGCGCTTTCGCGCATGACCCACCGTGGCGGTGTCGCCGCCGATGGCCTGACCGGTGATGGCTGCGGCCTGCTGCTGCGCCGCCCCGATGCGTTCCTGAAACTGCTGGCCAGCGAAGCCGGCATCACCACCGCCGCGCGTTTCGCCGCCGGCCTGGTATTCCTGCCGCATGACGCCGACGCTGCGCAGGCCTGCCGCGCGCAGCTGCAGGCGCAGGTGGAAGCGGTGGGCTGCAAGGTCGCTGGCTGGCGCGAGGTACCGACCGACGACAGCGTCTGCGGCCAACTGGCGCGCGACACGCTGCCGCGCATCGAGCAGGTGTTCGTCGATGCCGGGGTTGGCCAGGATGATGCCGGCTTCGCACTGGCGCTGTTCCTGGCCCGTCGCCGCAGCGAACAGCAGCTGCGCGAACACGCCGACTTCTACGTCACCACCCTCACCCCGGATGCGATCAGCTACAAGGGCATGGTGCTGCCGGACAAGCTCAGCCGCTTCTTCCCGGACCTGCAGCGCCGCGAGCTGGCCTCCAGCGCGATCGTGTTCCACCAGCGCTTCTCGACCAACACGCTGCCGCGCTGGCCGCTCGCCCACCCGTTCCGCATGCTCGCCCACAACGGCGAGATCAACACCATCGAGGGCAATCGTCGCTGGGCGCAGGCGCGCAGCAAGGTGTGGAAGACGCCGCGCTTCGATATTGGTGAATTCGACCCGGTCATCTCCATGCACGGTTCGGATTCGCAGAGCCTGGACAACATGCTGGAGCTGATGGTCGCCGGTGGCATGGAGCTGATCCAGGCGCTGCGCATCCTGGTGCCGCCCGCCACCCAGTCGCTGGAGTTCAAGGACCCGGACCTGGCCGCGTTCTACGAGTTCCACGGCCTGAACAGCGAGCCGTGGGATGGCCCGGCCGGCATCGTCGCCTGCGACAGCCGCTATGCGGTGTGTACGCTGGACCGCAACGGCCTGCGCCCGGCGCGCTGGATGCTGACCGCCGACCGCCACTTCCTGGTCGCCTCCGAGGCCGGCGTCTGGGAAGTGCCGACCGAGCGCGTGGTGCGCAAGGGCAAGCTCGGCCCCGGCGAGATGATCGCGATCGACCTCAAGCGCGGCGACCTGCTCGACTCCGACGCGGTCGACCGCATCAACCGTGGCCGTGCGCCGTACAAGCAGTGGCTGCAGCAGGGCGTGACCTACCTGCAGACCGAACTGATCGACCCGTCGCTGGTGGAGGAACCCTTCGACGAAGGCACCCTGCGCAGCTACCACAAGCTCTACCAGCTCAGCAGCGAGGAAGTGGAGCAGGTGCTGCGTCCGCTGGCCGAGACCGAGCAGGAAGCCACTGGCTCGATGGGCGATGACACGCCGATGGCGGTGCTGAGCCAGCGCAGCCGCCCGCTGTACGACTATTTCCGCCAGGCCTTCGCGCAGGTCACCAACCCGCCGATCGATCCGCTGCGCGAAGACTGCGCGATGTCCCTGTCCACCCAGCTCGGCAAGGAGACCAACATCTTCCATGCTGGCCCGGAGACGGTGAACCACGTCATCCTCAATTCGCCGGTGCTGAGCCAGCGCAAGCTGCGCCAGCTGCTGAAGATGGAGCAGTACGTGCAGGCCAACCGCCTGCTCGATCTGTCCTACAGCGAAGACGAGGGCCTGCGCGCCGGCATCGAGCGCATCTGTGCCGAGGCCGAACAGGCCGCGCGCGATGGCATGGTGATGCTGCTGCTGTCCGACCGCTACCCGGTGGCCGGACGCCCGATGGTGCATGCCCTGCTCGCCACCAGCGCCATCCACCACCACCTGTCGCGGCTGGGCCTGCGCTGCGACGTCAACCTGATCGTCGAGACCGGCACTGCGCGCGATCCGCACCACATGGCCTGCCTGCTCGGCTTCGGTGCCACCGCGGTGTACCCGTACCTGGCCTATCAGACCCTGTTCGACCTCGGCCGTCGCGGCATCCTCAAGCTCAGCAAGGGCGGTGAGCAGTCGCAGATCGGCCGCCGCTACCGCAAGGGCGTCTACAAGGGCCTGTCGAAGATCATCTCGAAGATGGGCATCTGCACCGTGGCCAGCTACCGCGGCGCGCAGCTGTTCGAGATCATCGGCCTGGAACCGGAAGTGGTGGACCTGTGCTTCCCGGATACGGCCTCGCGCATCGGTGGCGCTGGCTTCGCGCGCCTGGATGCCGACGCACGCGAGCTGTGCGCGCAGGCCTGGGACGCGCAGCAGGACGTGGACGTAGGCGGCCTGCTGAAGTACGTGCACGGCGGCGAGTACCACATGTACAACCCGGACGTGGTCACCACCCTGCAGCGCGCGGCGCGCAGCGGTGACCCGCGTGCCTGGCAGCAGTACTGCGATGCCGTGCATGCACGGCCGCCGTCGGCGTTGCGCGACCTGCTGGAACTGGTGCCGGCGGCCACGCCGGTAGCGCTGGACGAGGTGGCTCCGGCCAGTACCCTGTTCCCGCGCTTCGATACCGCGGCGATCAGCCTGGGCGCACTGTCGCCGGAAGCACATGAAGCATTGGCCATTGCCATGAACCGCCTCGGCGGCCGCAGCAATTCCGGCGAAGGCGGTGAGGATCCCGCCCGCTATGGCACCGCAAAGCGCAGCAAGATCAAGCAGGTCGCCTCGGGCCGCTTCGGCGTCACCGCTGAGTACCTGGTCAACGCCGAAGTGCTGCAGATCAAGGTCGCGCAGGGCGCCAAGCCCGGCGAGGGCGGCCAGCTGCCGGGCCACAAGGTGAACGAACTGATCGCGCGCCTGCGCTATGCCCGGCCTGGGATCGGCCTGATCTCGCCGCCGCCGCACCACGACATCTATTCGATCGAAGACCTGGCGCAGCTGATCTACGACCTCAAGCAGGTCAACCCGACCGCGCTGGTGTCGGTGAAGCTGGTCAGCCATGCCGGCGTGGGTACGATCGCCGCCGGCGTGGTCAAGGCCGGTGCCGACCTGATCACCATCTCCGGCCACGACGGCGGGACCGGTGCTTCGCCGGTCAGCTCGATCCGCTACGCCGGCGTGCCGTGGGAACTGGGCGTGGCCGAAGCGCACCAGGCGCTGCTGGCCAACGACCTGCGCGGGCGCACCCTGCTGCAGACCGATGGTGGCCTGAAGACCGGCCTGGACGTGGTCAAGGCCGCGCTGCTCGGCGCGGACAGCTTCGGCTTCGGCACCGCGCCGATGATCGTGCTGGGCTGCAAGTACCTGCGTATCTGCCACCTCAACAACTGCGCCACCGGCGTGGCCACCCAGGACGAGCGCCTGCGCGAGAACCACTTCACCGGCCAGCCCGAACGCGTGGAGAACTTCTTCCGCCTGCTGGCCGAGGAAGTGCGCGGCTGGCTGGCGTACCTGGGTGCACGTTCGCTGGAAGAGATCGTCGGCCGTACCGACCTGCTGCGGCAGATCGAGGCCGCGCCGCGTGACGGCGTGCGCGTGGACCTGTCGCGCCTGCTGGCCGATGCCCGCTACGAAGGCAGCCACTGCGCCGCCCAGCGCCTGTACGAATCGCCGGACGGCCTGGCCACGCAGATGGATGGCCTGCTGGCGCCGGCCATCGAACACAAGCGCGGTGGCGAGCATCGCTTCCTGATCCACAACACCGACCGCAGCATCGGCACGCGCCTGGCCGGTGCGGTGGCGCGCGCGCACGGCAACCAGGGCATGGCCGAGGCACCGCTGGAACTGCGCTTCCGTGGCAGCGCCGGGCAGAGCTTTGGTGCCTTCAATGTCGGTGGCCTGCACCTGGAAGTGGACGGTGAAGCCAACGACTACGTCGGCAAGGGCATGGCCGGCGGCCGCCTGGTGGTGCGCCCGCCGCGTGGCGCGCGCTTTGAAGCGCGCAGCACCGCGATCATCGGCAACACCTGCCTGTACGGCGCCACCGGTGGCGAGCTGTTCGCCGCTGGCCGCGCCGGCGAGCGTTTCGCGGTACGCAATTCCGGCGCGCTGGCGGTGGTGGAAGGTGCCGGTGACCACTGCTGCGAGTACATGACCGATGGCGTGGTGCTGGTACTGGGCAAGGTCGGCCTGAACTTCGGTGCCGGCTTCACCGGTGGCCTGGCCTACGTGCTGGACGTCGACCGCGATTTCGTCGACCGCTACAACCACGAGCTGATCGACATCCATCGCGTCTCCGCCGAGGGCTTCGAGAACTACCGCCAGCACCTGCACCGCCTGATCGGCCGCCACCGCGAGCTGACCGGCAGCATCTGGGCGCAGCAGATCCTGGACGAGTTCCGCGATTACATCGGCAAGTTCTGGCTGGTCAAACCGAAGGCCGCCAGCATCGAGTCGCTGACCGAAACCCTGCGACGCGCCGCGTAACGGTAGTGCCGGCCGCTGCCGGCAACCCAGGACCACGTAGTGCCGGCCGCTGGCCGGCGACCGCAAAACACCACAGAGCCCGCCATGAGCCGCAAGCACGCCTTCCAGTTCCTCGACCTGCCCCGCACCATGCCGCAGCGCATTCCGGTGGAACTGCGCACGTCCGGCGACTGGGGTGAGTTGTACGGCAAGTTCGGTAAGGAAGATGCCCAGTACCAGGCCGGTCGCTGCCTGGACTGCGGCAACCCCTACTGCAGCTGGAAGTGCCCGGTGCACAACGCCATTCCACAGTGGCTGCAGCTGGTGCAGGAAAACCGCATCCACGAAGCGGCCACGCTGTGCCACAGCACCAACCCGCTGCCGGAAGTGTGCGGCCGGGTCTGCCCGCAGGACCGGCTGTGCGAGGGCAGCTGCACGCTGGAAGAGTTCGGTGCGGTCACCATCGGCGCGGTCGAGAAGTACATCGTTGATACCGCGCTGGCCACGGGCTGGCGCCCGGACCTGGGCGCGGTGCAGCCGACCGGCCGCAGCGTGGCTGTGATCGGCGCCGGCCCGGCCGGGCTGGCCTGTGCCGACCGTCTGGCGCGCGCCGGCATTGCCGCCGTGGTCTACGACCGCTATGAGCAGATCGGCGGCCTGCTGCAGTTCGGCATTCCCAGCTTCAAGCTGGACAAGGATGTGATCCACCGCCGCCGCGAAGTGCTCGAGGGCATGGGCGTGCAGTTCCGCCTCGGTGTGGAGATCGGCCGTGACCTCAGCGTGCAGCAGCTGCTGGACAGCCACGATGCGGTGTTCGTCGGTACCGGCGCCTACCGCTATACCGACGGTGGCCTCGACGGCCAGGACCTGAAGGGCGTGCTGCCGGCACTGCCGTTCCTGGTGCAGAACAGCCGCATCGTCGGCGGCGATGATCCGAAGGGCCGGCCGATTGCCGGCTGGGAAGACAGCATCGCCCTGCCCGACCTCAACGGCAAGCGCGTGGTGGTGCTGGGCGGCGGTGATACCGGCATGGACTGCGTGCGCAGCGCGGTGCGGCTGGGCGCGGCCAAGGTCACCTGTGCCTACCGCCGCGACGAAGCCAACATGCCCGGCAGCGCGCGCGAAGTGGCCAATGCGCGCGAGGAAGGCGTGCGCTTCCTGTTCAACCGCCAGCCGCTGTCGATCGAAGCCGGCGCCGACGATGAGGTGATCGGCGTGACCGTGGTCGAAACCCGGCTGGGTGAGCCCGATGCCAATGGCCGCCAGAATGCGGTGCCGATCGAAGGCAGCGAATCGCTGCTGGAGGCCGACGTGGTGATCATCGCCTTCGGCTTCTCGCCAACCGTGCCGGCGTGGCTGGCCGAGCACGGCGTGGAAGGCCGGTCCAACGGCCGCATCGTGGCTGGCGGCAAGGACCGCCTGCCATTCCAGACCGCGCACCCGCGCCTGTTCGCCGGCGGTGACGCAGTGCGTGGCGCCGACCTGGTGGTGACCGCCGTGGCCGAAGGCCGCGACGCCGCCGCCAGCATCATCCGCCTACTGGCGCATTGATTCCGGCGCCAGCAGCACGGCCAGCAAGCCCCGCAGTTCCTGCGCCGCCACCGGCTTGGCCAGGAAATGATCGATGCCCGCTTCGCGGCAGGCCTCGCGGGTGCGACCCAGCGCGCTGGCCGTGAGCGCGATGATCGGGACCTGCGCGCGAACCGCGCAGGCGTCGGCGCGGATGGCCCGTGCCAAGGCAAAGCCATCCATGTGCGGCATGTGGCAGTCGGTGATGACCAGGTCGAACGCCCGCGCCTGCCAGGCCTCGAAGGCCTGGCGACCATCGGTGCAGGCGTGCACCTGCAGACCCAGATCATGCAGGCGCTGCTCCAGCAGGTGCAGGTTGGTGGGGTGATCTTCAGCTACTAGCACCCGGGCCGACGACAGTGGCCGCGCCGCCTCTGCCGGAAGCGGCAATGCCTCGGCAGGCAACTCACAGGCGTCCAGATCCAGTTCCAGCCACACGGTGGTGCCCTTGCCTGGCGCGCTGCGCAGGCACAGTTCTGCTTCCATCGATGCAGCCAGTTCACGGCAGATCGCCAGGCCCAGGCCGCTGCCGCCGAAACGGCGCGTTGTCGATGCCTCGGCCTGGGTGTAGGCAGCGAACACCGCCTGTTGCCGTTCCGGGCTGATGCCCACCCCGCTGTCACTGACCTGCAGGCGAAGACGTTGGCCGCGATCGTGCTGCTGCAGCACCTGCACCTGCAGATCCACGCCGCCATGCTCGGTGAACTTGAGCGCGTTGCCGGCAAGGTTGAACAGGATCTGGCGCAGGCGCAGGCCGTCGGCCAGCGATCCGGCCTGCAATTCCGGATCAAGTTGGATACGCAGATGCAGGCCCCGGCTGGCCGCCACCGGCATCAGCAACTGCTGCACCGCGCGCACCAGTGCCGCCACGCTCGTGGGTCGCAGCTGCGGCGGCAGTGCCTGCAGCCGTTGGCTGTGCAGCACGTCGTCCAGGATCTGCCGCAGCATCTGGGCAGCATCACCCACGGTCACCAGCACCTGTTGCTGGCGATGATCCAGATCGCTGCCCTCCAACCGCTCGAGCATGCCCAGCAGGGTGCTCATCGGCGTGCGGATCTCGTGGCTCATGGTCGCCAGGAAGTGGGCCTTGGCCAGCGCTGCCTGCTCGGCCGCACGGCGCGCCTCGGCCAGCGCATGGGTGCGCGCCTGCACTCCGCTTACGTCGATCCAGTAGCCACTCCACTCGACGTCGCCGCTGTCCAGGGACAGCGGCCGTCCATGCGAGTGGACCCAGCGCCAGCCTTGTGGCGAGCGCGTGCGGAAGGTGACATCGATCGGGCCCCGCGCCAGGGCAGCGGCGTCGACGGTGTCCATCAGCCGCGAGCGATCGTCGGGATGAACCGCTGCCAGCAGGCGCTGATGATCGATCAGGGCGGTTTCCACGCTGATTCCGAACAACGCCTGCACGTCGCCTGCGATCTGGGGAAAGCTGTAGTGGCCGGTGGCAGAGCGACGCACCTGATAGACCACCGCTGGCAGGTTCGAGGTCACCTCCTGCAGGCGTTGCGCAGCCACGCGGCGACGCTCGCTCTCGCGATGCACGCGCCAGTAGCCGAAGGCGTACACCAGCATGAGCGCCAGCAGGGTCAGCGAGGCCGGCACCAGCCAGCGCAGGGGGGACGCAGAGGGCGGGTGTCGCGGCTGGTTCGGCAGCCAGGCCGTGCGGATCGCCTCGCGTTCGTTCGCGGTCAGCTGCGACACGGCCCGCTCGAACACCGGGATGACGTCGGCGCAGGCGGGCACGGTGGCCAGCACCGGCGCGTCGTCGATTCCGGCGGGCGCAGCGATTACCAGCGGCTCGCCCTGATAGTGGCGCAACGCGGCCTCGACCTCTCCAAGATTGGCGACCACGGCATCGACCAGGCCCGTGCCCAGCAGTGACAGGGCGTCGTCGATGGGGGCGGGGGGCAACAGCTGCACGCCAGACGCCTGTTCCGTCAGCGCCCCGACCAGCGACAGCGGGTCGGGACTGGCCACGGTGCCTCCGCGCAACGCCTCCAGGCCCAGCACCGGCGATGCATCCCGGCGCCGCACAATGACCTGTGGCAGCTGCACGTAGGGCGCACTGGCCACCCACCCCGTCGGCAACTGCGAGCGCGACCAGCCCAGCAGCGCCTGGACGTCGGGCGGCACCGTTCCCTCGGCGATGGCGGCGGTTGGCAATGGCTGCATCTGCAGTGGTCGCTGCGCGCCCAGCAGCTTCAGGTACTGCGCGCTGAGCCCGCGCGGCTGGCCCTGCTCGCTGGAGGACAACGGCGCGCGGTCGGCGGGCCAGGCAATGCGCAGCGGCGTCCTGCAATCCGCAGCGGCGGCCAGGGCAGGCAACAGCAGGCCGGCCACGACCGCGGTGGCGGCACGCAGGCCAGCGGCGTTCACGATGGGCATCCTCTTCTGGCGGGCGGAATGAACGGCCGCGCAGCGGTACCGCTGCCTCTTACGCTAGCGGCGCGTGGACGAAGCGCAATGAAGAAAGTTGTAAAAACACCAAGATAGGTGAATGGCGACATACACTGCCGCTTTCACCCGTATCTGCGGAGCATTCGATGCGCATCGGCCTGGCTGCCAACCGTCTCCATCACCACGACGCGCGCGCCGCCCTGTTCCGCTGGCTGCGCGTCAGCGAACCCGGCCTGCGCGAGCTGGGCGTGTCGCTGCACGCGGTCGGCCGCACCCATGACGCGATACAGCGTCAGGGCTTCCTGACCGGATACGCGGGCCTGCATCGCTACCCCTATGGTCGCGAGGGTGGCTTGATGAAGCTGGTGGCCGAGGTGGTTGGCATGGGGCCGGATCGGACACTGGATGGCGCGGTCTACCTGATCGATCCGGTCGATCCATCCTCGGTGTTTCCGGAAGCCACGGCGCTGAAGCGGCAGTGCGTGATCCACGGCAAGCCTTTCATTTCCACCGTGGCCACCGCGCGCGACTGGATCGAGGTGGAACGCATCCATGCCGGACTGGCTGCCGATGCTGGCGCCGACGACCTGCATGCGTTCGAAGGACAGACGCTGGCGCTGATCGCGCACGACGCGATGAAGCCGGCGATGCTGGCCTTCGCCGATGAGCACTTCGATGTGCTGGCGCGGTTCGGTGAGCGGGTGGCAACCGGAACCACCGGCCAGCGCTTGAACGAGCTGGCGTGGAGCCGTGGCTGGCCCAGCGATACGCCCTGGGTGACGCGCTACCAGAGCGGCCCGATGGGCGGCGATGCGCAGATTGCCGACCGGGTACTGGAAGGGCGCTGCCAGCGCGCGATCTTCTTCGAGGATCCGCACGTAGCGCGCCAGCATGAGGCGGATATCCAGCTGCTGGAGCGCGCGGTGACGACGGTGACCGACCAGGCGGTGTGCATTACGGCGCCGCGGGTGGCGGCGCGCTGGGCGGCGGCGGCGGCGTTGCGGGCGAGGTGAGGATTTCGGCCAACGGCTGAGCCCCTCGTGGTGGGTGGTATCCGTAGGCAAAGCCGTGCTTGGCCGGGCGGGGTGGATTGCGCAAGGGTCGCTGCAAGTACGTCCTTGTAAGCTCGGTTGCCGCATCCATGCGGCTCACGCCCCTGCGCAACCCACCCCGCCCGGCCACGGACAGATTCCGCTGTGCCCACCACGGAAGAAAGAAAAGAAGAGCAGGAGCGGGTCGCGCGCTGCGCGCGCTCATGGCGCGTTGCCAGGGCGGGGAATGCTCATCCTCTGCGCAGACCCTGTGCAGCGTCGAGCCTGCCCGACTGACCGGCCCACTCTCTGGAGGAAAGCCCCTTCTGTTGAAGGGGCGCGCCGAAGGCGGGGGTAGAGGAAGAATACGTGGGCAACTGCTGTAGCGCTGGCGCTACAGCAGTTGCCGCAGCATCGCCTTCAGTCGGCGGCCTTCCAGCTGGAAGTAGTCGCGCTGTTCGCGCCAGGCGGGGAAGCGTTGTTCCACTTCGTGCCAGAACGCGGGCGAGTGGTTGGGCTGGATCAGGTGGCAGAGCTCGTGCACCAGCACGTACTCGAACGCTTCCGAACGACCGAGCACGAGGGCCAGGTCCAGTGCCATGCTGCCATCGGGGGCGAGCGAGCCCCATTGCGAGGACATCACCTTCAATCGCAGGCGGCTGGGTGCGCGCGGCAGCGTGGGCAGGTACTTCGGCAGCCAGCGGCCGACGTCGGCGCGGGTCTGTGCTTCGTAGAACTCGCGCAGCAGGCGACGCAGGGTGGCGTCACCACCACGTGTCGGCCACTGCACGCAGGCACCATGCGCGTCGATCTCCAGGCGCGCGTAGCGGCCTTCCTGCCAGCGCAGCGGCAACAGTTCGCCGCGCAGCGGCAGCACGCCGTCTTCGCCGGGCTGCAGCGGTGCCGGCAGGCCCTGGCCCTGGTACTGGCGCAGCTGCAGTGCCAGCCAGTCGCGGTGCTGTTCCAGGAAGCGTTCGCCCATCACCAGGCTTGCGCGCGGCGGCAGGGTCAGGCGCGCGCCGCGCTCGTCCACGCTCAGCTTGATCCGGCGCGCACGTGGATCGCGCACGCGCAGTACCTCGATCTCGGCATCCTCCAGGCGCAGGCGAACGGTGTCGCGCTGTACGGTGGCGGGCGGGGTCGGGCTGATCAGGCGGCGCAGCAGACGGCTCATGCGCCCAGCATAGCGCCGCTTCGGGCCGCCGGATGACCGGCGGCCGTCGGGCTGCCTGTTCAGTCAGCCTTGCTGAGCTTGAAGGCTTCTTCCAGCAACAGGAACAGACGGCGGATCTCGGCGCTCTGCAGGGCGAAGCGGGCGTCGAACTCGGCGCGGCGGCCGTCTTCGTCGGCATGCTCCAGCTGGTCCAGGGCACCGTCGAGGAACTTCAGCTTGCGCACGATCAGGTCGTCGCCGATGACGAAGGACAGGTTGTCCTCGAAGATCAGCGCCAGCTTGGTCACCTGCTTGCCGGCATCCAGGTGCTTGTCGATCTCATCGCAGCGCAGTTCCTGGTGCTGGCACTTGACCACCGCGCCGCCTTCCACCGGGTCCTTCATCTCGCACTCTTCGCCCAGGCTCAGCCCGGTCGGCAGCGGCTCGCCGGCGATCCAGCCGGTCAGGATCGAACGCGGCGCGACTTCGGCGTTCAGCGGCATCGCCGGGAAGCTGCCGAGCAGGCCGCGGATGTCGGACATGAAGTACTCGCCGGTCTTGCGGCTGGAGGTATCCACCGCGACGTAGCCGTGCTGCAGGTCGATGAAGGCGTCGTTGCGCGAGGACTTCACGAAGGCGCGCGGCAGCAGTTCATGCAGCAGGTCGTCCTTCATCCGCTTGCGTTCGCGGCCACCCGGGCGGCGGCCTTCCTTCTCCTCGATCTCCTCCAGCTTGCGCTCGAGCAGGTCGTTGACCACCGCCGCCGGCAGGATCTTGTCCTCGCCGCCCACGGTCAGCCACAGGTGTTCGGCGATGCGGTGGGAGAGCAGTTCCTTCTCCTCGCGGCCGAACGGCGAGATGAAGCCGCGCGAATTCATTTCCAGTGCGCCGACCGGCTTCAGCAGGGCGTGCGGCAGCAGCGTGTCGACTTCGGAAAAATCGGTGGTGGTCGGGAAACGGAAGAACGTCAGGTTGCGAAAGAACATGGAATTCCGGATGGCAAAGAGGAAGGGCGACCGACCTTAAACGGTGGGCGTCTCGGGATCTGCGTCGGCGTCGGCCGGGGAACCGGCCAGCCAGGCATGGGCGTCGGGCAGCGGCGCGTCGTCGCGACGGCCCAGCGCCATGAAGTCGAACAGGGTGGTGTCGGCCAGCTGCGAGGGCCGGACTTCGCCCATGGCGCGCGCGATCTGCTCGATGCGGCCCGGGTGGTCCTTCTCCCACTGCTTCAGCATCAGGCCGACCTGGCGGCGCTGCAGGTTCTCCTGGCTGCCGCACAGGTTGCAGGGAATGATCGGGAACTGGCGTGCCTGCGCGTAGTCGACGATGTCGCTCTCGCGCACGTAGGCCAGCGGCCGGATCACCACATGCTTGCCGTCATCG
Organism: Stenotrophomonas sp. YJH_SMC_91; assembly: GCF_059368495.1. NCBI lineage: Bacteria > Pseudomonadati > Pseudomonadota > Gammaproteobacteria > Lysobacterales > Lysobacteraceae > Stenotrophomonas > Stenotrophomonas sp. YJH_SMC_91. The sequence continues at coordinate 25,012 of NZ_JCAFRT010000008.1, read as the reverse complement.
CTGCGCAGCTTCGGCGGCATGCCCGACAGCTTGGCGTGGTGGAACAGGTTCATGAAGAACGTGGCCACCATGTCGTCGCGGTGGTGGCCCAGCGCGATCTTGGTGAAGCCGTGGGTCTCGGCGTAGTTGTACAGCGCGCCACGACGCAGGCGCGAGCACAGCGAACACATGGTCTTGCCTTCCGGGATGACCCGGCTGACCACCGAATAGGTGTCCTGCTCGATGATGTGGTACGGCACGCCCAGCCCGGCCAGGTACTCCGGCAGCACGTGCTCGGGGAAGTCCGGCTGCTTCTGGTCCAGGTTCACCGCCACCAGCTCGAACGGCACCGGCGCCTTCTTCTGCAGCTGCAGCAGCACGTCCAGCAGGGTGTAGCTGTCCTTGCCGCCGGACAGGCAGACCATCACCTTGTCGCCGGCCTCGATCATGCCGAAGTCGGCAATCGCCTCGCCGACCTGGCGGCGCAGGCGCTTGGCCAGCTTGTGCTGCTCGCGCTCGGCCACGCGCGGATCGCGGGCGGCGCGTGGCTGGGGATCAGGGAGGGAAATCACGGCACTCATGGGCTCCATTCTAACGGCTCGGAGCGGCCACGGCCGGGGGTCGGGATTCCCCTCTCCCGGCGGTCATCATCGCTGTGTATCCTCGAAGCCGTGGATACCTACGACCCCGCCGAGATTGTCGAACGCCTCGCCGCCCTGCGCGCCGAGCACCGCCTGCTGGATGAACAGATCACCCGCATGGCCGCCAACGGCGAGGACGAGCTGGAAGCCAAGCGCCTGAAGCGGCGCAAGCTGCAGTTGAAGGACTGCATTGCCAGGCTGGAAAGCCTGCAGATTCCCGACGAACCGGCCTAAGGACCGTCCTGGTGGGTGCCAACCCTGGTTGGCACGGCTGGAAGGTGTGGACCAAGGTCCACACCCACCGCATGGCCCGGCGCTGCCTTCAATCCTGCGGCGCCGGCTCGTCCGGGCGCGCTGCTTCCGGGCTGACCCGTTCGATGGTGTGGCGCAGCTCGCGGCCGAGGATGAACTTGGCGTCCTTGGCCCAGGCATCCAGGCGCTCGTCGAACAGCAGCTTGCTGTTCTCGTCCGGCCACACCAGGCGCAGTTCGCGCAGCTTCTGGATGAAGCCGCGGAACAGGGTGCGGTCGAAGAACTCCGGCGCGGCCGGTGCATAGAGCAGACTCAGACGCTGCGCCGCCTGCTGGCACAGGCTTTCCAGCTCGGCCGCGCCCAGCACGCCCGGGCCGTTCTTCACCAGCACCGAAATGGCGATGTAGTAGCGCTCGAAGGCCTGCTGCAGCGAGTGGCCGATCGCACGCAGGCGGAACACCTCGTCGGTCTGCCCGGTGTTGCGCGCCAAGATGCCGCCGTCGTCGTCATTGACGTTCTGCAGCAGGCCCTCACGCACGAACACGTTGATGGTCTGGTCGATGCGCTGTGCGAATTCGTCCTCGCTCCACGGCAGGAACAGCTCGGCCTGCAGGAACGGGTACACCGTGCGGCCCAGCTGGACCAGGCCGGTACGGCTCATGCGGCGGTTGTTCTGGAAGCAGCAGGCCACCCACGACGAGGCGGTGAACAGGTGCAGCACGTTGTTGCGGAAGTAGCTCAGCAGCACCGCGGTATCGCCGCTGACGCTGAGCACGTCGCCCAGCGGGTGCTTGATGCGGGTGAGGACGTTGATTTCCTCGGCGTGGGCGATGATCCGCTCCGGCGAGTGCGGGGTCACCGTCACCCGGTCCGAATACGGCATCTCGACCAGCAGCGTCTTGCACAGCTCGATCTGCGCGATCAGGTCGGCCTCGCCCATCGCGTGCTTCGGCGTGGACAGCAGGGCCAGCGCCAGCAGGTTGATCGGATTGACGTCAGCTGCGCCGTTGATGCGCACCTGGATGCGTTCGGCCAGCGTGTCCACCGTGGTCGACAGCCAGGCTGGCTTCTCGTCCTCGGACACCGCCTCGCCCTTCCACTCCGGCGCCTTCTCGGCCAGTACGTCGTTCAGTGCGATCGGTTCGCCGAAGTTCACCACCACCTGGCCGTAGTTCTGCTTGAGCACCTTCGGGATGCCCCACAGCAGCGACCAGATCGATTCCTTTTCCTTCGGCCGGCCGGACAGTTCGTCCAGGTAGCTGCCGCCTTCCATCAGCTTCTCGTAGCCGATGTAGATGGGCTGGAACAGCACCGGCTTGCGCGGCTGGCGCAGGAACGCACGCAGCGTCATCGAGATCATGCCGCCCTTGGGCTGCAGCAGTCGGCCGGTACGCGAGCGGCCGCCTTCGACGAAGTACTCCAGCGAGTAGCCGCCGGCCACCAGCTGCGCGACGTACTCACTGAGCACGGCCGAGTACAGCGCGTTGCCACGGATCGAGCGGCGGATGAAGAACGCACCGCCCTTGCGCAGCAGGGTGCCGACCACCGGCAGGTTCAGGTTGATGCCGGCCACGATGTGCGGCGGCACGATGCCACGGTCGTACAGCAGGTAGGACAGCAGCAGGTAGTCCATGTGGCTGCGGTGGCTGGGCACGTAGACCACTTCGTGACCCGGCGCGGCGGCCTTGAACTTGTCCAGATGGTGCACCAGCACGCCCGCATAGATGCGGTTCCACACGTGGCTGAGCATGAAGCTGGCCGAGCGCACCACCGGGCTGGAATAGTCCGCGGCGATTTCCCAGGCGTAGGCGTGTGCCTTCTTCCAGGCATCGGCCGTCTTCGAATTGTCGCGCTTGGCCTGCGCGGCGATCGCTTCGCGCACCGGTTCGGCGGCCAGCACCTGGTCCACCAGCAGGCGACGGGTCGACAGGTCGGGGCCGATCACCGATTCACGGATGCGGCGGAAATGGGTGCGCAGCACGCGCTGCAGCTTGCGTACCGTGCGTTCCGGCTCCAGGCCTTCGTCGATGATGGAACGCAGCGAGATCGGCGGCGCGAAGCGGACGATGGTGCTGCGGCCATTGAGCAGCACCGCCAGCAGGCGGCGGAAGCGGCCGACCAGCGCCCAGTTTTCCGAGAACAGCACCGCGAACCAGCCGCTCTGCTTGTCCGGCGCGCGGCCGACGAAGATCGACACCGGCACCAGGTGCACGTCCAGGTCATCGCGCACGCGATGTGCCTGCAGGACCTTGGCCAGCGAGTCGGAATGGGTCTTGGCACCGCGCTGCTCGGGGATCAGCGAATTGCTGGAGCTGCGCCGCGACAGCGCCAGGTAGGCGCGCTTGCGGCCGGTCGGGTCACCGGCCAGCGGCACCAGCGGCGACGGCAGGCCGGCCTGGCGGCAGGCCTTGTCCAGGATCAGCGCGTTGGACAGGCCGTAGTCTTCCAGCACGTACATGACCGGGCGGCCATCGTTGTACTGGCCCGGGTCTTCCGGCTCGATCTTCAGCGACAGCCACGGCTCGACCAGGCGGCCCAGCAACCGTGCCCACAGTGGGCGTCGGCCGGCCGGACGCGCGTGCACGGGCGGCGGTACCGGGTTCGGGCCGGTACCGGTCGAGGGGGACGCCGGCACCGTATCGGCGGGCGTCGACTGGGATTCTTCGCCGGGGAACGGCAGCGGGTTCTGTTTCGACATCGGCGCCATTATGGCTTAGGCGGCGGCGTTGCCGCTTCCCCACCCTCGGCGGGGGCTTCAGCCGGCGACGGCGACGCAGCGGCGCGGGCCGCCTCGGCCTTGCGCAGCAGCGCGTCGGTGTCGGCCAGGGTGCGGGTCAGGTACCAGTGGCCTTCGCGGCGGCTCAGCGGCAGCTGCAGGCTCATCTCGCGACCGGCGAGGTCGTAGCGCAGGCGTACCAGGGCGTTGTCACCTTCCACCGACAGCAGTTCGCCGCGCACGCTGCGCAACGCGTCGTCCACGCCCAGCCCGTAGCTGCCCAGCACCGCCTTGAGGGTGTGGATGAACGGCGCCAGCTGCGCCAGGCTGCCTTCCATGCCCGCGGCCTGCAGGCCGGCTTCGTCGTCGAAGCCGACCTTGTTGGCGGCGCCGACCAGCGCGGCGATGGTGCTGCGTGCGCGGGCCCGGTCACTGATCGGGGCACCCTGCGCCCAGCTGGCCAGGGTTTCGACCAGGGCGATGTAATGCGCCTGTTGCCCAGGCGTATAGCCCTTCTGGTGGCGAAGGTACTGCACACCGAAGTTGCCCATCGATTGCGCGGCCTGGCGAACCGCGCCGGCCTGTCCGGCCAGCTGGCGATCGAAGCTGCGCTGCAGTTCGGCGCTGGCATTGGGCTTGCGCAGTGCGGCCAGCATCGGCAGCAGCTGGTCACCCAGCGGCAGTTCGGTCAGCGGCCACTGGCTGTGGCCTTCGGTCCAGGCCTGTTGCAGGCGCTGGTACTGGCTGGGCGGTACCGACAGCTTTGCATAGCCGACCAGATCGTCCTCGGCCAGGCGCAGCGCCATGGCCTGCACCGCCGCGACCGGCTCGGCCGCCGGCTTGGCCGGGTCCTGGGCCGATTCACGACACGCCGCCACGGCCAGCAGCAGCATGGCTGCCAGCCCCCATCCACGCGCAGACCTTCCTCGCACTGCCACGCTCATGCACTCGGACTCCCCGGACCGGTCCGCATCTTGCGGCCTGTGACGTGACAGCGGCAAGCCGGGACGTCACGGTTTCCGCTGTTGCTTGTGCAAGTCACTGATGGGAATAAAAAAAGAGCCGGGATCACGGGGATCACAGGCTCTTCAAACCGGCGCAGGGCCGGTGGACAGTGTTGTGGCACATGTCCGGCCCGAGGACCGGATGGCGGCGATCCTACGCTGCCGCTCAAGTTAAGGCAACACTTCACGTAGTGCGGCCTAAATTATTGATTTTATTGATCGTCCTGATGCCTGGCATGGAGGCCATGAAATCTACGGCAGGTTTTGCGGCGATTCGGGCACAACCGCTCGGTGGACGGATGCAGAAACGCCATCCCGCGCGGGTCGGGATGGCGTTCGGGCCTGCAGCCTGCGCAACGGAATCTCAGCGCGCAGCCAGCGCCGACGCGATTTCCTGCTGGATGGCCCGCGCCGCGGCCTGCGGATCGGTGGCCAGGCGGATCGGGCGACCAACCACGATGGCATCGGCGCCATCGGCAAAGGCCTGGGCCACGCCAACGGTACGCTTCTGGTCATCGCCGACCGGGCCACCGGGGCGGATGCCCGGGCAGACGATCGAGAACCCGGCGCCGGTAGCGGCGCGGATCGGGCCGGCTTCCTGGCCCGAGGCGATCACGCCATCGATACCGGCCGCCTGCGCGGCCAGCGCGCGTTCGACCACTACGTCCACCGGTTCACGGTCGATGCCCATCTGCGCCAGGTCCGGGCGGCCCATCGAGGTCAGCACGGTCACCGCCAGCAGGCGCATGTCGCTGCTGTTGGCGGCGGCGCAGGCTTCCATCATCGCCGGGTGCCAGCCGTGGATGGTGGCGTAGCTGACCGGCCACTGCGACAGGCGCTTGATCACCGCCGCGGCAGTGGCCGGGATATCGAAGAACTTCAGGTCGACGAACACGCGCTTGTCGCGGCGGGCCAGCTCGTCCAGCACCTGGAAGTACTCGCCCGACGCCAGCAGTTCCATGCCGATCTTGTAGAACGCCACGCTGTCGCCGAGGCGGTCGACCCACTCCAGCGCCTGCGCGCGATCAGGCACGTCCAGCGCGAAGATCAGGCGCTCGTCATCGCGCAGCGGCAGCGGCGCGCGGCTCACGGCGCGTAGTCCAGGGCAGCGCGCTTGGCGTCGTGGCGGGCCTGGCGCGACTGGCTGTAGTCATTGTTGAACTGCGCCGGCTCGAAACCGCCGTAGGTCGGGTTCGGCAGCATCCACCAGCGCTCGCCGAACCAGTCGTGGTACTGCTGCAGCAGGGCGTCACGGCCTTCGTTGGTGTTGGCGGTCACTTCCACGAAGTCGCCCAGCTGGTCGCCGAACTGCATCAGCACGCGGTACTTCTGCCCGGCCAGGCGGCGGCGGCAGTTCTTCTCGCTGCCGGCCTGCTCGCAGCCTTCGACCACGGTGCCCAGGCCCAGGAACACGCTGTCATCGGCCACCGGCAGGCCCTGCTCGCGCAGGTTGGCCAGGGTCGCGTCCTTAAGGTGCACGGCGCGGTTGGAGATGTACAGCAGGGTTACGCCCTTGGCGTTGGCGGCCTTGGCGAAATCGACCACGCCCGGAATGGCCTTGGCCTTCTTTTCGGCCACCCACTGGTCCCAGCTCAGCTCGTCGTATTCCTTGCCGTCGCGCACCAGGCGCGCCTGGTAGGGCGAGTTGTCCAGCACGGTCTCATCCACGTCCAGCACCACGGCCGGCTTCAGGCCCTTGGCCTCGTTGCCGCGTTCCTCCGGCACCAGCGCATCCCAGTGCGCTTCCTTCAGCGCGGCGTCCAGGTGGTCGGCGGCGGCGCGGTAGGTCTGCTCGGTGATTGCCTTGTACTCCTGCGCGCGCTGCATCCACAGCACGGCGTTGAGATTGTCGTTGGCGGTCGCATCAAGCGCGCCATCAGCCTTGGCAGCGGCGGCCGGGGCCTCCGGGGCAGCGGCTTCGGCAGCAGGCGCATCCACGCGCTTGCAGGCGGACAGGCCCAGCGCCGCAGTGGCGAGCAGGGTCAGGGACAGGGAAACGGGACGACGCATGGATTCACCGGCAATCAGATATACCGGCGCATTTTACCGGCAAAGGCGGCCCCGGGACGGCTATGCTTGGCGGTTGACCCGTTGCCCTTCCGGAGGCCGCCATGACCGATTCCGTCCAGACCCCCGACGTCCCCCTGCTCGACGCCGTGCAGGCCCGCCTGCTGGGTTGCCTGGTGGAAAAGGAGGCGACCACGCCGGACACCTATCCACTGACGGTCAATGCCGCCCAATCGGCTGCCAACCAGAAGACTGCCCGCGAGCCGGTGATGAACATCGACGCCGGCAGCGTGCAGCACGCGCTGCGCCAGCTGGAGGCGTTGGGCCTGGCCCGCCAGCACTTTTCCTCGCGCGCGGACCGCTACGAGCACCGCCTGCAGGCCGCGCTGGACCTGACCCGGCAGCAGACCGTGCTGCTGGCGCTGCTGTTGCTGCGTGGGCCGCAGACGCTGGGCGAACTGATCACGCGCAGCGAGCGCCTGCACCGCTTCGCCGACACCGACGAAGCCCGCCACGCCATCGAGCGCCTGCAGCAGCGCGCGCTGCTGGTGGTGCTGCCGCGTGCCAGTGGGCAGCGCGAAGACCGCTACATGCACCTGCTGTGCGGGGAAGTGGACGGTGCGGCGCTGGCGGCCAGGTACGCCAGCAGCGGCGGTGGCAGCAGCGATGCAGCCGACCCGGGCCTGGCCGAGCGCGTGGCCCAGCTGGAAGCGGCCGTGGCCGAACTGCAGGCACAGCTGGCCGAACTGCGCGGCTGAGGGGTGGGTGCCGACCGTTGGTCGGCACTGCATCTGAATCGTGCCGACCAACGGTCGGCACCTACCAACATCAGGGGTCAGATCTGCGCCGCACCCGGCGTGGCATACAACCGGCTCGGGCTGTCCACGCCCGGCAGCTGGATCACCCCGCGCTCCTGCATGCCCAACCCCAGCAGGATCTTCCCGGACACCACGTTGTCCAGATCGGTGATGCCATACAGATCCTGCAGGCCCAGCCCAGCGCGCGCATGCGCGAACACTGCCCGCGCCGCCTCACCGGCATAGCCCTGCCCGGCGAATTCCGACAGCACCGCATAGCCGATGTCCGGACCCGGCAGCCCATCACGCCGTACCAGTCCGGCATTGCCCAGCCAGGCACCATCGGACAACCGCTCGATGGCATACATGCCAAAGCCATTCAACGCATAGCTGTGCAGCACACGCAGCGCGATGTAGTCCCGCGCCTGCTCCTCACTGCGCACATTGCGGTCGCCAATGAAGCGCACGAAGCCCGGATCATTCAACAGCGCCAGCATCGGCGCCGCATCGCGATCAGGCTCGATGGCACGCAGGCGCAGGCGTTCACTCTCGATCGGTTGCACAGGTGGACCTCCAGCCGAAACCCCGATTCTGCCTCAACCCCGGCTGCTGCTTTTGATTTTCTTTGCATTGCCGTGGAAGGAAGCGCCCGGCATCTGTCAGAGGCCGATCGGGGTGGGTTCGCGGGGGTATCCGCGCCATGGATGGCGCGGCTAAGCCCCCAGGGACGGGTTCACGGCGTCCCCCGCGAACCCACCCCGATCGGCCACACTGCGGAACCAACGCGTGCTCCACCACGGAGGGGCGGCGCCGTTGGAGCGCCCTAGTCGAACAACGCCTCGATCGCCGCCAACCCCGCACTCGCCCGTTCCTTCTTGCGCGCCGCATCGGCCACCGGATCAGCGCCATCACGCTGGATCTCCTCCGCCGGGATCTCATCGAAGAACCGGCTCGGCTTCAGCCGCACATGCTCACCGAACTTGCGCGTCAGCTTGCTGTAACTCATCCACAGCTGGATCTTGGCGCGGGTGATGCCCACGTACAGCAGCCGCCGCTCTTCCTGCAGGTTGCCCTCGTCCAGGCTGACCTGGTGGGGCAGCACGCCATCCTCGCAGCCCACGATGAACACGTACGGGAATTCCAGGCCCTTGGAGGCGTGCATGGTCATCATGCGCACCTGGTTGCCGCCCTCGTCCTTGTCGCTGCGTGACAGCAGCGCCAGCTGGCCGGCCAGGTCGGCCGCGGTGGCACCGCGCGGGCCGCCCTCGAACCACTGTGCCAGTTCCTCGATGTTGTTGGCACGGCGCTGGTAGCTGGCTTCTTCCTTGGCCTGCTGGCGCAGTTCGCTGAGCAGGCCCGATTCCTTGGCGACCTTGCGGATCATGTCGCCCGAGGTGACCTGACGCATCTGCGCGCGCAGGTCGCGCAGGATGTCGGTGAAGCGCGCCAGGCTGTTGGCGGCGCGCGGCGGCAGCTGCTGCAGGGCGCCGATCGCCTCGGCAGCCTGTGCCATCGGCATGTCCTTTTCCTGCGCCAGCTCGGCCAGCCTGGCCAGCGTGCCGGCACCGACATCACGCTTGGGCGACTGCACCGCACGCATGAACGCGGTGTCGTCGTCCGGATTCACCAGCAGCCGCAACCAGGCCAGCGTGTCCTTCACTTCCTGACGCTCCAGGAACATGGTGCCGCCGGTCAGGTGGTAAGGGATGCGCAGCAGCTGCATCGCCTTTTCCAGCGGCCGTGACTGGAAGTTGCCGCGGAACAGGATGCAGAAATCACTCCAAGGCACGTTGCGCGACTGCGCCACGAAGGCGATCTCGGCCGCGACCTTTTCCGCTTCGTGCTCGCTGTTGCGGCATTCCCATACGCGGATGCGTTCACCGTCGGCCTGGTCGCTCCACAGCTTCTTCAGGTGCTCATGCGGGTTGTTGGCGATCAGCGCATTGGCGGCGCGCAGCACGCGGTTGGAGCAGCGGTAGTTCTGCTCCAGCTTGATGATTTCCAGCGCAGGGTAGTCGCGCCCCATCTGCTGCAGGTTTTCCGGGTTGGCACCGCGCCAGGCGTAGATCGACTGGTCATCGTCACCCACGCAGGTGAAGTTGCCCTTGTCACCGGCCAGCTGCTTGAGCAGGCGGTACTGCGCGTCGTTGGTATCCTGGCATTCGTCCACCAGCAGGTAGCCGATGCGCTCGCGCCAGGCCAGCGCGATCTCCGGATTTTCCTCCAGGATCTGCACCGGCAAACGGATCAGGTCATCGAAGTCGACCGCGTTGAACGCCGTCAGGCGCAGCTGGTAGCGCTCGTAGACGCTGGCCGCTTCCTTCTCGCGGTTGCTGCGCGCGGCGGCCATCGCCTGCTCGGGCGACAGGCCGGCGTTCTTGGCGCGCGACACCAGGTTCTTCATGTCCTCGATGTCGTCGGGCTTGGCCCCGTACATCAGGTCCTTGATCTGCGCAGCGGCATCATCGGCATCGAAGATCGAGAAGCCACGCTTCAGGCCCACGGCCGCGTGTTCGATCTGCAGGAACTTCAGGCCCAGCGCATGGAAGGTGCAGATGGTCACCTCGTCGGCGTCCTGCTCGCGCAGGCGCTTGGCCACACGCTCGCGCATTTCCTTGGCCGACTTGTTGGTGAAGGTGATCGCTGCGATGCGGCGTGCCGGGTAGCGGCCGCTGCCGATCAGGTGGGCGATCTTTTCCACGATCACGCGCGTCTTCCCGCTGCCCGCGCCGGCGAGCACCAGCAACGGACCTTCGATGTGCAGGACGGCGGCGGCTTGGGGGGGATTGAGACCGTGCATGGGAATGGGATTGTAGCGGGGCCGCAGCGGGCGGACCTGACTTGCATGCACGCCGTTCCTAAGCTATTGATTCGCCACCGGAGCACTGGAGCCAGGTGCATGCGCCCGACCGCCTCTGCCGCCCTGCTGGGCACCCTGCTGTTGCTGCTGGCGCCGTTGGCTGCCCGCAGTGCGGACTGCGCGCCCGATGCTGGCGCGTCGTTGCGGTCGGCGCTGATGACCCCGGGCTTCCTGCAGGCTCATCCTGACCTGCACTGGCGCGAGCTGGGCCTGCAGTCGTGGCGCCAGGGCCGGCCCGATCATGCGCTGGTGCGTTTCAAGCGGGCGGCCGCGCACGCCGACAAGCTGTCGCAGTCGCTGGTCGCGCGCATGTACCAGGAAGGCACGGGTACCGCCCCTGATCCGGTGCTGGCCTACATCTGGATGGACCTGGCCGCCGAACGCGGCTACCGCGACCTGCTGCTGGAGCGCGAGCGCTACTGGAACCGCCTGGATGCCGCGCAGCGGCAACGGGTGCTCGCCGAAGGGCCGGCGCTGTATGCGGCCTACGGCGATGCCACGGCCAAGCCGCGCATGGAGGCTGCCATGCGCGTGGACCGCAGCGGCATGACCGGCAGCCGTACCGGCTGGGTCAGCTCGATGCTGCAGGTGGAACTGTCCGACGGCCCGGAAGCCGGCTGGCCCACCCGTGGCGATGACTACTATCGCGATGCCTACTGGGACCCTGCAGCGTACTGGTGCATGCAGGACCGCATCTGGGAACAGGAGTTCCGCGGCCGCAGCGTCGAGGTCGGCCCACTCAGCCCCGTGGAAGGCGCGGGGCGCTGACGTTCGTATTCCATGGTCATTGCCAGGAGGGCGATCATATGAAAGCGAAGCAAGCTCCACGCTTCTGCCTGCTGCTGGGCCTGTCGATGGCCGCTGCCGTGACCGCCAGGGAATGCCCGGTGGAGGCCCCGCGGCAGATCCCGCCTACCGTCCTGACCGGAGGCTTCTTCGATGCCCATCCGGACCTGTTCTGGCGCAGCATCGTGACGCCGGGCAGCATCGTCTACGACAACGACTACTGGCGCGCCGCCGACTACTGGTGCCTGCAGGACAACTACTGGCGCCCCGCGCTGACCCCCAGCGTCGAGATAGGACGGCCGGACGCGGTCCGCGACGACAAGGCGGTGGACGACTAGAATTGGCCGATGGCCAAGCTCTATTTCTACTATTCGGCGATGAACGCCGGCAAGACCACGACCCTGCTGCAGAGTGCGCACAACTACCGCGAACGCGGCATGCGGGTGGCGATCCTGACCCCGCGCCTGGATGATCGTGCCGGCGCCGGCGTGGTGGCCTCGCGTATCGGCCTGCGTGCGGACGGCATGGCCTTCGACCGTGACACCGACCTGCAGCACTGGGTCGAACAGGACCTGGCCGCCAACGGCCCGATGGGCTGCGTGCTGGTGGATGAAGCGCAGTTCCTCACGCGCACCCAGGTCTGGCAGCTCAGCGAGGTGGTCGACCAGCTGCGCATTCCGGTGCTGTGCTACGGCCTGCGCACCGATTTCCGCGGCGAGCTGTTCGAGGGCAGCCAGTACCTGCTGGCCTGGGCCGACGAGATGCAGGAGATCAAGACCATCTGCCACAGCGGGAAGAAGGCGACGATGACCGTGCGCGTGGACGAACATGGCCATGCAGTGAAGGATGGCCCGCAGGTGGAGATCGGTGGCAACGACCGCTACGTGTCGGTCAGCCGTGCCGAGTTCAAGAAGATCACCCGCGGGGAAGGGCGGATCGATCCGGCGCAGGCACCCCTGCCGCTGTAAGGGGGGTCTTGTGCAGGGCTTACAGCCCTGCACCCGCGGTAGTGCCGGCCGCTGGCCGGCAACAGCAACAGCTAGAGCTGGCATTGCGTGGGATGGCGGGCCGGTGTGGGTGGGCAGGACACGCCGTAAACCCGTCCCTGGGGGCTCGATGGCGCCATCCATGGCGCCAACGGTCCTGCCCACCCACACCGCCCCACCTCTGACAGTTTCACGCGGCTGTTGGTGGGTGCCGACCGTTGGTCGGCACATCTGTCAGATATCGAAATTCATCTATCGAAATTCATCTGGGGTCAGAGCCCGTTGCGCAGCAACGGGATCCGACCCCGTGCTCCGACAGATCGCGGAGGTCTGTCGAAGGCGGGGTGGGTCCGGTGGCGGGAGTGTCCGCGGCATGGATGCCGCGGCCAAGCCCCCATGGACGGGTTTACGGCGTCTCCCGCCACCGGACCCACCCCGCCTCCCCACAGGAAACCAGCTTCTGCCGTTGCTTCGGCTCTGGCCTCTGCAGGTGCAGGGCTGCAAGCCCTGCAATCCCAAACCACTCAGTACAGCGTGCGCTCCGGCGCACCGGCCGGCGGCGGGGTGTACTGGTACAGCCAGGTCTCGGTCAGGGTCTTGCCGCCACTGCGCAGGAACAGGCGGATGTCGATCTGCTCGGTACTGCCCTCCGGCGGCACCAGGTCGAACATCGCGCGGTAGCCATTGATCTCGCGCAGCGGACGCGCCGACACGATCTCGACCCGGCCGCGGCTGGCTTCCACCACCGCCTCGACCTCGCCCTTGTCGATCAGCCTGGCCAGCTCGCCACCTTCGAAGTCCACCGCGAAGCGCCAGCTGAAGTACTCGCGCTTCTTGCCGACCACGCCACCCAGGCCGGTGCGGCTGGCCACGCAGTGCGCCAGCGGCGGCCGTGCCGGTGGTTCGGCACCCCAGTACAGGCGGTAGCCAACCAGCAGTTCCTGGCCCGGCTGCGGTTTTTCCTTGGGGTTCCAGAACGCCACGATGTTGTCGAAGGTCTCGTCCACGGTGGGGATCTCCACCAGCTGCACCGAGCCCTCGCCCCATTCGCCCTTCGGCTCCACCCACAGGCACGGGCGCTTCTCGTAGAACACGCCGTCGTCCTGGTAATGGTCGAAGTTGCGGTCGCGCTGCAGCAGGCCGAAGCCGCGGGGGTTGCGGTCCACGAACATGTTGAAGCGCAGGTTGCGCGGGTTCAGCAGCGGCCTCCAGATCCATTCGCCGGCACCGGTCCACAGCGACAGGCCGTCGGTGTCGTGGATCTCCGGGCGCCAGTCCCAGGCCATGCGGCGGTCGTTCTCACCCACCTGGTACATGCTGGTGCACGGAGCGATGCCCAACCGCTCGATCGCCTTGCGCGGGTACAGCGCACTGTCGATGTCCATCAGCAGCACATCGCCATTGGTGATCGCGAAGCGATAGGCGCCGGCCACGCTGGGCGAATCCAGCAGGCCATACACCACGATCGTTTCCGAATCGGCCGACGGCTGTTCCAGGTAATAGGCGATGAAGTCCGGGAATTCCTCCGGCTTGCCCATGCCGGTATCGATTGCCAGGCCACGCGCGGACTGGCCGTACTGGCCTTCCTTGCCGACCGCGCGGAAGTAGCTGGCGCCGAGGAAGGCGGCGAAATCGCGATCGGTGTCCTTGCGGGTGTTCAGGCGGAAACCGGCGAAGCCGAGATCGGCCGGCAGCTCGCCGTCCTTGATGCCGCTCTTGCCGTAGTTGAAGGCCGCGCCGTCATAGGCCAGCTCCTGCGCCTTGCCGTCGACCACGTCGAACATGCGCACCGGCGAATGGAAGTACAGGCCCAGGTGGAAGAACTTGGCCTGGAACTTGCCCGGCTGGTCGGCCCACAGCGCATGGTCCTGGCGGTAACCGATCGACTGGTACTGGTCCCAGTCCAGCCCTTCCAGGCGGCCCGGCAGCACCCGCTTGTGGCTCTTGTAGGGCGCCTGTGCCAGCGCGCGCGCCTGGCCCTTCAGGGTGGCGAAGTCGAACGGCTGCGGTTGGCCGAGGCGGCGCAGGCCCATCTGGCCGCTCCTGCTGGCCGCGCACGCGGGCAGGGACGGCAGGCCGAATGCAGCCAGGGCGAGGGAGGCATTGCGGATGAAGTCGCGTCGTTGCATGCAGGCGCGTCAGGCACAGAGCGGAAGGTCGGCCATCATAGGCAGACAAACGTTAACGGGCAGCGGAGACGTGCCCTGCCCGTTCAGCTGCCGCTGGCCACCTGCCTCAGCGCTGGCAGTGGCTGCACCAGACGCTGGCGCGCTGGCCGATGGTGGCGTGCTTCAACGCGCGGCCACAGTTCGGGCAGGGCAGCCCGTCACGGCCGTACACCAGCAGTTCCTGCTCGAAGTAGCCCGGCGCGCCATCGGGGCTGATGAAGTCACGCAGGGTGGTGCCACCACGGGTGATGGCGTAGCCGAGGATCTCCTTCACCGCATCGGCCAGCCGCTGGTAGCGCTCGCGCGAGATTTTCCCGGCCTCGCGCAGCGGACTGATGCCGGCCTTGAACAGGCTCTCGGCGGCGTAGATGTTGCCCACGCCCACCACCACCGCCTGGTCCATCAGGAAGGTCTTCACCGGCGCGCTGCGGCCACGGCTGCGGGCGAACAGGTAGTCCCCGTCGAAGGCATCGTCCAGCGGCTCCGGGCCCAGCCCCTGCAGCAGCGGGTGGACTTCGCCGGCCGGCTGCCACAGCAGGCTGCCGAAGCGGCGCGGGTCGTTGAAGCGCAACAGGCGGCCGTTGTCCAGGCTGATATCCACATGGTCGTGCGCGCGCAGCGGGGTATCGCCGGGCAGCACACGCAGGCTGCCGGACATGCCCAGGTGCAGCACGGCGCTGCCGATGGCGGTGTCCAGCAGCAAGTACTTGGCGCGACGGCGGATGTCCTCGATGCGCTGCCCCGGCAGCAGCTCGGCCACTTCCGGCGGAATCGGCCAGCGCAGGTCGGCGCGGCGCAGGATCACGCCATGCACGCGGCGGCCCTGCAGGTGCGGCGCCAGGCCGCGGCGGGTGGTTTCGACTTCGGGCAGTTCAGGCATGAACCGATTCTACGCCCGCTCAGCGTGGCGGCGCCGCCAGTTCACGGGCATCCAGGACGCCATCACCGTTGGCATCCTGCTTATGGAAGCGCTGCACGATCACCTGCCGCTGCTGCTCGCGGCGGATCGCCCTGCCCTTGCCACCGGGCAGCTCCTCGGCGCTCAGCACGCCATCGCCATTGCGGTCCATGCGGTCGAAGGCATACAGCATCCACTGCACGTACTCGGCCTCGCTGACCTTGCCGTCGCCATCGCTGTCCATCCGCTGCAGGTAGCTGGCGGTATCGGTGACCTGGGCCAGCGCCGCACCCGGCAGCAGCACCGCCAGCAGAACGCCGTACCCTGCCCTCACGCGCCCACCAGGCTGTAGCCCTTCAATCGCGCAGCGTAGGCCTGCAGCGCCGCGATTCCGCTTTCCTCGGCCTCGCGGCACCAGGCCTGCAGCTGGTGCAGGCGCTCGGCGGCATCGTGGCCGCGGGCCTCGAGCAGCGCCGCCAACCGCGCGCGGTACTCGACCAGGGTGCGGATGCGCGGGCGCTGTGCCACCCATTCGCTGAGCTGGGCACGACTGTCCGGCTTCAGCCAGCGGCCATCGTTGACCAGGCCACGGCGCAGCCGGCGCGGCAGCAGGCGCCGCAGCTTGGCCCCAGCGTGGGCGGCTTCCTCGCGCAGGGCCGGCATGAACACGTTGCGCTGGTAGTCGGTCATCGCCTGGAAGCGGTGCGAGAGCAGCGCCTTCAGGGTCTCGGCATCGGGCACGGCGATGTTCGGGCGTACGTCCATGGCCGGTGCAACGCGAAGCACCTTGGCCAGGCGCAGCGCCTGCAGCAGGCGGATCGCACTCCAGCCGATGTCGAACTCCCAGCGCCGCATCGCGAAGCGCGCCGAGCTGGGGAAGGCATGATGGTTGTTGTGCAGCTCCTCACCACCGATCCAGAACCCCCACGGCGTCAGGTTCGTGGAGGTATCGGCCGATTCGTAGTTGCGGTAGCCCCACCAGTGGCCCAGGCCATTGACCACGCCGGCCGCCCAGAACGGGATCCATGCCATCTGGATCGCCCACAGGGCCACGCCGGGCAGGCCGAACAGCACGCTGTTGATCGCCAGCAGCAGCACCGGGCCCAGCGTGGCGTGCGGGGTATACAGGTGGCGCTCGATCGCATCATCCGGGGTGCCGCGCCCGTACTGCTCGATGTCCGCGCGCATGCCGCGTGCCTCCCGGTACAGCTCCACGCCATGCCAGAACACCGTGCCGATGCCGCGGGTGACCGGGCTGTGCGGGTCGTCCTCGGTCTCCACCTTGGCGTGGTGCTTGCGGTGGATGGCCACCCATTCGCGGGTGATCATCGAGGTGGTCAGCCAGAGCCAGAAACGGAACACGTGGGCCAGCGCCGGGTGGAAATCGACGCCGCGATGGGCCTGGCTGCGGTGCAGGTACAGGGTCACCGAGAAGATGGTGATCTGGGTGAAGACCAGCAGCACGCCCAGCATGGCCCACCAGCCGAGGCCGAGCACACCACCGGTCAACAGGGACATCAGGGCATCGGGCATGGCGGCTCTCCGTATCGACGCGGGGATGGCAGACATCATGGGCGCTTGCGTTGCAAACTGCATCCCTGCGGCGGTGATTGCCACCGTCATCCGTGGCACCGTTCACAGTTGGGGACCTGAGTTGTCGAGCCTTGATCCACGCGCCAGCACCATGACTGCCGCCCCGTCCGTTGCGGAGCTGCCCCCCTTGATCGAACTGGACCGCGCCACCGTGGTGCGCGGCCAGGTGAAGGTGCTGCACGGGCTCAGCCTGCGCATCGCGCAGGGCCAGCACACCGCCCTGCTCGGCCCCAACGGCTGCGGCAAGTCGACCTTCATCAAGCTGATCACCCGCGAACTGTATCCCCTTGCACAGGGAGACGGCTCGGTGGCGGTGAAGGTGCTGGGCCAGAACCGCTGGCAGGTGGACCGGCTGCGTTCGCAGCTGGGCATCGTCACCGGCGACCTCAGCAGCAATCTGGCCGACATGCCCGGGCTGACCGTGGAACAGGCGGTGCTGTCCGGCTTCTTCGCCAGCTACGTGGTGCCGGCCTTCCGCGAAGTGACCGCCGACATGCGCACGCGCGTCGGCGAGACACTGGCGATGACCGGCGCCCTGTCCCTGCGCGAACGCGCCTATGCCGAGCTGTCGGCCGGCGAGACCCGCCGCGTGCTGATCGCCCGCGCGCTGGTCAATCGGCCGCAGGCACTGCTGCTGGACGAACCCTCCACCGGGCTGGACCTGGTCGCCCGCGAGCAGCTGGTGGCGACCATGCGGGTGCTGGCGCAGCAGGGCATCACCCTGGTGCTGGTGACCCACCACATCGAAGAGATCATTCCCGAGATCGAACGCGTGGTGCTGCTGCGCGACGGCCGTGTGCTGGCTGATGGCACCCGCGCCGAACTGCTGCGCAGCGCGCCGCTGTCGGCGGTGTTCGGTGGCCCGATCACCGTGTGCGAGCAGGAAGGCCGGCTGACCGCGTACGCGGGGTGAGGCGGAGCCCTCGGGGGAAACAAGGAGCCTGGAAACCGACAGGCCTGGGAGACCGACTCTACCCCGTCGTGGTGTCATTCCCGTCGTGATGTCATTCCCGCCGTCACGCCATTCCCGTCGCGATGCCATTCCGTCGCCATGCCGGTGCAGCGGGCCGGATGTTCCGGCCCGCCACCGCCTTGCTCAGAACCTCAACGCCAGCGCGCGTGACTCGATCGGTGCCATCCGGCTCTGATCCTGCAGCTGCAGGTCGCGCAGCTCATACGGCGCACCGAAACCGGCCGGCAATGCGGCCTGGTCGAACGGCAGCACCAGCTGGCCACGCCCCGGACCATCGAACCACGCGGCCGCATGCGCCTGCGCGACCGGCTTCAGCTGGCCATCGCGGCCGGTGGCATACAGCGTGCCACGCGCCTCGTAGCGGCCAGCGGCGGCTACCTGCAATGGCAGTGCGACCTGTCGACTGGCCGGGTCCGGCGCCGCCTGGCCACTGAAGCGCGCGGTCGGACGCGCCACCGCGAAGGCGACCTTGCCATCGCGCAACACACCATCGGCCTGGGCGAACACCTGCAGCTCCCACAACCCCTGCGCGTTGCCGACATCAGCCGGAATCCGCACCTGCGCACGCAGGGCACCATCGGTGGTGCGCAGCAGGCGCTGCGGCCAGCTGCGGCCGTCCGGCGCAACCAGCAACGCTTCACCGCCCAGGCTGCTGCGGCGTGAGGCCAGCGTTGCGGGAGTAGCGCCGTCTTCCAGCAGGCGCGCCTGCAGCTGCAGGTTGCCACCGGCCAGCACCTGCCCTTGGTTGGCCTGCACCTCCAGCCGCAGCGGACTGTTCGGCTCCAGTACCTGCACCACGTAGCGGCCCTGTGCCTGCGCGCTCTGCAGCGTGTACGCACCGGCCGCACTGGTCGCGCCGGTACGCAGCATGCTGCTGCCATCACTCACCGGCATACCGGCCTCCTGCAGCGCGCGCGCGTCGACACTGCGGGCCACGCTGCTGCGGCCTGCCGGGTCGCGCACCTGCAGCGAGTTGGCCGGCACTGCACGCGCGCCTTCTGCCGGGCTCAGCTGGATCACCGCATCGGCGGCCGTCAGCGGTAGATCGAGGCCGCGCTGCAGTTGCGTGCCATCGACCTGCTGCCAGTAGCTGCGGCTGACCGAGGCATACGGAGTCGCCGCCTGCAACGATTGCGCCGGGTCCAAGGCCCAGGCGAAGGACAGCGGTGCGCGTTCGCTGTCATCGGCCGGCAACGGCGCGGCAACCAGCGCCGCGGGCACCTGGTCGCCTGCGCGGGCGGCCTGCAGCGGCTGCGCGGCCTGCGCTGCGGAAAGGGACAGTGCTGCCAGCACGGCGCCGGCCAGCAGGGTGGATTGAATCGTCATGGTCGTCTCCCTCACTGGGTCAGGTCGTTGCGCAGCAGGGTGCCGAGGCCGAAGCACTCGCGGCGGCTCTGGTTGTGGCTGAGCGGTTCTGCGCCCTGGGTACGCGCCTTGTCGGTGAACCAGGTGGTGCCGGCGGCCTTCTGGCTGCTGCACTCCAGGAAGCCATCGGAGCAGGACGACAGCCAGTTCTGGGTGAACTCCAGGCCGACGTTGGCGGCATAGCCGCCGCAGTAACTGTTGCTGTCCCACACCGCCGATTCCACGTCGCTACCGACCACCGCGCGGAACGGCTTGGGCAGCGCTGGGCGACCGGCCGTGCCATACAGGTTCTGCGCGTTGTAGGTGGCCATGCTCGCCACCTGCTGCTGGCGCACCGCGTCGTTCTTGTAGCCCAGCAGCCAGCCCAGCGAGGTTTCAAAGGTGTTGCCGTTGAGTACCGCATCGGCCAACGGCGTACCCGCCGAGGAAGGTGCCAGCGCGGTGACCTTGCGCACCGTGCGGATGATCTTCGGATAGCGGCTGTCGTAGGTCGGGTTGGACAGGATCCAGCGCACCACATTGCCGCCGTTGGAATGGGTGATCACCACCAGCTGGGTGATGCCACGGCTGTCGATGAAGCTGGTCAGCTGGTTGGCCAGGCAACCGGCAGCTTCGGGCTTCCACATGTACTGGGTGAAGTCACAGTTGATGACCACGTAGTTGCTGCTGTTCGGCAGGCCCTGGCGCACGGTGTCGATGATCGCCGGCTGCCAGTAGTCCTGGGTGGCGTTGGTCTGCGCGCCGGTGCCATGCACGAAGGCCACGCCGACCACGTCGGCGGCCTGCGCCGGCGCTGTTGCAAGCCCGAGGAGCAGGGCCAGGACGGTACTTCCTGTTGCGGTGCTGCGCATCGCTTCTCTCCCTCTGTCTTCGGATCCCCCCCGACCCGGCTGGAACTGGACGGCCCTGGCGCTTGCCGTTGTGCCGATGCTCGCGGTGCAGCGGCGTGAAAGTCCGTGCGCTGCGCCCGGAATCAGGAGACTGACGTCAAACGATGACGCTTTTCATATCGCGACAATGACCATGCCGGGTCTGGCCGTATGACCGATGGCCACTGCAGTGTCGTATGGGGGCTGCGATCATGGCGCGTTGTTTTCTCTCCCGGAGCCTGTCCATGTCGCTGATTTCCCACCCTGCCCGCCCGCTGCTCGGCCTTGCCGTCGTCGCGGCCCTGGCCGGTTGTGCCGCCACCGCCACCAAGCCGACCGCCGTCGAAGCCAACATCACCACCAAGGCGGTGGGCTATCTGGACAAGAGCGCGGTTCCGGCCAGCCTCGACCTGGTACCGGCACCACCGGTGGCCGGTTCGGCCGCGCTCGCCCTGGACGAGCAGGTCAGCCGTGAAGCCCGCGCGCTGCGTGGCAGCCCGCGCTTCGCCCAGGCCGGTGTCGATGCGGAACTCGGTTTCCCCGAAGGCGCCAACCACTTCTCCTGCGCCGCCGACATCGACGTCGATGCGGTGAAGACCCCGGCGCTGTATCGCCTGCTGGAGCGCAGCCGGATCGACGCCAGTGCGGCGACCAAGGCGGCCAAGAACCACTACCAGCGCCCGCGCCCGTTCATGGTCAATGGTGAACCGACCTGCTCGCCGAAGGACGAGGAAGGCCTGCGCAAGAACGGTTCCTACCCGTCCGGCCACACCTCGATCGGTTGGGCCTGGGCACTGATCCTGTCCGAGATCGCGCCGGACCGCGCCGATGCCATCCAGGCCCGTGGCCGCAACTACGGCGAGAGCCGCCTGGTCTGCAACGTGCACTGGCAGAGCGACATCCTCGAAGGCCGCTTCATGGGCGCCGCCGCGGTGGCCCGCCTGCACGACAACGCTGCATTCAACAAGGACCTGCTGGCCGCACGCAAGGAAATCGCGGCCGCACGCAAGGCCGGCCTGCACTCCAGCCGCGATTGCACTACCGAGAACGCGGTGCTGAAGGTGCGCCCGCAGAGCGCGCTGTAAGCGCGCGCCGGATCACTCGTTGCCGGCCAGCGGCCGGCACTACAATGGGCGTAAGGAAAAAGGGCCGGCATTGCGCCGGCCCTTTTTCATTGCATCAACGCAGCCACCGCATCAGAACTTCGCGGTGAACTCCACGCCCCAGGTACGCGGCTCGTTGAGGAAGCCGGTCAGGTTGTTGAAGTCGATCGCGCCGACCACGCGGGTCTGGTTGGTCAGGTTGCGGCCGAACACGGCTACGTCGTACTGGCCGTAATCCCAGTTGTAGCCCAGGCGCAGGCCGCCTTCCAGCGAACTACGGCCGCGGAATTCCGGCGACTCGTAGATGAAGAAGTTCACCGCGCTGCGGTAGGCCCAGTCCGTGTAGGCATACAGCTCGCTGCCATCGCTGAGCGGGAAGCCCACGCGCAGGGTCGCGTTGTGGATCCACTTCGGCGCCTGCGGCAGCGGGTTGCCGTTCACCAGCGCATAGGTCTGGCCGTTGATCACCGTGGTCGGGTCGTTGATGGTGCAGCCACCGCCGCAGATCGCCACCGCCAGATCCTTGTCCTTGATCTCGGTGTCGTTGTAGCTGCTGCCGAAGGTCAGCAGGACGTTGTCGGCCAGGTAGGCTTCCAGGTCCAGTTCCACGCCCTGGCCGATGGTCTTGTCGGCGTTGAGCAGGGTGGCGATGTTGTTGCTGCCACCCACCGCGATCAGCTGCTGGCCATCGACGTTGTAGCGGAACACGCTCAGGCCCAGGCGCGCGCGGCGCTCGAACAGGTCGGCCTTGATGCCGGCTTCATACGAGATGACCTTCTCCGAGTCGGCCTGCGACAGGCCCGGCGCGAAAGCCAGGCGGCCCTGGATCGACGGTGCGCGGAAACCCTTGGCCACGCGGGCGTAGGCGTTGATGTCGTCGGTCAGCTTGTAGACGCCGCTGACATCCCAGCTGACGTCGTTGACGTCGGTGTTGGCCAGGTACGGGCCGCTGACCGGGGTGCCGAACGGAACGGCCTGCAGCACGCTGGCGCTGAAGTCCTTCTTGTCCTGGGTGTAGCGCACGCCGGCGCGCAGCTTGAAGCGATCGGTGACATCGAAGTCGCCCGAAGCGAACACCGCCCACGCCTTGTTGCGCTGGTTCTGCACCACGTGGCCGGTCTGCGGGTTGCCCGGGGTCAGCGAGTCGTAGTTGAAGTTGTTGATGGTCACGTCTTCATCGAAGTAGAAGACGCCGGCCTGCCAGTCGAAACGGCCCCATTCGTTGGACTCGATGCGGAATTCCTGCGTCCACTGGCGATGGTGCGGCAGGCCATCAGCCGACTCCGAGGAGAACGGAATCAGGCCCGGGCCGTAGTTGCCAGCACCGAGGAAGGCCGCACCGTAGCCGCCGTCGATGTCGCCACGGTTGAGCGATTCGGCGGTCTCGTAGCCGGTGATCGAATGCAACGTCACCGAGCCGAGGTTCCACTG
This sequence comes from Stenotrophomonas sp. YJH_SMC_91, assembly GCF_059368495.1. NCBI lineage: Bacteria > Pseudomonadati > Pseudomonadota > Gammaproteobacteria > Lysobacterales > Lysobacteraceae > Stenotrophomonas > Stenotrophomonas sp. YJH_SMC_91. The sequence goes on along the minus strand of NZ_JCAFRT010000008.1, from coordinate 2,584 downwards.
CAGGCGCGCGCTGCCGCCCCAGGTTTCCAGGTCGGAGAAGTTGACGCCGTCGTTGGCCACCTTGTCGCGGTCGAAGTTCTCGACCAGCGAATTGCCACCCTTCTGGATGATGTTGGCGCGGAACAGGCGGGCGGTGCCGTTGAGCTTGCGCTTGTGCAGGTTGAACAGCGCTTCGAAGTCGTCGCCTTCGTACAGGAACTGCACGCGGCCGGCGGCTTCGTCATAGCCTTCGAAACCACTGTTGGGGGCACCGGCGCGGGTGTTGTCGACCCAGTCATCGCGGCGCTGGTAGATCGCCGAGACACGTGCCGACCAGCGGTCGGTCAGCGGGCCGCCGTAGGCGCCCTGAACGTTCCAGCTGTTGTAGCTGCCGTAGCCCACGCGCACGTAGCCGTCGGCATCCTGCGACGGTCGCGCCGAATCGAACTTGACCACGCCGGCCGGGGTGTTGCGGCCGAACAGCGTGCCCTGCGGGCCACGCAGCACTTCCACGTTGGCCAGGTCGAACAGCGGGAAGCCCTTCAGCAGCGGGCTTTCCTGCACCACGTCGTCATACACCAGCGACACCGGCTGCGAGGCATTGAGGTCGAAATCGGTGTTGCCCAGGCCACGGATGTAGAAGCGCGGGAAGGCTCGGCCGTAGGACGACTCGATGTTGAGGCTGGGCACGCGCGCGGCCAGGAAGCGGATGTCATCGCCGGCCGAGCCGAGCACATCCAGCTTCTCGCCCTGGATCGCGCTCAGTGCGACCGGTACGTCCTTGGCGTTCTCGACGCGGCGCTGCGCGGTCACCTGCAGGGCATCGAGGGCAACCGGATCCTTGGCGGCGGGGGTTTCCTGAGCGGCTGCTACCAGCGGCAGCAGGGCGGAAAGAGCGGCAACGAGGGGGCGCGCGACCGGAAGGCGGCCACGGGAAGTACGGGTCGGGGACATGGCGGTAGGCTGTGTTTGGAGGGGTGGTAAAACGGCGCTACCAGATAATTGTTGCAATACAGCACCTACGCCGCAAATGCCCGCCGTTCATGGCCCCGTCGCCGGCGCCCCCGGGCGCTCGCTAGACTCGGGGTTTCCAACGCGACGGACCCGCCGCCATGACCCAGTGGTACTTCCATGCCTCCGCCCAGGCCGAGCGCATCGGCCCGCTTGATGACGAGGCCGCGCGCCGCTACGCGCAGGCCAATCCGCGCGCGCTGGCCTGGTGCCAGGGCATGAGCGGGTGGACACCGATCGCCGAGGTGGCCGAGCTGCAGGCGGCGGCCCCGGGCATGCCCAACACCCCACCGCCGGTCCCCGCCGGCGCCAGCGGCCGCGCCGACGACATCGAGTTCCGCATCGTCGGCCATGAAATGCAGTTCGTGGAGATCGAGCTCGACCCCGGCGAGAGCGCCATCGCCGAGGCCGGTGCATTGATGTTCAAGGACGCCACGGTACAGATGGACACGGTGTTCGGCGCCGCCAACGGCGACCAGGGCGGCGGCTTCATGGGCAAGGTGATGGCCGCCGGCAAGCGCGTGCTGACCGGCGAGAGCCTGTTCGCCACCGTCTACACGCAGAGCGGGCACGGCAAGGGCAAGGTCGCCTTCGCCGCGCCCTACCCGGGCACGGTGCTGGCAATGAAACTGGACCAGCACGGCGGCCGCCTGATCTGCCAGAAGGACAGCTTCCTGGCCGGTGCGCGCGGCGTGCAGATCGGCGTGCAGTTCCAGCGCAAGATCATGACCGGCCTGTTCGGTGGTGAGGGTTTCATCATGCAGAAGCTGGAAGGCGACGGCTGGGTGTTCATCCACGCCGGCGGCTGCGTGGTGGAACGCGAGCTGGCTGCCGGCGAGCGCCTGGACGTGGATACCGGCTGCGTGGTGGCCTACCACCCGACCGTGGACATGGACGTGCGCCGTGTTGCGGGCATCAAGAGCATGCTGTTCGGCGGCGAGGGCGTGTTCCTGGCCACGCTGACCGGCCCAGGCAAGGTCTGGCTGCAGTCGCTGCCGTTCTCGCGCCTGGCCGGCCGCATGTGGATGGCCGCGCCGCAGGGCGGTGGCCAGAACCGCGGCGAGGGTTCGGTACTGGGCGGCCTGGGCCGGATACTGGACGGCGACAACCGCTTCTGACCGCCTCCGGTCGTGCCGGCCGCTGGCCGGCAACCCCATGGACCCTGGCACGCATCCCGGTAGTGCCGGCCGCTGGCCGGCAGCCCCATGGACCTTGGCGCGCATCCCGGTCGTGCCGGCCGCTGGCCGGCAACCCCATGGACCTTGGCACGCATCCCGGTAGTGTCGGCCGCTGGCCGGCAACCCCATGGACCTTGGCGCGCATCCCGGTAGTGCCGGCCGCTGGCCGGCAGCCCAATGGACCTTGGCACGCATCCCGGTAGTGCCGGCCGCTGGCCGGCAACCCCATGGACCTTGGCACGCATCCCGGTAGTGCCGGCCGCTGGCCGGCAGCCCCATGGACCTTGGCGCGCATCCCGGTAGTGCCGGCCGCTGGCCGGCAACCTCATGGACCTTGGCGCGCATCCCGGTAGTGCCGGCCGCTGGCCGGCAACCTCATGGACCTTGGCGCGCATCCCGGTAGTGCCGGCCGCTGG
>NZ_JCAFRT010000007.1:0-194444 GCF_059368495.1 Stenotrophomonas sp. YJH_SMC_91 | reverse complement strand
GTCATGGAGTTGCCGGCCAGCGGCCGGCACTACCGTGAGGGGAATTGCCGAAGCCGGTGGTTGGTAGTGCCGGCCGCTGGCCGGCAGATACGGAAACGTTCCGACGTCGTGGGGTTGCCGGCCAGCGGCCGGCACTACCGGGTGGGGATTACCCAAGCCGGCGGTTGGTCGTGCCGGCCGCTGGCCGGCAGATACGGAAACGTTCCGACGTCATGGAGTTGCCGGCCAGCGGCCGGCACTACCGGTGCGCGGTGTCGGCGCGCGGCGGTGGGCGAGGGGGCCTGAATCAGGGACAATAGCGTCCCCGCCGCCCCACGCCCGCTCCCGATGACCGATTCCGCCGCCCCGCATCCTGCCCGCATCCTTGATGGCCGCCGTATCGCCGAGGACCTGCTCGACAGCCTGAAGGTGCGCGTCGACGCCCGCGTGGCCGCCGGCGGCAGCCGTCCGGGCCTGGCCGTGGTGCTGGTCGGTGGCGACCCGGCCTCGACGGTGTACGTGCGCAACAAGCGCCGTGCCGCCGAGAAGGTCGGCATCGAAGCACACGACTACGATCTGCCGGCCGGTACCACCGAGGCCGAGCTGCTCGACCTGATCGACCAGCTCAACGCCGATCCGAAGATCAACGGCATCCTGATCCAGCTGCCGCTTCCGGGCATCCCCGACGCGCGCCGGCTGATCCAGCGTATCGACCCGCGCAAGGACGTGGACGGTTTCCACCCGGAAAACGTCGGCCACCTGGCCCTGCGCGAGTTCGGCCTGCGCCCGTGCACCCCGCGCGGCATCACCACGCTGCTGGGCCACACCGACCAGCCGGTACGCGGCCGCAATGCCACCATCGTGGGCGTGAGCAACCACGTGGGCCGCCCGATGGGCCTGGAGCTGCTGATCGCCGGCTGCACCGTGACCAGCTGCCACAAGTTCACCCCCAAGGACGTGCTGGAACAGGCCGTGCGCAATGCCGACATCCTGGTGGTGGCGGTCGGTCGCCCGGGCATCGTGCCGGGCGAGTGGGTGAAACCGGGCGCGGTGGTGATCGACGTGGGCATCAACCGGTTGGATGACGGCCGCCTGGTGGGTGACGTCGGGTTTGAGGCTGCGGCCCAGCGGGCCAGCTGGATCACCCCGGTGCCGGGCGGCGTCGGCCCGATGACCGTGGCCACGCTGATGCAGAACACCCTGGAAGCGGCGGAAGCGCTGAGCTGACCTGCGATTGGGGAGATCTGCTGTTGGTGGGTGCCGACCGTTGGTCGGCACAATGTCGGGGCAGGCCGATGACCCGCTCCTGGTAGGTGCCAACCTTGGTTGGCACGATCCGTCCGGCACCTGGACCCCAAGGTGGGGTGAGGGCCTCTGGCTGTTTGTGCCAACCAAGGTTGGCACCTACCAAAGGCGCTCCAGGGCTGGCCCGAGTGATCCTCTTAAGGTGGGTGCCGACCGTTGGTCGGCACAATGCAGGAGACACAGGTGTCTGAAGGGTAGTGCGGACCAACGGTCCGCACCCACCAAAGGCAGGCCGATGACTCGCTCCTGGTAGGTGCCAACCAAGGTTGGCACCTACCAAAGGCAGTATCCCGCCGGCCCGGATGGCCCCCTGAACCAATCGCCGCCCGCGCGACACTGCGTCGCATCTACCCCCTGCCACGCGGCGCGAAAAAGGGGTAAAATGTCGCGCTTCCCCACATCTCGGGTATGCCGATGCTGCGCATCCAGGCTGAAGCACTCACTTACGACGACGTCTCGCTCGTCCCCGCCCACTCGACCATCCTGCCCAAGGACGTCAACCTCGAAACGCGGTTGACTCGCGACCTGAAGCTGAAGCTTCCGATCCTGTCCGCAGCCATGGATACCGTCACCGAAGCCCGCCTGGCCATCGCCATGGCACAGCTCGGCGGCATGGGCATCATCCACAAGAATCTCAGCCTGGAACAGCAGGCCGCGGAAGTGGCCAAGGTCAAGAAGTTCGAGGCCGGTGTCATCCGCGACCCGATCACCGTCGGCCCGGAAACCACCATCCGCGACGTGCTGGCCCTGACCCAGGCGCACAACATCTCCGGCGTGCCGGTGGTGGGCAGCGACGGCCTGCTGGCCGGCATCGTGACCCACCGCGACATGCGCTTCGAGACCGAGCTGGACGATCCGGTCCGCCACATCATGACCAAGAAGGATCGCCTGATCACGGTCAAGGAAGGCGCCGCCAGCGACGAAGTGCTGCAGCTGCTGCACCGCAACCGCATCGAGAAGGTGCTGGTGGTCAATGATTCGTTCGAACTGCGTGGCCTGATCACCGTCAAGGACATCCAGAAGAACACCGACTTCCCGAACGCCGCCAAGGACCTGTCGACCCGCCTGCTGGTCGGCGCTGCCGTCGGTGTGGGTGGCGATACCGATCGCCGCGTGGAAGCGCTGGTCGCCGCCGGCGTGGACGTGATCGTGGTCGATACCGCGCACGGCCACTCGCAGGGCGTGCTGGACCGCGTCAGCTGGGTCAAGAAGAACTTCCCGAACGTGCAGGTCATCGGTGGCAACATCTGCACCGGCGAAGCGGCACTGGCGCTGCTGGACAGCGGCGCGGACGCAGTCAAGGTCGGCATCGGCCCGGGCTCGATCTGTACCACCCGCGTCGTCGCCGGCGTCGGCGTGCCGCAGGTCACCGCCATCGACCTGGTGGCCGAAGCCCTGCAGGACCGCATCCCGCTGATCGCCGACGGTGGCATCCGCTACTCGGGCGACATCGGCAAGGCGCTGGCCGCCGGTGCCTCGACCATCATGGTCGGCGGCCTGCTGGCCGGTACCGAGGAATCGCCGGGCGAGACCGAGCTGTACCAGGGTCGTTCGTACAAGAGCTACCGCGGCATGGGCTCGCTGGCTGCCATGGAGAAGGGGTCGAAGGACCGCTACTTCCAGGACGCCGCCACCGCCGACAAGCTGGTGCCGGAAGGCATCGAAGGCCGCGTGCCGTACCGCGGCCCGGTGGGCGGCATCATCCACCAGCTGATGGGCGGCCTGCGCGCCACCATGGGCTACGTGGGCTGCGCCACCATCGAAGACATGCGCAGCAAGCCCAAGTTCGTGAAGATCAGCGGCGCCGGCCAGCGTGAGAGCCACGTCCACGACGTGACGATCACCAAAGAGCCGCCGAACTACCGCGCCTGATGCGGGCCGAGCAAAGAGGAACGGGGAAGCACTTCCCGTTCCTCTTTCTCCATCTGCCGCCGTAAATCTGATTTCGTTTTCCCTACTGCATTGCCGGGGCGCCATGACCAACATCCATAACGACAAGATCCTCATCCTCGATTTCGGCGCGCAGTACACGCAGCTGATCGCCCGCCGCATCCGCGAGCTGGGCGTCTACTGCGAAATCTGGGCGTGGGACCACAACCCGGCCGAGATCGCCGCGTTTGGCGCCAAGGGCATCATCCTGTCCGGTGGCCCGGAATCGACCACGCTGCCGGGCGCCCCGGCCGCGCCGCAGGAAGTGTTCGACAGCGGCCTGCCGATCTTCGGCATCTGCTACGGCATGCAGACCCTGGCTGCCCAGCTGGGTGGTGCCACCGAAGCCGCTGACCAGCGCGAGTTCGGCCACGCCGAAGTGAACGTGATCAACCCCGATGCGCTGTTCAAGGGCCTGAGCGACCACGGCGGCGAGCCGAAGCTGAATGTCTGGATGAGCCACGGCGACCACGTCTCCGTTGCGCCGCCGGGCTTCACCATCACCGCCACCACCGACCGCATTCCGGTGGCCGCCATGGCCAACGAGGAAAAGCGCTGGTACGGCGTGCAGTTCCACCCGGAAGTGACCCACACCCTGCAGGGCCAGGCGCTGCTGCGCCGCTTCGTGGTGGACGTGTGCGGCTGCCAGACCCTGTGGACCGCCGCCAACATCATCGACGACCAGATCGCCCGCGTGCGCGAACAGGTGGGCGATGACGAAGTGATCCTGGGCCTGTCCGGCGGCGTCGATTCGTCCGTGGTGGCCGCGCTGCTGCACAAGGCCATCGGCGAGAAGCTGACCTGCGTGTTCGTGGATACCGGCCTGCTGCGCTGGCAGGAAGGCGACCAGGTGATGGCGATGTTCGCCGAGCACATGGGCGTAAAGGTCGTTCGCGTGAATGCCGCCGACCGTTACTTCGCCGCGCTGGAAGGCGTAAGCGACCCGGAAGCCAAGCGCAAGATCATCGGCAACCTGTTCGTTGAGATCTTCGACGAAGAGTCGAACAAGCTGAAGAACGCCAAGTGGCTGGCGCAGGGCACCATCTACCCGGACGTGATCGAGTCGGCCGGCAGCAAGACCGGCAAGGCGCATGTGATCAAGAGCCACCACAACGTGGGTGGCCTGCCGGAGCACATGAAGCTGGGCCTGGTGGAGCCGCTGCGCGAGCTGTTCAAGGACGAAGTGCGCCGCCTGGGTGTTGAGTTGGGCCTGCCGCGCACCATGGTCTACCGCCATCCGTTCCCGGGCCCGGGCCTGGGCGTGCGTATCCTGGGTGAAGTGAAGCGCGAATACGCCGAACTGCTGGCCAAGGCCGATGCCATCTTCATTGATGAGCTGCGCAAGGCGGACCTGTACGACAAGACCAGCCAGGCGTTTGCCGTGTTCCTGCCGGTGAAGTCGGTGGGCGTGGTGGGCGACGCGCGTGCTTACGAGTGGGTGATTGCGCTGCGGGCCGTGGAGACGATCGACTTCATGACGGCGCACTGGGCGCATCTGCCGTATGAGTTCCTGGGTACGGTGAGCAACCGGATCATCAATGAGTTGCGGGGGGTGTCGCGGGTTGTTTACGACATCTCGGGGAAGCCGCCGGCGACTATTGAGTGGGAATGAGTTGAAAGAACGAGGGCGCCGAGAGGCGCCCTTTTAGCGAGGCACTGGTCTTCCTCAAGAAAGTTGCCTCAAGTGGCGTTTCGTTGGTTCGTTCAGTCGTTTCGGGAATGTCGCATCTGCAGCGTCGTCCCAAACTAGAATGTCGTTAAAATGATCCTGGGAGTCGAGGGGGGGGGCGTTCGGCGTATGGTCGGAGAAAAAGCGCTGTGCCGCTAAATTCTGCTCGCGTGTTCGGCCCGCAAATCGAGAAAGTAAGTCTGTGAGCCTTTAATGCCCAGCGCTATCGAAAAGGTGTAATCGATTGTCGCCCACTAACTGTGGTGATGTGGCTGTTGTGTTGTGATCACGGAAAGAAATTTTCGCGCGGGCCTACTGCGGCTTCAACCTGACTTGCTAGGTCTTGGCCAGAAATGCGCCTAACGGCTGAAGCGGCGACAAATTGGGCATCAATGGCCAGGCTAATAATTTCAAGACGGGTCAATTGCGTTTCTCTATAACGATCACCTACATAATCGGGGAACTGGCGAAGTGCCCGCAGCAGTAGTGCGTCATCCCTGTGTTTGGAAAGTTCTGCCATTCTTTCGCCGAGTCTATTTAGATTGTGGCCGAACAGTTTCGAGTTCTTTAAGTCCATTTCGGGCACGCCAAGATGCAGCAATGTGCCCTTCATGGCGAGCTCGGCAGTCAGGCAGATGGGCTGTAGAACTGCGCTGCCAACTGGGCCGGACTGTGAGAGATTCTCGGCAACCAGTTTCAGCTGATCGGCCGCAAGGCCCCAGAGTGTTAGCGTATTCTTGTGCTGTGCCCCGCTATCAATACCGTAGACGAGGTCATGCATGTCAGCAAAGGCAAATTCCGACCTTGTTGCGATCATTTCGTCGCCGCGACACCAGTTGTTCCACTCTCGGTGATCTGAAAAGCCCAGCGCTTTGTCGATGGTTATGTCGGCGGTTCCAAAGACTACGCCAATCGTTACCCGTCTTGCGCGATCTACCGACACTGCCAAGCCTGTACCCATGCCTGGCCAAGTGAACTTGACTTCAGGAATCAACCGTTCGTATGCCTCTTCTATCTCACGCACTTGGGGGTTGCCGTCGGCTCCAATGGAAAATTGTTCACCAAGGATCTCCATTGCCGCACGAAAAGGGCGTGCATGGAATGGGAGTCCTTCCTTTGCGAACCGTGCGTCGAGGTTAAGAATGTCATTATCTGTGTACTTGATCATATCGAGAACCATTTCCTCTCAAAAGCTGACCCGTATGAAAAATGACGGGTGTATTCTATTGGCTGGCGCGGAAGGTGGTGTAATTCAATGCGCAGATGGTGAGTTGTGATTTTTCACATTCGCCATTCGCCATCCGTCAATCCTTGACGGGAACGTTGCCGAAGTTCTTTCGCGACACAGGCTAGTGCACTGTCACTGCAGTGCGAGAGGTATATCGGAAGAGGCACAGTATTGACAAGAGGTTGGTGTGATCTCTCCATTTTCCGGGGGAATCAAACGCCATTCCTCGCAGACTTCATATCAAGTAAGTTGATCTGGTCGATCTTGTCCTGATGGATAACTATGGTGAGTTTAGCGGGGTACTTGAATCTCATCTCGCTGATCCTGAATGTCCATAACATTATCTTAAGGAGGTCTTCGTCGGAAATGTTCTTATGCCCCTTGATTCGGGTGATTCCTGAGCCGAAGATTGTCACGGATACGCTTCTCTGGGCATAGACGTTGTTTACCTTGTCCCAGAAATTGATGAGAAACTCGAGGTACTCGGGCATTGTTAACGATGCCTTGTTGTTCTCGTCGAACTTGGAGAACGCGGTCAGAAGGTAGTCTTCGTACAGGCAGATTGTCCCTAGTCGATATCTTTTCTTCTTCCCGTGAGTTCTGCTCTCGTTCTCTTCTAGGAAATCACCGTCGTCAAAGGCGTAATCCTCAATATGTCGATCGAGTTCGGAGGTTGGGACCCTAAGATGTTTCTGGATAAAAATCCCGTTGAGGGAGGTCTCGCTGATTACCTTGTTATCCACTTGTGTGTCGAAATACTCATTGAAAGCTATCGCTTTCAATCCTGGCTGCAGAAAGATGTCGCCAGTCCTAATGGCGACATCGCTGCCCTCAACATTAATATCTATATTGTTTAGATTGTTAGACCAAATCCATATTGCTAGATAGGTTATTAAAAGTGATGCCAGGAAAATCCAGCCGGCTCGGATCTTCCATTCGGCGGGGATGTCAATGAAGATGACTACGAAAGATAGTGTGCCGCTGGCGAGAGAGGTGATTTCAAGGAACTTCTTGAAAACCCGCTTGTCGCGAAAGCTTACCTTCGCCATAACATTTAACCGTTTCACTCAAAAGGTTGAGATCTCAAGGTCTATACCAGTAGAAGTCTGGCTTAGTCTTGCTGCCAATCGTGAAGTCGCTATTATCTAAGGCCATCTTTATGAGATCTTTGTTCATGGGGACGTGGAGCGTGGGTACTTTGTTCATTGAGTCTCGGAATACGGGGAGATTTCCCCAAATATTCTTGACGGCCTGCTTCAGTACCCCTCCCTCAAGCATGCTTTCTTTGGTCGAGTATTCGGGGTAGAGGACGATGACCGGCAGTCCTTGATCGTTGATCCCGTAGTCGATTTCCTCTCGAAGCGCGCGAGAGTTTGTCGTGATGGAGCTCAGGATGAGAATTATGTTCTTAGAGCTCCGAAGGCGTTCTCTCAGCCTGGGCTTTAGAGTGTATTCCCAATCGCTACCGTCTCGAACGCTGTAGGTCTTGTCATGTGAATCGACGAAAGGGAATTTAGCATCGGCGCCTTTCCACATCCTTAGGGTGTTGTAGTACTGAAAATCTCTAGTTGCATTGGCGCCCAGCGAGCTGGGGTGGAACGGCTCTGCAACGTAGAAGGCGGTGTAGTTCCCGTTTCTATATGCCATGGCGCTTCTCAATCTCCATTTGAGTCAAGTATTTGACGATGCGAGTGTGCATGTTCCTCGCTGCGGACAAGGTCACGTTGTGGATCGCTCGTGCCGATTCACTCGCGCGTCCGTTGGCCATAGGTGCCGCGCATCAGTTTGTACGCATTATTCTGCTTGTTGTCTAGGGTGTCAGCAGGATTCGAGCCCTTATGCAGAATTTATGGGTGATGAGAATTCCCGCTTCGGAGTGGTGATAACGCTAACGATATTTCTCGAGCACAGTTGATGAGTCACTCTGGCCTAACCTCCCGACAAGCCCACTCAACCAACCCCCGGCAAGCTAGAAACAACCCATCCACAACCCCCTCATCCAGATGCCGTTCCGGGTCCGCTGCCACCCGGCAGCGGTCTGCTGCATGCAGTAGCTCCAGCACCGTCAGTGCCCCCACCATCGCGCGCTCGCTTCTGGCGAGGCTCACACGTCGGCCGGGTGACACATCGGTTTCCGGCCACGGGTGCCCATCGGCGCCCTCGCAGCCGCGCATGCGCTTGAGGATGCCGAGGAGGTAGTTCAGGTCAGGCAGGGAAGCGTCGTCGTTGATGGGCTCAACAACGGTGTAGGAGAAGGTGTCGGATTCGTTCATGGCGTCGGCTTCCGTGGCTGTGCTTAACAGCGCCACCGAGAAGAGGGTGGCGGACGATGCGTGGCTGCAAACCGGGACGAAGTAGTGCCATGACCGGTGGGTCCGAAGACCCCCACGCACCGCCCGCCATACAGGCCGACGGATTGCCCGCCGGCACCGGTTAAGGACGGTGCCGACGGGCAAGCGTAAACAACAGGCACAACAATCGTCGCGGGTTTGCAGACCCGGAGCCACCCGTTGTCGGTGGCACGTCATGTTGGTTACGCAGTCGCTTCGAATGCCAATAGAAATTCGCGAAGGAATCGCTGAATCCGAGAGCGAAGAACTATTGTTGCACACACCAATCGTGCAACACGCGACGCCAGCAGACGCATTCGCGCAGTTATTCTGTTGATGGCGAATCAACGTGGCGCAATCGCCCACGCCACAAGCAAATAGCGCGACAGCTTGCTTTGCAACAGTTCTTAGTCCGCCTCGCCAAGCAACGGCCCGCGATCGGCCGCACACCCCGAAAATCGGTTCAAACCCGACACCGCTATCAAGCCTCGCACCTTCAACCGACGCCATCCTCAGCCGCATTCCCCACCAGCAGTTCAATCATCGCCCGTGCCGCCGCCGACTGCCGCCGATGCGGCGCATAGATCACCGAGAACGGCCTTGACCGCCCGCGCAGCTGCGGCAGCACTTCCACCAGCTGCCCGCGCTGCAATCGCTCCCGCACGATGAACTCATAGCTCTGGCAGATGCCGATGCCCTGTTCGGCCAGCGACACCACGCCCAGCACATCGTCGGAGGTCTCGATGGACGAACGCGGCAGCCAGTCCACATCGCGCCCGCCGTCGCGGAAGATCCACGGCGCCAGCCGCCCGGTGCGCGGCATCACGAAGGGCAGGCACAGGTGCTGCTCCAAATCCTCCAGCGTCTGCGGCGTACCCCGGCGCTGCAGGTAGTCCGGCGCGGCCACCAGCAGCAGCGGGGCGTCTTCCAGCTTGCGCCCCACCAGCCCGCTGTCCGGCAGCTGGCCCAGGCGGATGGCCAGGTCGAAGCCTTCGGCCACCAGGTCCACGTTGCGGTTGGTGATGTTCAGTTCCACCTGCACCTGAGGGTACTGCCGCGCGAAGCGCGCCAGCACGGGCGGCAGCCGGTAGTGGCCATAGGTGGTGGGCACGCTCAGGCGCACGCGGCCGGCCAGCGCACCGTCCTGGGCCAGTACGTCGCGCTCGGCGTCGTCCAGCAGGCCGAAGGCGGTGCGCACCTGTTCCAGATAGAGCCGCCCGGCGTCGGTCAGGCCCACGCGGCGGGTGGTCCGCTGCAGCAGCTGCCGACCCAGCCGCGCTTCCAAACGGGTGACCGCGCGGCTTAGCACCGAGGGCGTGGTGGACAGCGCCACGGCGCCGGCGGTGAACGAGCCGTGCTCGACCACCGCCAGGAACACCTCCACATCGCCCAGGTAGTCGAACTTGCGGCTCATTTGGCTCTCCGGGGAACAGATGTTTTGCGATGGGGCCAATTTATCGCCGCTGGGGCGATGAATAAAGTGGGCGCCATTCCCCGATAGGAGTTCCCCCATGAACCTGATGACCCGGCTGGCCGCAGCGCTGGCCCTGACCCTGGCCGCCACCGGCGCGCATGCCGCCAACGTGCTGGTGGTGCTGTCCGACGAAAACCACCTGGATCTGAAGGACGGCAAGGTGCTGTCCACCGGCTTCTATCTCAACGAGTTGATGCAGCCGGTCAAGTTGCTGCTGGACGCTGGCCACGAGGTGACCTTCGCCACGCCGCAGGGGCGGGCGCCGACGGTGGATGCGTCCTCGTTGACGGCGGCCTACTTCGGCAACGATGCCGCGCAGCTGAAACTGCACAAGGACCTGCTGGAGAAGCTGGCGCTGACCTCCCCGACGGCCTCGCCGGTGGTCAGCCTGGCGCGCATCGAGCAGCAGGGCTACGCGCGTTTCGACGCGGTCTACATTCCCGGTGGCCACGCGCCGATGCAGGACCTGCTGAAGAGCCCGGCGCTGGGCCGGCTGCTGGCCGACTTCCACCAGCGCAACAAGACCACCGCGCTGGTCTGCCACGGGCCGATCGCGCTGCTGTCCACGTTGCCGGATGCTGCGGGTTTCGTGGCAAAGCTGGAAGCGGGCGCGAAGCCGACCACACCGAAGTGGATCTACAGCAGCTACCAGATGACGGTGATCAGCAACCAGGAAGAAGAGCAGGCCAAGCCGCTGCTGGGCGGCGGTGAGATGAAGTTCTACCCGCAGACGGCGTTGCAGCGGGCGGGTGCGAAGTTCAGCAGCAACGCTACGCCGTGGACCGGGCATGTGGTGGTGGACCGCGAGCTGATTACCGGGCAGAACCCGGCTTCGGCGCTGGAGGTGGGGCAGCGGTTGGTTGAGCGGTTGAAGTAGGGCGGGTTCTGCATCGCATGCGGTGCCGTGGCACCATGATGGGCTGGCCTCGTCCTTCCGGGCGGGGCCGTTTTCCCAGGGAAGCCCTCGAACACGACATGCGAACGTCTTTTTTCATTCTCTCCGCCCTGTGCCTTGGCTTGCTGTCCGGCTGTGCCAGTGGCCCGGAGGAACACGCCTCAAGCCGCGAGATCACCGGCGCATTCGTGGCCGACGATGGCCAGCTGTACCTGCTGCCGCGCTTTGAAGAGCCGATGCGTTTCAATGCCGCGCCGTTCCGCGAGTACCGCGCGCTGATGGACAGCCCGCTGCGCGAGGCGGTGGCCTGCGCGCAGATGTACTTCCATGAAGACTGGCGCGACCCGGCCAACAAGGCCAAGGTGCACGGCAGCTATGCGCTGCTGCTGCGGCCGGAGCAGGTGACGGCGGAACAGGCCGCGCAGTTCAAGCTTGAGCGGATTGAGGTGCTCCCGCGTGAGGCCAAGGCCGTGGAGGAGCGGTCGCGCTACTACCTGCCGATGGACCGGACCCGCTACGCGCTGGCGTTTGACCGCGCCTGCAATCTTTCAAGGAAGGGCGGCAGCTATTACAGCGCGCTGTTCGAGGGCGACGGCGAGCGGGTGCAGTTGCCGGATGCTGCGGCACTGGCGGAGAAGGGGAAGCTGGCACAGCCGATCAATGCGCGGGCGCAGCGGATCCTGCCGGAGAGGGAGGACAAGCCGGGTGCGGGTTCGGCGGCGGGCAAGGTGCTCGGCGCGGCGCTGATCCCTGTGGCGGTGCCGGTGTTTGTGCTAAGCCTGCCGTTCCTGGGGCCGGATCATTGGAAGTGAAAAGGCGTTGAAGCCAGAGCATCCACGCATGGCGTGGATCTACTTGGGCATCGCCAATGCCTGAACGTTCATGTTGGAGATCTGTGTGCCAAGTACGCTGGAAACTGTTCTGAAGACCGTAGGCTTCATTGTCCTCGCGGCACTTCCGTTGGTGATCCTCTGGTTCATTCTTCGGCGAATGTCAGCGACCGCACGTTCTGCATTGGGATCAGGGCTGCGTTTGAATCCCCCTCGCCGGATTTCCGGTAAGTCCATGACCCTGGTGATGGTGGATGGGAAAGAGGATCGGGAGCACTACTTCTTTGATACAGAATCCTTCTACCTGCGGCGGGGCCCGGTGCCTACGGCCGTTCCGCTCTCGCAGATCACCTCGGTCACACGAACGTCCGACAGGATCTACGGGCGCTATGTCTGGCAGGTGTGCTTCAGCAAGGCATCGGGCAGAAAATGCGTGACGTTCACCAACAACCTGACGCTGTTCAACCGCGACTTCCTGCTGTTCCTGGAGGCGGTGCGGAAGGCCAATCCACTGGCAACCGTCGATCAGGCAGGTCTGTTCTTCTAAGATTTTCCAGCTGCTGCTCTAGTTGGTTGGGGTAAGGTGGCACCGTTGCCTTGGATACGGTGCTGGATGATTCAGATGTGTGGGCGTTGAGGCGGTGAATCCACGCGTGGTGTGGATCTACAGCTTGTCTTCCCACCTGCCACACAGCTGGCTCGCCAATTCTCCCAGGCCTTGCCATCGATGCCGGCCTTCAGCGCAATGCCCTGCAGCTCGGCCCAGTTCCTCGGCGACGGTGCGGCCAGCAGCCCGCGCATGAAGGCCTGCATCTTCGCTTCGCCCACCTGTTTCTCCAGCGAGAGCAACAGCAAGGGGGCATAGACGTAGCGATACATCTCGCCCAGATCGGAGTTGCTGTCGATGGCATCGAATGCCGGCAGCGGCGTGTCCTGCGTGTCGATGGCCGATTGCAGTCGCGCAATATAGCGATCGGCCGCGGCATCGCCACTGATCTCACGCAGCGCCTTGATAGACAGGAACTCGGCGCTGGACTCCAGCAGCACCCAGAAATACGGCCCCTGCGGACGGTTGAGCGTGCCGAAGTAGTAATGGCCCATTTCGTGTGCGATGTACTGCACGCGCCGCTCGGCCTGCTCGCCCGCGGCCAGCAGCGAGTCAGCCACATTGCCGATGCTGCCGCTCATGGCGATGGTCGGCC
Source organism: Stenotrophomonas sp. YJH_SMC_91 (assembly GCF_059368495.1). Taxonomy (NCBI): domain Bacteria; kingdom Pseudomonadati; phylum Pseudomonadota; class Gammaproteobacteria; order Lysobacterales; family Lysobacteraceae; genus Stenotrophomonas; species Stenotrophomonas sp. YJH_SMC_91. Next base: position 181,603 of record NZ_JCAFRT010000007.1, on the reverse strand, counting down.
AGGTGGCAAAGCCCCACTCGCTGCCTTCGCGGTCGCGCTCGATCTGGTTGAGCGTGACCATGCGCAGGAAAGTGGGGCGGTCGGCCAGCGGCATGCCCATGTAGCGGCTGTGCACGTCGGCAACCTTCTGCACCGTGCTGGACAATGCATCGACCTTGGCCGTGGGCAGGGTCTCGTTGAGGATCGCGACCTGCGCGGTGCGGGTGATCGGGCCGCTGCCGCCGAACAGCAGGATCGGCCGTGCGTTGTCGCTGCGGAATCGCCCCTGCGCGCCTTCGATGGCCGGGCTGCCGTTGAGATACAGGAAGCGGCAGCCGGCGCAGTCCACCTGCAGGTCGTAGCGGCTCTCGCTGCTGCGCACTCGGGCCTTGGGATCGAATGCCTGCGGCAGCCACGCGGACTGTTCGGTGAAGCGGGCGCTGTCGCCGTTGAAGGCCATCATGCCCTTGAAGTCGCCCATGGCATCGTGCTTCGGGTACAGCGGGAACGCGCCCACGTACTGCACGCAGAGCGTGGCGGTGGGCTCGGCCAGGGTGTAGACACGCGCCTCGCCGTCCACGCCCGGGTCGTACCAGCCATCGAACCCTACCGGCTTGCCGTCACCGTCGGTGACCCGCGCGACGTTCAGGCCGGCGTTGAGTACGAACGCGCCCCTTGATTCGGCTGGGAGGTTGGACATGCAGATCTCGCCCTCGACGCGGCCGCTGACAATATCCAGCCGCACGCTGCCGGTGGTGAGTGGTGTGGCCGGTTGTGCGGTCGGTGCGGCCACGCTGGTAGCGGGGGCGAGCAGTGCGGTCAGGGCGGCAGGCAGCAGGGCGGTGCAGGGGTTCATCGGGCCATCCTTGGGTGGATGGCGTTGACTATAGGGCCAACATCGATGGACGCGGAGAGTCTTCTGGTCACCCGGCCTTGTGGGGCTGGTGCAATGCCCTGGCCTGGTGCAGGCATAATGCCAGCGGGGCGAACGGATGCCCGCGAACAGGACGGACGCCTGCGCCATGACGAACATGCCAACCCAGCTCACGACCGACTTCGATGCGATGCTCGACGGTGGTGACATTGCCGAGGCGCGGCGGCTGTTGGCCCCGCAGCTTGCACGCGGCTGTGCTGAAGCGTTGTTCCTCTCTTCTTCGATGCCTGTGGGGGAGGACGACGCACATGCCGAGGCGGACAGCTTCGCGACCCTCAAGCAGGCCGCAGAGAAGGGTTATATCCCGGCAATCCATGCGATAGGGCTGTGCCTGCTGACCGGTGACCGCGTCGAGCAGGACGTCATGCGTGCGGCCGCGCATTTTGAGCGGGCATCGGAGGCCGGCTATCCGTCGGCCATGTACGAGTTTGGCCTGGCGTTGTTCCATGGCAAGGGTGTCGCCAGCGACGTGCCACGTGCGGTGTACCTGATCCGCGCTTCGGCGCAGGCTGAGAATGAGTACGCCAGGGAATTCCTGCTGACGTACTCGTTGGACGTGGGCACGTAGGAGGAGGGTGCGGAGGCCGGTAACGCTACACTGGCGGCCTACCCCGATGGAAGCTCGCCCATGTTCTCTGGAAAGGTCGCGGTGGTCACCGGCTCCACCAGCGGTATCGGTCTTGGCATTGCCACCGCGCTGGCGCGGAAGGGCGCGGACATCGTGCTGAACGGCTTCGGCGATGCGGCGGAGATCGAACGCATCCGTTCCAAGCTGGAAACCGAGTTCGGTGTGCGCGTGGCGCATGACGGCGCCGATCTTTCCCGTGGCGAGGCAGTGCGCGGGATGATTGAGCATGCCGTCGCGACGATGGGCCGCATCGACATCCTCGTAAATAACGCAGGCATCCAGCACACCGCCTCGATCGAGGAGTTTGCTGTCGAGAAGTGGGATGCGATCCTGGCGCTGAACCTGTCGGCGGTGTTCCATGCAACGGCGGCGGCCTTGCCGCACATGAAGCAGCAGGGCGCCGGCCGCATCATCAACATCGCGTCGGTACACGGGCTGGTGGGCTCGGTGAACAAGTCGGCCTATGTGGCGGCCAAGCATGGCGTGGTGGGGTTCACCAAGGTGACCGCGCTGGAGAATGCGGGCACCGGCATCACCGCCAATGCCATCTGCCCGGGCTGGGTGCGGACGGCGCTGGTCGAGCAGCAGATCACCGCGTTGGCCGAGCGCGAAGGCACGGATCAGGAGACCGCCGCGCGTGCGCTGCTGGCTGAAAAGCAGCCGTCGTTGCAGTTCGTGACGCCTGAGCAGCTGGGACAAATGGTGGTGTTCCTGGCCTCGGACGCCGCTGCGCAGATTACCGGCATGGCGCTGCCGGTGGATGGGGGCTGGACGGCGCGCTAGCTAGCTGGCTGTGCTTTACGCTGCAGCATGGGCAATGCCACCAGCGTGGCGAGAATGGTGAACAGCACCAGCGACGAGCCTACCGTGCCGAAGCCCAGGCCGCCCTTTTCCAGCGGCTTGGTGAGCAGGTCGCCGAAAGTGGCGCCAAACGGGCGGGTGAGTACGAAGGCGATCCAGAACAGGATGACCCGGTCGATGCCCTTGATGCGGCTGGCCAGTGCGGTGAGCGCGACGAGGCTGCCGATCAGCAGCGCGCCACCGGTGAAGCCGAGCCCGGAGTCGTCGGCGAGGAAATCGCCCAGCGCGGTGCCGAGCGTGTTGGAGAACAGCACGGCGGTCCAGTAGAAGCCTTCGGCGCGGCGCGATGCGATGTTGCTGACCGAGATCGACTTCTCCGACATGCGCCAGGCCAGCAGCACCAGCGCCAGGCAGCCGGCCAGCAGGCTGGCGCCGGTGGCGTAGCCCAGCCCCAGGGTGCGGTCGATCAGGTCAGACAGGGTGGTGCCGGTGGTGCTGGTCGCCAGCACCACCGACCAGAACAGCACCGGGTGGAAGCGCCGCGCCGACAGCTGCAGGGCGAGCAGGCCGGCGAAGATAGTCAGCAGGATGACCGAGCTGGCCACGTAGCCCAGGCTGAGCGTCATCGACAGCAGGTCGCCGGCGGTCTCGCCGAGGGTGGTGGCGGCGATCTTCATCACCCAGAAACCGAGGGTGACCGCCGCCACTTTGCTGTGCAGGGAATCTGCGTCTGAAACACTCATCGAACGTCGCCTGGGAAGCCTGCGGGTGATGCTGTGGCGGCGGGCGTCAGAGCGCGGTCGGAACCGGGTTCGGCGAGAGTGAGCGTGGGGGCGGCGTTCAGCCGGTGCTGGCGGGGGCCGGCAGGCGTGCCAGCAGGGCGTCCCAGTCGGCCACGAAGCAGCCGTTGTGCCCACGGTTGCACTCGGTGATCCACGCGTCCAGCGATTCGCTCTGTGCGCGATAGCCGCTGACATCGCCCAGGACGGCGAAGTGCAGGCGGTAGTTCACCAGCATCTGCAGCCACTGCCCGGCCATGCCGGAGCGCAGCTCGAAGAAGTCCGGAGAGAGGCGTTGCACCGGAATGGCGATCCACTCGGCCTGATGCCCGAGGGCATCGCCGACCAGATCGCGCAAGGCGTTGCCATCCAGCAGCGAGCCTGTATCGGCGCTGCGCAGGACGCGGGTGCTGTCGATCTGTTCTACATGTGTGTGCATCGTGCGCTCTGAAGTTCGTATCGTCCGCCCAGTATGGTCATGGGAGAGGCCGACAGTAAGCAGATGCAGCATGAATCTGGCAAGCGAACGCGCTAGGCTGCGCCGGGCGGCCGCACGAGGCGGGTTCACGATACCGGGGAAGGGCATGGCAGGGTGGAGGAGTCGTTCGTTGTTGAGCGCGGCGCTGGTGTGTTCTGGCCTGCCGGTTCCAGCCGCCGAGCTGTGCACGGTCAGTGCCTACGGTGACGGGCAGGGCAACCTGGCGGTGCTGGGCGCACCCGCTGCGGTGCCGGCCACGGGCCAGCGCTATCTGATGCTGGACGGGCGACGTGGCGCCACCGGCGATGCCAACGCACCGGTGAGCTGCAGCGGCGACGTGGTCAGCTTCAGGACGCCTGCGGGAGCCACGCAGCGCTGGCGGCGACTGCCGACCCGCGATACCGATGCAACGTTCATCAGCGCGGGAACCACGCTGGTTGGGCAGTTGATCGAGCCGGCAGGGCCGGCCGACCCGACGCGGCCGCTGGTGGTGCTGGTGCACGGCTCGGAACGCACGATGGCGGTGGCGGCGATCTACCAGCGCATGCTGGTGGCCCAGGGCATTTCGGTGTTCGCCTACCAGAAGCGTGGCACCGGCGATTCGGAAGGCGAGTACACCCAGAACTTTGAGCTGCTGGCTGACGATGCAGCGGCGGCGCTTGCCAAGGCACGTGAGCTGGCGGCGGGGCGTTTCGGTCGGGCCGGCTACTTCGGTGGCAGCCAGGGCGGGTGGATCGCGCCGCTGGCGGCGACGCGCTCGCAGGCGGATTTCGTGGCGATCGGTTTCGGCCTGGTGGTGTCACCCATCGAGGAGGACCGCGAGCAGCTGTTCGACGAGGCACGCCGCATGCAGCTGGATGCAACGGCGATGAAGCAGGTCGGCCAGCTTTCAGACGCGACCGCGCAGTTGATGCGCACGCATTTCAATGAAGGGTTCGAGGCGCTGGCGAAGGTGCGTACGCAGATCGGTGCCGCACCGTGGGCAAAGAACATCAGCGGCGAATACAGCGGCGACATGCTGCGCATGAGTGAAGCCGACCTGCGCCGGATCGGCCGCGCGCGATTCGACAACCTGGAGCTGATCTGGGACTACGACGCCGAGGCCGCGCTGCGCCGCCTGAAGGTGCCGTTGCTGTGGGTGCTGGCCGAGCAGGACCGCGCCGCGCCGATTGCCGCCACGCGTTCGATCCTGTCGCGCCTGCGCGCGTCGGGGCAACCGATCGACACCTACCTGTTCCCGGATACCGACCACGGCATGGTCGAGTTCCGCACCGATGCCGAGGGCAACCGGGTGTCGACGCGGATCACCGACGGCTATCTTCGCCTGCTGGCCGATTGGATCAAGCAGGATGTGCACGGGGGCTATGGGCGCGCGCGCAGAGAGAGCGAATAGCGGGTAGGGTGTACGCCTGCAGAGCGCCACGGTGAATGAAGGAAGGGAATGGAAGATAGGCCCGAGCCGCTTGCTTCATTGCACACATGGATGGCGGTGGCCCCTTGGCGCCGCTGGCTGGTTGCCGGCGTGCTGTTGGTGACCGGGTTGGGTGTGTTCTTCGCCGGTTGGTTCGGCTTGGCAATGCTGCTGGGCGACAACGAGGATGGCGCTGCGATGGCGTTGAATGCCGCCTTCGTGCTGCTGCTGTCGTTGGTACTGCTGCCGGCGCTGCACTATGGCTTCCTGCGCGGCTTCCGAAGTAGCGCGCAGGGGCGCGATCGGTTGGCCTTCCGGTTCGGAGCGGAGGATGCAGCGCCGGTACCGGCCATCAAGTGGCCATGGTCCTGGCGGCTGCGGCATGCGGTGCTGTACGTGCTGGGTATTGCGACGTTGCTGCTCGTCTTCCTGCCGCACGACAACCAGGCGGCTTTCAGTGCCTTCATCGGCCGTTACAGTGCGGGCCGCGCGTCTGCGGGCAGTTTGACCATGCTGGTATTCGCGTGGCTGCCGCTGCTCACGCTGATGGGGGTGTGCATGCTGCTGCTTCGCCGCCAGTTCCGGCTCCGCGATGCCGGGTTGCTGGACGTGGTGGGCAAGCGGCTGCTTTCAGCGGAGAGCCACTGGCTGTTTTCGTTTGCGGCCGCGTTTGCCGCGACGGCGTTCCTGTGCCGCTTGATTGGCAGCGTGGCGCTGTAGGCGCGTGGGTGGCCACGCGCCAGCACCGCGTCAACTCGGCTTCGCGAACACATCCAACCCCTTGCCCGTCTCCAGCAGCGACTTCAGGCTCGACAGCACGATCGGCCAGCCCTGGCGGATGCCGGTATCCATGCCACTGCCCGGTTCCAGCTCCTCATGGGTAACCGTCAGCCGCACCATGTCCTGGTAGGGCACGACGTCGAAGGTGACGCGGCTGTAAGCATCCGGGTTGTCGGCCTGCGAGGCGGCGGCCCAGGTGATGACCAGGCGGGAGGGCGGGGTGCTTTCCACCACTTCGCCGACCAGCTCGACCGATCGTGTTTCGTTGGCGCGCACGTGCTGCCAGCGCGAGCCGGGCTTCCAGTCCGATACGTTCTCGTGGCCCCAATAGCGGCTGGCGATCTCGGGGCGGGTGATGGCCTCGAACACCTTCTGTGGCGTGGACGCGATGTAGATCACGTGGATGAAGCGGGTTGACTCTGCAGACATCGTCATTCTCCTTCCAGTTCGCGTTTCAGGTCATGCAACAGGCTAAGGCGCTGCTGCTCGAACTTGCGTACCCAGCGCTCGTAGACTTCATGCAGCGGTACCGGGTTGATGAAGTGCAGCTTCTCGCGGCCACGGCGCACAGTGCTGATCAGGTTGGCGTCTTCCAGAAGACCCAGGTGCTGAGTGACCGATTGCCGGGCCATGTCCAGGTGCTCGCACAGCTGGCCCAGGGTCTGGCCGTTGTGCTCGCAGAGCAGATCCAGCAGCGTCCGGCGCGTGGGATCGGCCAGTGCCTTGAACACCTTGTCTGCGTCGCGCACGTGGTCTACCGCCATGGGGATGTCTTCAATTCCAGTTGTCGATCCTGACGTCGTGGGGGTTGGGCTGGCCCTTGCCGGTCTCCAGCAGGGCCTTCAGGCTCATCAGGAACACCGCCCACTTGGTGCTGCAGTGGTAGGTGAACTCGACGCGCTCTTTCCAGCCTTCATGGGTGAACAGGACGATGCAGTAGTCGCCTTCCTGTTTCAGCGCGAAACGCGCATGCGTGCCGATCCATTCGGCAGGGCCGGCCAGGAACTTCCAGAGCACCAGCTCGCCGGGAATGAGCTGTTCCAGCTGCATTTCCATGGCACCGATTTCCTGGCCGTTATTGGTGAAACGGACCTTGACCGTGCCGCCGGTCTCGCGGTCGCCGTGGGTGTCTTCGGCCCACCAGGCGGCGACGCCTTCGGGGGTGGCCAGGGCTTGGTACACCTGGCTTGCGGGGGCCTTGATGCCGACCCTGTGTGCGATATCCACCATTGCAGGTTCCTCGCGATGGGCCGGCAGGCGCCGCCCTTGGGATGGACTATATGCAGGTAAATACCTGCATGTCAAATCCGGCCCAGGGACTTCCGACCCTGGTAGTGCCGGCCGCTGGCCGGCATCCTCGTGACAGCTGATTGACGTGTTGACAGGAGTACGTGCATGACTGAAACAGGAAAGGACACCTTGACCATCCGCCGCGCCAGTGCGGCAGATGCCCCTGCGGTGCTGGCGCTGTTCGACGAGGTGATCGAATGGTTCGTGTCGATCAGCAATCTGCAGCAATGGGGCAGCGAGCCATGGTCCACGGTGCCACGCCGGATCACCCAGGTGACCGATGCGTGCGCGCTGCCTGGCGCATGGGTGGCCCAGAACGAGCAGGGTGAGGTGCGTGCGTTCCTGGCGCTGGGCGAGTCGATGCCCTATGTGCCGGCGCCCGATGGGCCGGAGCTGTACGTGCGGGTATTGGTGGCCTCGCGTGATGCGCGCGTGCGCGGCATTGGGCGTCGCCTGATGGCGTTTGCCGATGAACAGGCGCGCGCTGCCGGCCTCGACCATCTGCGCGTGGACTGCTATGGCGGAGGCAGCGGTGATCTGGTGCGCTTCTACGAGTCCTGCGGCTACACGCGAATTGCGCCGTTCAACGTGGACGGCTGGCCAGGCATGCTGCTGGGCCGCCAGCTCTGACGCCGCTGCGTCATTCGGTCGCAGCATGCATGCAGGAATCGGTACATCGGTTCGGCGCTAGAGTGGGTCACCCCCTCCAGGAAGGAGCAGCGCATGTACTACAGCAGTGGCAACTACGAAGCCTTCGCGCGCCCGCGCAAGCCCGCCGGTGTCGATGGCAAGCGCGCATGGTTCGTCGGTTCAGGCCTGGCCTCACTGGCCGGCGCTGCGTTCCTGATACGTGACGGGCGCATGGCCGGTGAACGCATCACCATCCTTGAACAGCAGCACATTCCTGGCGGTGCGCTGGATGGCCTGAAGGTGCCGGAGAAGGGTTTCGTGATCCGCGGCGGTCGCGAGATGGAAGACCATTTCGAGTGCCTGTGGGACCTGTTCCGCTCGATACCGTCGCTGGAGATCGAGGATGCCAGCGTGCTGGATGAGTTCTACTGGTTGAACAAGGACGACCCGAACTATTCGCTGCAGCGCGCCACGATCAATCGCGGCGAAGATGCGCACACCGACGGTCTGTTCACACTCACCGAGCAGGCACAGAGGGACATCGTCGCGCTGTTCCTGGCCACCCGTCAGGAGATGGAGAACAAGCGCATCAACGAAGTACTGGGCCGTGATTTCCTGGACAGCAACTTCTGGCTGTACTGGCGAACCATGTTCGCGTTCGAAGAGTGGCATTCGGCGCTGGAGATGAAGCTGTACCTGCATCGTTTCATCCACCATATCGGCGGCCTGCCGGATTTCTCGGCGCTGAAGTTCACGAAGTACAACCAGTACGAATCGCTGGTGCTGCCGCTGGTGAAGTGGTTGCAGGACCAGGGCGTGGTGTTCCAGTACGGTACCGAGGTGACCGACGTCGACTTTGATCTGCAGCCGGACCGCAAGCAGGCCACGCGCATCCATTGGATGCATGACGGTGTAGCCGGTGGCGTGGATCTCGGCGCGGATGATCTGCTGTTAATGACCATCGGTTCGCTGACCGAGAACTCGGATAATGGCGACCACCACACTGCGGCACGCCTGAACGAAGGTCCGGCGCTTGCTTGGGACCTGTGGCGCCGCATTGCCGCGAAGGATGACGCGTTCGGGCGTCCGGATGTGTTCGGCGCGCACATTCCAGAAACCAAGTGGGAATCGGCAACGGTGACCACGCTGGATGCGCGCATTCCGGCCTACATCCAGAAGATCGCCAAGCGCGATCCCTTCAGCGGCAAAGTGGTGACCGGCGGCATCGTCAGCGTGCGCGACTCGCGCTGGCTGATGAGCTGGACGGTGAATCGCCAGCCACATTTCAAGAACCAGCCCAAGGACCAGATCGTGGTCTGGGTGTATTCGTTGTTCGTGGATACGCCCGGCGACTACGTGAAGAAGCCGATGCAGGACTGCACCGGCGAGGAGATCACGCGCGAATGGCTGTATCACCTGGGCGTGCCGGTGGAAGAGATCGATGAGCTGGCCGCGACCGGCGCGAAGACAGTGCCGGTGATGATGCCGTACATCACGGCGTTCTTCATGCCACGCCAGGCAGGTGACCGCCCGGACGTGGTGCCGGAAGGTGCGGTGAACTTCGCTTTCATCGGCCAGTTCGCCGAATCGAAGCAGCGCGACTGCATCTTCACCACCGAGTACTCGGTGCGCACGCCGATGGAGGCGGTGTACACCTTGCTGGGGATCGAGCGTGGCGTGCCGGAGGTGTTCAATTCCACGTATGACGTGCGCTCGCTGCTGGCCGCGACCGGGCGCCTGCGTGATGGCAAGGAACTGGACATTCCCGGGCCAGCGTTCCTGCGCAACCTGCTGATGAACAAGCTGGACAAGACCCAGATCGGTGGTCTGCTGCGCGAGTTCAAGCTGGTGCAGGAGGACTGAGCGGGGCGTGGGTAGCGCCGGGCCATGCCCGGCGAGCCCGGCAGCGGGTAGTTGACAGCGTTTCAACCTACTAGTAGGTTGGCGACATGAAAGAGTCGCTCTCGCCCAAGGCCCAGGAGATCCTGACCCATGCCCGTTCGCTGCTGGAGGCCGGTGGCTACAACGGTTTCAGCTACGCCGACGTGTCCGCGCGGGTGAACATCAGCAAGGCCAGCATCCATCACCACTTCCCCAGCAAGGCCGACCTGGTGCGCACGGTGGTTGAACTGTACCGGGCCGAGGCGCGCGAAGGCCTGGCGCTGCTGGACCGGCAGCTGGACGACCCGCTGCAGGAGCTCAACGCCTATGTGGAGTACTGGTCCAGCTGCATTGCAGGGGGGGCGTCGTCGTTCTGCATCTGCGCGATGCTGGCAGCGGAGGCGCCGATGATCCCTACGGAGATTGCCGATGAAGTGCGCGGGCATTTCGAGGATCTGAGCGGGTGGCTGACGGTGACGCTGGAGAAGGGCGCGGCGCTGGGCCAGTTGCGCCTGCAGGGTTCCCCTGCGGACGAGGCCAGGGCGTTCATGTCCTCGGTGCACGGCGCGATGCTGGCCGCGCGCGGTTTTGGTGAAGCGGCGACCTTCGCGGCACTGGCACGGTTGGCGATCGCGCGGGTGAGTGCGGCGCTCTGAGAGATGTGTGGTGGGCCTGCGGCGACGCGGGCCTTCTTTTTGAGTCCAATGCCTACCTACTAGTAGGTTCATTCTATCCCTGGAGATGTCCCATGTCCCACCCTCTGTCCACGCTTGGCGTAATCCATACCGCTGTCAGCCTGATCCCGGTGTTGAGTGGCCTGTATGCCTTCATTCGCCATCGCGCAATCGATCCCGCCACGCGCGCGGGCAAGCTGTACCTGGTGGGGCTGGTGCTGTCGGTGGTCACCTCGTTCACCGTGTCCAGCACGGGCGGGATCAACCCCGGCCACGCATTCGGGGTGATCGTGCTGCTGGTGGCATTCGGCGGCGTGCTGGCCGCGCGGCTGCGCTGGCTGGGGCGCGCAGCACCTTATGCATCGACGTTTGCGCTGTCTTTCAGCTTCCTGCTGTCGTTGGTGCCCGGCGTCAACGAAACGCTGACCCGCGTGCCGGCAGCGCATCCGATTGCTGCCGCGCCGATGGCCCCGGTGGTGCTGCACACGCTGCTGGTCTGCCTGGTGGTGTTCGTGATCGGCGTGGCCGCGCAGTGCTGGAGGCTGCGAAACCGTGCCTTGGCAGGACGATCCTGAGACGCCGCCGGTCACTCCGGCGCGGCAAGTGCGCCCAGCAGTGCCACCGGTTCGATCAGTGCAGCCGAGCGCGCCGGGTCAAGTTGAATGTGCCGGCTGCAGAAGCCGAACGATCGGCCTGCGGCACGCTCGGGGACGCGTGCGCTCGCGTCCGGTGTCTCAATCTCCAGCACCTCATCCACGGCCAGCGCCAGCGTTGCGGTACCGGCATTGATCAACAGCATGGCCGGGCTGCCACCGTCGAATGCCGCTTGGCCGCTCATGCGGCGCAGGTCGACCACGGGTAATGGCTGCCCACGTACTTCCAGGGTCGGCCTGCCGTTGCGGTCTGCAGGGCCGAATGCCTCCAGGCCGCGAATTTCGACGGCAGCCTGGATGTCGATCGCGAACAGGGCGTTGCCTGCACGCACGATGACGATCTCGAACAGGTCGGCGGGCGATGCGCGTGTTTCCGTTGCAGGTGGGGCGGGTACTGGCATGCGATGGGCGTGGTGAAGACAGCGGGAAGGAGGATCCTGATGATGACGCCCGAACGTAACGCACGGCCGCGTCGGCAGGCGCACGCAAGACGACGGTTCAGTGTGTATCAGGCGGGGGCGCGTGGCGGCTCGACGGTGCCGATGCGTGGGAAATGCGGACGCAGCAGGCCAACGAGCTGATCCATGCCTGGAACGGAATGGCCAAATTCGTCCCATCGCGCATTGACCAGCCCGGACACGACGATCTGCCCGGTCTCGATGCGGGTCATCGCCCAGTAGGGTACGGCGCGTGCGCCGATTGCCATGTCCAGTACCGGGGCGACGGCGGCGTGCGAACGACTGTCCTGGATACGGCGCCTGACCGCCTCCAGGCCGTCGGGCGGGCCTTCGATGTACTGGAAAAACCGCTGCCCGTCGACGAGCAGCGCTCCGGTAACGTCCACCCGGCGATTGAACGCGGCAGAGCCCGAGACGATCTGGCGGAGGGTTTCATCGGAAAGCCCAGCCGACATGTGGCTGGAGTAAGCAAATGCGTGGAGCATGGAAGGGGCTTCGTGTGACGCACGTCACTATACGCACGCAAGCTCGCACCGTCGTGAGGCTTTGCTCACGCCACGCCTGGCACCGCGCACTGGGTCAACAGCCCACCAGGCGGTCGGCGCCGAGACCGCTGCGGTGCTGGTTGCGGTACTCGGTAGGGCTCGCATCGACCTGGCCACGGAAGTGACGACGGAACGATTCCTGCGAACCAAATCCAGCCTGCTCGGCAATCCACTGCAGCGGCCGATCGGTGGTTTCCAGCAGCTCGCGGGCGTAGGCCACGCGCTCGCGGATCAGCCAATCGATGGGCGACAGGCCGGTGGCCTCCAGGAACTGCCGCTGCAGGGTGCGTTGGCTGAGTGCGGCCTGCTCGGCGAGGCTGCCCAGCGAGTGCGGCTCGCGCAGGTTGCGGCGCATCCATTCCATCAGCCTTGCCAGGCGCGTGGGCTCGCCATGGGGAATGGCGCGGCTGACACGCTGGCTGCGTTCGGCATCACGCCACGGCGCCAGTACCAGCCGTTCGGCCACCAGGTTGGCCACGCGCGCACCGTAATCCTTGCGCACCATGTGCAACATCATGTCCATGCCGGTCGCCGAGCCGGCCGAGGTGATGATGCTGCCGGTGTCTACATACAGTGCATCTTCGCGCACATCGATGCGCGGGAACTCGCGCGCCAGCGCTTCGGTGAGGCGCCAGTGGGTGGTGGCCTGGCGGCCATCGAGCAGCCCGGCCCACGCCAGCACGAAGGCACCGGAGCAGATCGAAGCGATGCGCGCGCCACGGCCGTGGGCACGGATGAGTGCATCAAGCAGCGCCTGTGGCGGGCGCTCGCTGGGCTCGCGCCAACCGGGAATGACGATGATGTCGGCGTCATCAACTGTGCTGAGGTCGTAGGGAAGCTGCACCTGCGTTCCGCCAAGCATGCGCAGCGCACCAGGTTCACCCGCGCACAGCTGGGTGCGATACCAGGCCACGCCGAGTTCCGGCCGCACCGGCGCGAACAGGCCAACCGCACAGCCGAACTCGAACAGCCCTTGGCCGTGGCAGGCAACGATGGCGACGAGCGGTGCGCTGGGATCGGCGGGTGGGCTGGGCATGGCTTGATGCTACGGGTGGTGATGTGCGCCGCAGAATGCTGCGCGGGCATGAGGTGATGCCTGTGGAGCATGTGCACGGGGGGCATTCGTCTGGCTTGGGCACCCGACGGGGTAGAGTCGACTGTTAGTCGACTGCTGTTGGCGATACCGCCTAGAAGCCCGCGCTGCGCGCGATAGTCGACTGACAGTCGACTCTACCCCCGTAGGTTGCCGCCCGCCGCCCGCCGCCCATCACCCATCACCCACCGCACATCATCCAGCGTCGATTGCCCATCGCCGTCCCATGGGCGTGGTGCGCAGGGCTGCCTAACGTCATTACCAGCAGTCATGTGGGTGGCCGGATGTTACGGCTGGGTGACGCGATCGCGCCTGTCGCGGTGGGCGGACAGGCCCTTGAATGGAAGCGTGTTTCCGGCCCACCCCCACGAGCCCCCATGCCTGCCGCCCACGCCCCTGTCCTGAGCACTCTCGCTGTTCTGATCACAGCCATCCTCGCCGCTTCGCCCAGCCATGCGGCTGAAGCCGATGCGGATCCTGCTGCCGCCGCTGCGACGGCCAACGTGGCCGCGTCCACGCTGGATGCCGTGGTGGTGACCGGCTCGCGCACCAGTACGCGTACGGTGAAGAACAGTTCCACGCCGATCGACGTGATCTCCGCCGAAGACCTCACCGCCACCGGCCAGGCCAACCTGCTGGAAGCACTGCAGCGCGCACTGCCGTCGCTCAGCCAGATTGGTGGCTACCAGAGCGACCAGGAGAGCCTGATTCGTGGCTACCAGCTGCGCAACCTGTCGCCCGGCTACACGCTGGTGCTGGTGAACGGCAAGCGCCGCAATGCCAGTGCCTATGTAAGCGGTGCCAATGGGGGCGGCTTCCCAGGCCATGCGTGGGCGGACCTGGCGTTGATTCCGGTGTCGGCCATCGACCACGTGGAAGTGCTGCGTGATGGTGCGTCGGCCATCTATGGCTCCGATGCGATTACCGGTGTGGTCAACGTGATCCTGAAGTCGCAGGCGCACGGTGGCGAGTTCGCCGTGGAAAGCGGGCAGAGTATTGATGGCGATGGCTCGCGAACCAGCGTGCGTGCCAACGTTGGCCTGCCGTGGGGTGCCGATGGCTTCGTCAACCTCTCCGGCGAGACCACCCGCCAGCATCATGCGATCCGCACCCGCCGCTACATCGATGGCTATCTGAGCTACCCGGCGGTGGATGGTAGCGGCAATCTGGTCGCACTGCGCCCGAACAACCGGTTGCCGGCCGGCGCATCGCCGAACCCGGCCGAAGCCAGCCGCAATGCCGAGGCCAACACCATCCTCAGCTCCCCGTCGTATGCGCTGAAGGCGTTCGCGGTGAACGTGGGCCATGGCCTGGGCGAGAGCGCGCAGTTCTACGCCAACGCCACGGCCAGCGATCGCACCGCGCAGGCAATCCAGAACTTCCGCCTGCCGGCGACCATCTTCACCACCTACAAGGCGCCCGGGGTGCTGAGCGTGTTTCCCGATGGCTTCCTGCCCGTGCTGGAAACCAAGGAGAAGCAGAACACCGGCACTGCGGGCGTGAGAGGGCAGGTGGCAGGCTGGGACTACGACGCCAGCCTGACCGGCAACCGCAGCACGGTGCGCACCTATACCCGCAATTCGGTGAACTACTCGCTGCCGTATCCCGGTTCGCCCACTGACTTCTATGACGGCAAGCTGGACTACCAGCAGGGGATCGCCAACCTCGACCTGCGCCGTGGCTTCGAGGTGGCCGCCTTTGCGTCGCCGCTGGAAGTGAGCGCAGGCGCCGAGTACCAGCACGAACAGTACGAACGCGGGGCCGGGCAGTGGGAGTCGTACACCGGCTTCGGTGCCGCGGCGTTCGTGGGCTACTCCACCGCCGATGCGGTGAAGGCGACGCGCAACAGCAAGGCGGTCTATGTGGGCGCGGCCAGCAACATCACCTCGCGCTGGTATCTGGATGCGGCCGCGCGCTGGGAAGACCATTCCGACTTCGGCAGTGTCTCCACTGGCCGCCTGACCACGCGCTTCGACTTCACCGACGCGTTGGGTGTACGCGCGACGGTCAGCAACGGCTTCCATGCGCCCAGCCTGGGCGCACAGTTCTACCAGGCCACGGGCAGTTGCCCGTGCGGGACCACGCTGGTGGCGCAGGTGTCTTCACCGGCGGCCGTTGCGCTGGGTGCTACGCCGCTGAAGCCCGAGAAAGCCACCAACTACAGCCTGGGCGTGACCTGGGACCCGAGCCCGGCGTTCCACTTGGCCGTGGATGCCTACCAGATCGACATCCGCGGCCAGCTCGGCCAGTCCAGCCAGATTGGCTACAACGCGCAGGATCCTGCACGCGTCACCGACAACAGCGGCACGGTGCTGAGCGCGGCGCAGAAGAACACCATCGATGCGCTGCTCGGGTCGGCCGGCATCAGCATCCTGCCGGGTGATGCGTTCTACGCCAGCTACTTCACCAACGTGGGCAATACCCGTACGCGCGGTGTCGAGCTGACCCTGGAGGCCAACCAGGAAACCGCGTGGGGCAAGCTGCGCTGGAGCTATGCGGCCAACGTGGGTCGCACCACCATCCAGAAGGTCAGCGACATTCCGGCGGCGCTGCAGGGGCTGCCGAACATCAACCTGCTGACCAAGAGCAGCGAGTACGCGCTGCGCTTCCGCACGCCCAGCTACACGCAGGTGGCGGGGTTGGGCTGGCAGAACGGGCGCTGGCGCTCGAACGTCGACTTCACCTACTACGGCCCGATCAAGCGCCTGAACAACGGCGTGGAGTACAAGCAGCCGCCGGTGCTGGTGACCAATCTCTCCGGTGCCGTGGAACTGGGCGCAGGCTGGAGTGCGGCGCTGGGCATCAACAACGTGTTCGACAAGCGCACGCGCAAGGTGCCGGAGTACGCGCGCAGTGCTACCGATGTGGCCAGCATCGAGACGACGTGGGACAACGGCGATGTGCTGGGCAACGTCGGCGCGTACTGGTACGGGCGGGTCAGTTGCCGGTTTTGAGGTCCACGCCAAAGGCGGCCGGACGTAGTTCGGCATCATCGAGGAGCATTTCATGTCTTCTGCATTGAAGGTGGTGGCAGTGGTGGGGTCACCGACCAGCTCGGCAACGTCGCGCACGTTGCTGCTGGTGCGGCACTTGTTGGCGTCGTTGCAGCAGCGGGTGCATGCGAGCGTGGAGCTGGTGGAGCTGGCGCCGATTGCGCGTTCGCTGGGGCAGTCGCTGTCGCGCGATGAAGCGGAGCCAGCCGTAGAGCAGGCACTGCAGGCAATCGAGGCGGCCGGTCTGCTGGTGGTGGCGGCGCCGGTGTATCGCGGTTCCTATCCCGGGCTGTTCAAGCACCTGGTCGATTTCATCGGGCTGGAAGCGCTGGTGGATACGCCGGTGCTGCTGGCGGCGACCGGTGGCAGCGAGCGCCATGCGTTGGTGATCGACCACCAGTTGCGGCCGTTGTTCAGTTTCCTGCAGGCGCACACGCTGCCGATCGGGGTGTATGCCACGCCTGCCGACTTCGATGGCGAGCACATCAACAGTGCAGCCTTGCAGGCGCGCATCGCACTGGCGGCCGAGCGCGCGGCAGGGCATCTGGCTTCGCAGGCGCTGGCGGTACCGGCGCCGCTGCGAAGGATCGCCTGACGGCATAACCGGCGGCGCTTTACTTATGGCCAAGGCGCATCTGCATGGCCGGATCTGACCGCCGATTGTCGCCTGGCATCGCCGTGCCGACCGCCGTCATCTCTAGCATCGATATCGAAGCGGCATCGCATTGCCGCCCCCCCGATGAGGACGACCCCGTGAGTCTGGACGCAACCGACAAGCCCATCCTGTTCCTGCTCGACCGTGAGTTCGAGGACGGACAGATTCCCGGCCAGCGCTTCTTCTGCCGGCACAGCCTGTTGCTGGAAGGTGCGCTGTCGAGCATCGACGGCCTGGACGCGCAGCTGGACGTGCGCCGCATCGGTTTCGCACGGCCGCGCCGGGAGGTGATCGCCGAAATCGGCGAGCAGGACCAGTCGCTGCCGAAGCTGGTGCTGCCGCAGGGCGTGCGCAGTGACCTCGCGAGTGGCGTGCACCAGGACCGCCAGTACATCTCCGGTGCCGAACCGATCCTGGCCGCGCTGAACGGGTTGCTCGGCATCCCCGTGGCCCATCCCTGAGCGAGGACGCGACCATGAGCTATCAGATCAGCGTGTTGGACAAGAGCCCGGTGGCCGAAGGCGCCTCGCCGGAGCAGGCGCTGCGCAACAGCCTGCAGCTGGCGCAGCGCGCCGAACAGCTGGGCTATCACCGCTACTGGTTTGCCGAGCACCACGCCGCGCCGACGTTGGCCAGCCCCGCACCGGAAGTTCTGGCGGCCTGGGTGCTGGCGCAGACCCGGCGCATCCGCATCGGCAGTGGTGGGGTCATGCTGCGCCACTACGCGCCGTACAAGGTGGCGGAGAACTTCAACCTGCTGGCGGCGCTGGCGCCAGGTCGTGTTGACCTGGGCGTGGGCAAGGCGCCCGGCGGCCTGCCGGCCTCTACCGCTGCATTGGCAGCGGGGCGCCCGGCGTTCGCCGACTTCGACCAGCAACTGCGCGATCTTGAGGGCTATCTGTCCGGCGCCGACGCCGATGTGCTGGCGCGGCCGATTCCGCAGCGGGCGCCGGAGCGCTTTCTGCTCGGTGCCAGCCCGCAGAGTGCACGGCAGGCGGCCGAGCTGGGCTGGCGTTTCGTCTACGCCGCGCACTTCGACGGCGACCCTAAGCACATCGAGGCCGCGTTCGACGCCTACCGCAACGTCTCCTCGCAGCCACCGCTGCTGGCTACGGTGGCCTTCGCCGCGCCGACTGCCGAAGCCGCAGCGCGTCATATCGGTGCGCTACGCGTCTACAAGCTGCACCTTGGTCCCGGGCAGACGGTGAACCTGCCCAGCCCCGAAGCGGCTGCCGAGTACGCACGCCAAGTGGGCGTGGCCGACTTCCGCATCGAGGAAACACGCCCGAGCGTGTTGTCTGGCGATGCGCAGCACGTGCGCGGCGAACTGGACGCGCTGCATCGGCGCTTCGGCGTGGGTGAATTCATCCTCGATGCGCCGGTGGCCGACCTCGACGCACGCCTGACATCCCTTGAACTGCTGTCGCCCGCGCCGCGCGCGGCGGTGGCCTGACCTGCAGGAGCGATTCCATGAGCACCACTCCGCGCCACATTCCGTTCGGCATCATGTTGCAGGGCCCCGGCAGCCATATGCATGCCTGGAAGCATCCGTCCAACCCGGCCGATGCCAGCGTCAACCTGCAGTTCTACATCGACATTGCGCGGACCGCCGAGGACAACGGCATCGCGTTCGGCTTCGTGGCCGACGGCCTGTACATCAACGAAAAGTCGATTCCGCACTTCCTCAACCGCTTCGAGCCGATCTCGCTGCTGTCGGCACTGGCCACGGCGACGAAGAAGATCGGCCTGGCCGGTACGCTGTCCACCTCCTACAGCGACCCGTTCACGGTGGCCCGCCAGTTCGCCTCGCTGGATCTGCTCAGCGGCGGCCGTGCTGGCTGGAACGTGGTGACCTCACCGTTGGAAGGTTCGGGTCGCAACTATGGCCGGCCGCACCCGGAGCATGCGCTGCGCTACCAGATCGCCGACGAGTACCTGGAGGTGGTGCAGGGGCTGTGGGATTCGTGGGATGACGATGCCTTCGTGCGCGAGCGCGACAGCGGCACGTTCTTTGCGCCGGAGAAGTTCCGCCGGCTCGACCACAAAGGCCGCTTCTTCCAGGTGGAAGGCCCGCTCAACATCCAGCGCTCGCCACAGGGCCAGCCCGTGATCTTCCAGGCCGGTTCGTCCGATGACGGCATTGCGCTGGCCGGCAAGTACGCCGATGCGGTGTTCACCCATTCGCCATCGCTGGAAGAAACCCGCGCGTTCACCCAAAAAGTGAAGAACTCGGCGATCGCGCACGGCCGCAGCGGCAATGACGTGAAGATCTTCCCGGGTATCGGTCCCATCGTCGGCCGCACGGCCGAGGAGGCCGAAGCCAAGTATCAGGCGATCGCCGCACTGGCTACGCTGGAGGATGCACTGGCGTACCTGGGGCGCTTCTTCGATCACCACGATTTCAGCCAGTACGATCCGGATGCACCTTTCCCGGAGCTGGGTGACATCGGCAGTAACTCATTCCGTTCCACCACCGACCGCATCAAGCAGGATGCGCGTGAGAAGGGGCTGAGCCTGCGCCAGGTGGCGCTTGAAGCGGTGAGCCCGCGACCAAACTTCATCGGCACGCCGGAGCACGTGGCCGATGAGCTGATCCGTTGGTTCGACGCCGGTGCCAGCGACGGCTTCATTCTCGGCTTTGCCGCACAGCGCGAAGGCCTGGATGATTTCGTGACCCAGGTGCTGCCGATCCTGCAGGCCCGCGGCTACCACCAGCGTGAGCTGCAGGGGCAGACCCTGCGTGAGCATCTGGGACTGCCGTACAAGGCCAGCCGGTATGCGGCCGATGCCGAACCGGCGCGGAAGGCGGGGTAGGGCGATGAGCGGAGAGAATTCGGTAGCGCCCGGCCATGCCCGGCGAGACCCCGCGTCCATCGGCGTGCTGCCCGAAATCGCGGCACGCGCCGAGGCGGCCATCGCGATCCGCCATGACCTGCACCGGCATCCGGAGCTGGCCTTCGATGAGCACCGCACCAGCGCCCG
Source organism: Stenotrophomonas sp. YJH_SMC_91 (assembly GCF_059368495.1). Taxonomy (NCBI): domain Bacteria; kingdom Pseudomonadati; phylum Pseudomonadota; class Gammaproteobacteria; order Lysobacterales; family Lysobacteraceae; genus Stenotrophomonas; species Stenotrophomonas sp. YJH_SMC_91. The sequence goes on along the minus strand of NZ_JCAFRT010000007.1, from coordinate 161,959 downwards.
TGTGGCCGAGTTGCTGCAGCAGTGGGGCTATGAGGTGACCACCGGCCTCGGTGGCACCGGCGTGGTCGGTACGCTGCAGCGCGGGCAGGGCAGCCGTCGCCTCGGCTTGCGCGCCGACATCGATGCACTGCCGATCCACGAGGACTCGGGGCTGGCCTACGCCAGCCAGAACGAAGGGCTGATGCATGCCTGTGGCCACGATGGGCACACCGCCATCCTGCTGTCCGCCGCGCATTACCTGGCCCATCACGGCAATATCGACGGCACCCTGCAGCTGGTGTTCCAGCCGGCCGAGGAGACCGGTTCGGGCGCGTCGAAGATGATTGCCGACGGCCTGTTCGAGCGCTTCCCGGTGGACGCGATCTATGGCCTGCACAACTGGCCGGGCGTGCCGGTGGGCCACTTCGGCTTTGTCGATGGCCCGGCGATGGCGTCGGTGGACTGGGCACGGCTGAAGGTGATCGGAAAGGGTGGCCACGGTGCCGAGCCGCAGGGCAGCGTGGATCCGATCCTGGTCGCCGCGCACATCATCACTGCGCTGCAGAGCGTGGTGTCGCGCAATGTCGATCCGCGGCAGATGGGCGTGGTCACCATCGGCTCGATCCACGGCGGCCAGGCCGCCAATGTGATTCCAGACGTGGTGGAGCTGAAACTGACCGTGCGCGCCTACCTGCCGGAGGTACGCGACACCCTGCGGCGCCGGGTCACCGGGATTGCCGAGCAGACCGCTGCCGCGTTCGGTGCGCGCGCCGAGATCGAGTTCCCGCGCGGTTTCCCCAGCGTGATCAACCACCCGCAGCAGACTGCCTACATCCGCGAGGTCGCTGTGCGGGGATTCGGTGCAGAACACGTGGTGCCCGAATTCGCGCCACGCACCGCCAGCGAGGATTTCGCCTTCCTGCTGCAGGCGCGGCCGGGCAGTTTCGTGTTCGTCGGCAACGGCGACAGCGCGCCGCTGCACAGCCCGCGCTACGTGTTCAACGACGCCGCAATCGCACCCGCCGCCAGCCTGTGGGCACGGCTGGCCGAAGACTATCTGGTGAAGGACGTGGCATGAGCAGCAACGAACGCTTCTTCTACACCTCGGTGGATGATCCGCTGGCACGGCCTCTGTTCGATGGCCTGGAACAGGAGTACGACAGCCGCTACGCCGACGTGCGCCGACGCATCGGCGGCAGCGCCCGCGAGGAGCTGCAGCGCTACCCGGCGCAGGCCTTTGCGGCCCCGGTCGGTGCCTTCGTGCTGCTGCTGCGCGACGGGGTGGCGATCTCCGGCGGCGCGTTCATGCCGCACCGCGATCCGGATACCGCCGAGTTCAAGCGGATCTGGACGTTGCCCGGGCTGCGTCGCCAGGGCATCGCGCGGCGCGTGCTGCAGGAGCTGGAAGACCAGGCGGCGCGGCAAGGATACCGGCGGGTGTTCCTGACCACCGGCTTCCGCCAGCCTGAAGCGGTTGGCCTGTACCTCAGCCATGGTTACACCGCGCTGTTCGATCTGGATGCGGATCCCGAAACCATTGCGCACCTGCCGTTCGAAAAGCACCTGCGGGCAGCGGCGCCCGTCATCGTGCCTGCGCAGACCCAGCTGCAAGGAGCCCACGCGTGAGCACGCCTTCGACCGCGCTGGATGGCATTGCAACCCGGCCCGCGCCAGCGCCGGCGCTGAAGATCGTGCCGGCCCGGCACCCGCTGCAGGTGTTCGGCACAGTATTGGCACTGGCGCTGATCCTGATCGGGTTGCAGTCCGTACTGGGTAATCCGCGCTGGGGCTGGGGCACCTTCGCTGAGTGGTTCTTCGCACGCCCGGTGCTCGAGGGCCTGGGCCGCACGCTGCTGCTGACCGCGCTCGGTACCGGTCTCGGTTTCGCGCTGGGCACCTTGCTTGCGCTGGCCCGCGTCTCTGGCTCGCCGCTGCTGTCGGCGGTGTCGTGGGGCTACGTGTGGTTGTTCCGTTCGATTCCGCTGCTGGTGCTGTTGCTGCTGCTGAACAACCTGGGCTATCTGTACAGCACCATCGAACTGGGCGTGCCGTTCACCGGCATCAGCCTGTTCTCGTACCCGACCACGCAGCTGATCGGTGTGTTCACCGCCGCGGTGCTGGGCCTGACCCTGAACCAGGCGGCGTTCTCGGCCGAGGTGATCCGCGGTGGCATCCTCTCGGTCGACCACGGCCAGTACGAGGCCGCGGCCGCGCTCGGCCTGCCGCGTGGCCGCCAGGTGCGCCGCATCATCCTGCCGCAGGCAATGCGTTCGATCCTGCCGGCCGCGTTCAACGATGTGATTGGCCTGGCCAAGAGCACCTCGGTGGTCTACGTGCTGGCGCTGCCTGAGCTGTTCTACACCGTGCAGGTGATCTACCGCCGCAACCTGGAAGTGGTGCCGCTGCTGATGGTGGCCACGGTCTGGTACCTGGTGATCCTGACCGTGTTGTCGCTGCTGCAGCGGCGCGTGGAACAGCGCTTCGCGCGCGGCCAACTGCAGCGCGAGCGCTCGGTGTCGCGGGTGTCGTCACCGGTGCGGACATCCAGTGATGCCGCACCGCGCGTAGTCAACCGCCCGCGCATCGCCACCCAGGTTGAAGCGGGCGAGGGCGCATCGGTGTCGCTGCATGGCGTAGGCAAGGTGTTCGGCGAGCAGCCGGTGCTGGAAGACGTGAACCTGGAGCTGCACGCTGGAAGCGTGACGGTTCTGATCGGCCCGTCCGGCGCCGGCAAATCCACGCTGCTGCGGCTGATCAACCACCTGGAACGCGCCGACGGCGGTTACGTGACTGTCGGCGGCCAGCTGATCGGCTACCGCCGCGATGGCGACACCCTGTACGAACTGCCCGAGCGCGAGATCCGTCGCCGTCGTGCCGAAGTGGGCATGGTGTTCCAGGGCTTCAACCTGTTCCCGCACCTGACCGCATTGGAGAACATCATCGAGGCGCCGATCGCAGTACGCGGTGTGCCGCGTGCGCAGGCCGAGCGGCAGGCGCGCACGCTGCTGGAGCGGGTGGGCCTGGCCGACAAGGCCGATGCGTTCCCGCGCCAGCTGTCCGGTGGCCAGCAGCAGCGCATCGCGATCGCCCGCGCGCTGGCGCTGCAGCCGAAGGTGCTGCTGTTTGACGAACCCACGTCGGCGCTGGATCCGGAACTGGTGGCCGAGGTGCTGAGCGTGATCGAAGAACTGGCCCGTTCCGGCACCACGCTGGTGATCGTCACCCATGAGCTGAGCTTCGCCCGCCGCGTGGCCGACCACGTGGTGATGATGGACCAGGGCAGGGTGATCGAGCAGGGCACGCCCGAGGCCCTGTTCGAGCGCCCGCGCCAGCAACGCACCGCCGATTTCCTGGCCAAGACCCTGTAACCCTCAAGGAATGCCATGAGCCCTGCAGCACCCCGTCGCCCCTCACGCAGCACCTTGTTGATCGCAGGCGTGCTGGTCATCGGCATCGCCGGCATCGTCTACTCGCGCGTGCGCCAGGCCCCGGAGGCTGCCGCTGTGGCCGCGACCAGCCTGGCCGGTACCAACACCGCCGTGCTGAAGGGCACGCTCGACCCGAAGGCGCAGGCCTTGATTCCGGCGGGCTACCGCTTCGTCACACCGGGCGCATTCACCGTGGCGACCCACCCGGGGCAGCTGCCGCTGGCCGACTACGGCGCCGACAGCAAGGACGTGGTCGGCATCGAGCCGGACATCGCGCGGCTGATCGCCGATGCGTTGGGCCTGAAGCTGGTGATCGTGCCGGTGGCCTGGGCCGACTGGCCGCTGGGGCTGGAGTCGGGCAAGTACGATGCGGTGCTGTCGAACGTGACGGTCACCGAGGAGCGCAAGAAGAAGTTCGATTTCTCCAGCTACCGTTACGACCTGCTGGGCATCTACACGCGCAGCGACGGGCCCATCCGGAAAATCGAAAAGCCGGCCGACGTTGCCGGGCTGAAGGTGGTGGTCGGTGCCAGCACCAACCAGGACCAGATCCTGCGGCAGTGGGACCAGCAGAACATCGCTGCCGGCTTGAAGCCGGTGGAGTACCAGTACTTCGATGACGCGGTGGTCGGCCGGTTGGCGGTGATCACCGGGCGGGCCGATGTCTCGTTCGAGCCCAATGCCACCGGCGCGTACTCGGCACGCGACGGCAAGGTGCGGCGCGTGGGCCTGTTCCCCGGCGGCTGGCCGAACGCTGCGGCGATCTCGGTGACCACCCGCAAGGGCAGCGGCCTGGCTGATGCGGTGACGCAGGCGCTGAACACGCAGATTGCCAGTGGTACCTATGCGCAGGCGCTGAAGCGATGGGACGTGGCCGAGGAAGCTGTGCCGCAGTCGCAGACCAACCCGCCGGGATTGCCGACGCTGCAATGACACCGGGCGTGGCCCGGCGGGCCCCGCTTTGTAGAGCCAAGCCATGCTCGGCTGCTTTACCAGCGCGCCTCCAGCGTTTTGAACGGCTTTGCCAGCCGCATACCCTCGGCATCGAAGTCGGAAACGCTACGCCCATCCACACGCACCGTCTTCGGCATGGTGCGCGCCGGCCACCAGACCTTCACTGCCGTTCCGCTGCGCAACCCCTTGCCCAGCGTGACCGTCAGCATGCCGTCGCGCTGCCGCGCCTGCATCTGCAACGTGCCATACGCGGTCGGCAGCCGCTCCACCGCCAACCCATCGCCCGCCACCCACGACGGCGGCGTGCCCGGCAGCAATGACAACGCATCATCGTCTTCGCGCATCAGCATGCCGAACAGCGTGCGGCCGTACTCGGCACCAATCCAGGTATGCGGCATGTCGCCCAGGTAGCGGGGGAAACGCAGCCGCGAGTGCACGACCTCGGCCAGTACCTGCCACTCAAGCGGGCGCCGATCATGCAGCAGTCCCTGCAGCAGCTCATCGGCAACCTGCGGTTGGCCCAGGTGCACATAGCTCAGCACGTTGCGGATCTCATACGGCGTATAGGCGTACAGCGCATCGGGCTGGCTGCGCTTGCGCACATCCTCCAGATAACGCGCGAAGGTGGTCCGCAGTGCCTCGGTGGGCAGCACGCTCTGCGCACCGGTGGGGTCCAGTGCGATCGATACGCCGGTTGGATCGCCATCGCCCAGGTCGGCCGAGGAGGGAATGAAGTCGATGCCCTTCCACGCCATCGTCGCCCGGATAGAGGCGTGCAGCGCGTCGTAGAGCAGCGTGTACTGTTCGCGCGCCCAACGGGCGGTTTCATGGTCGCCCAGCGACTCGGCCAGCCACGCGCCGTCGTGCCAGCCCTTCAGTCCCCAGTAGTCATCCCAGTAGCTGTGGGTGGGCGACGGATATCCCTCATGGCTGATCGACGGCGCAAGGATGCCCGCGAATCGCTTCGGCGCCGGCTGGTCGGCCTTGTAACCGGGCACCAGCGTGCGCTCGCGCAGTTCCTGCAGGAAGCGCAGCGCCGCTTTCACTTTCGGCAGATAGGCACGTACCGACTCGGGCCCGCCATCGAGGCGCGCGACATCGGCCACCAGCGTCACGTACTGGCCCTGACTGTCGTACTCGATGTCCGAACCAAAACCGGTGTTGACACTGCCATCGTCGTTGAGGATCGGCGAGACCAGGCCGTTGGCATGCACGCCGTGTTCGCTGTACCAGGCCAGGTAGTCGCGCGCGACGCGTGCTTCGCCCATGCGCAGCAGCACCGCCGAGGTGGCCATGCCGTCGCGGATGAAAGAGCGGTTGTAGTTGCGGGGCCCGGGCTGCATGGCCGGGCCGGTCTGGTTGATCAGCATGTAGGCGGCCTGCGCGCGCAGCATGTCGACCAGCGAAGGATCGGGCAGGCGCAGCCCGACTTGGCCCAGCCGTGCCTGCCAGTCCGCGGAGGCTTGCGTGGCCAGGGAATCGAACGCCGTATTGGCATCGCGGGGCAGCGTGGCCAGATCGAGCGCAGGCGCCTCGGGCAGTGCGCCCTTGCTATCGGCGGCGGCAGTACCCAGCGGGAACGCGACCACGATGGCATCGCTGGTTCCCGGCGCCAACGAGACGCGGTAGTTCAACGCAGCCGAGGCAAGACCCTCGTCGTCGCGCGCCTGTTGCGTGGAGGGCAGCTGGCCGGCAGCGAGGGTCGCGGTGATTTCCGTTGCGCCATCCCTGCCAAACGGCGCCGCGCCGGACGCAGTCACCGGCGTGAGCGACTGCAGCAGCGTGCGTCCATTGATGCGCACGGCCTGTCCATCGATCGCCACATCGCGGATGGGTGACAGCCCGCCGTTCTGCCACGGTGGATTCATCTGCATCGGGCGCACGACCAGGCTGAGCGTGCCGTCGATGCGGGTCTTGCCGGTGTTGTGCAAGCGATGGCGGAGGAAGGTGACCGGTTGCCCGTCGCGTTCGATGGCGAACACTTCGCTGCGCAGCTCCAGGCCGGGCTGCGGTGACCAGGTGGCGGAGGGCATCGGCTTCCAGCCATCACGCAATGCATGCTGCACGTTCTGCCCGGTGGCACCTGCGGCACGCCCGTCAGCGCTACGCCAGAGTGGCTGCACCAGCGGCGCGCCCTTGAAGGCTTCCAGGTTGCCGTATTCGTCGAAGATCGATTTCTGTCGCCCCGCGTGCACGCCGACGGCGGTCCAATAGGTTTGCTGCATCTGCAGCGAGGCCGGGAACAACGCGCGCTGCGCGCCGCTGGCGGCGATCTGATAGCGCTTCATCGGCGTCATCACCGCTTTGGGGCCGAGCAGGCGCAGTCGCGCGACCTGCGGTGCGGCGCCGTCTACGCTCAGCCGGAATGCACGCAGCGGCTGCGCCGTGTCAGCCGCCAGCCAACTCTGCCTGCGGCTGGCAGCCTGCGCATCATGTGCGAGGTCCTGCCAGCGGCCTTGCGCGTCCTGCGCCTGCAGTCGGGCAGCGCCGCGCGCGCCTTCCGCCCATTCCACTACAAGGCCAGCCGTGGATTGCGCGCGGGGCAGGGTGATCTCGAACGCGTGAGCGCCTCCTTTTCCGGCCGGAACCGCAACGGCGCCACCGCCTTGCCAGAGCGCTGCTGCCTGCGCTGCATCCACACCGCCGATGCGTGCACTGAGCGAGTCGTCCAGTGGCTCCATCTCGAAGATCGACACGCCCCAGTCGGAGGTGCGCTGCGGGCTGGCCAGCCGCAGGTAGCGCGCCTGCCGCGGTGCGAAGTACAGCGTTTCCACGTCGCCCAGCGAATCGGCCATCGTGTACGCAGTCTGCCACTGCGTGCCGTCCATTGACGTCTGCAGTGAATAGCCTTCCGGGTTCGATACATCCCAGGTGAGGCGCGCGCCGGCCAGCAGGGTGGGCGCGCCCAGGTCGATCTGGAACCAGTGGCCGGGGCTGAAGGCACCGCCGGTGACGGTCTTCGGGTCGCCGTCGATCAGGTGGCTGATCGCCATCGCCGGCACCTGCTGCGAGGAGCTGCTGGCCTGCCATTGGCTGCGCGGGGGGAGTGCCTGTGCGCTGGAGGCCAGGGCGGCCAACAGCAGGGCAGCGGCAGGGCGCAACGGGAAAAGCGGTGTGGAGACCTTGGAGCGTTCGGCGCGCAACGTCATTACTGGCAGCCTCGCAGGATCGACCGGAATCGGGCGAGCGCTACGCTAGCAAGGGATGTAATCGGTTACATGACGCACTGCAGCGCCGCTGGACGCTGGCCCCGCCATCACGGGAGGGCTGACGGATGTGGCTCTGGACGTGTAGCGCGGATTGGCTAGGGTCACATCGCAAGTCTTTTAGTTTGGTTGTCATTTGACAACTTACGTGAGCCGTGTGCAGACTATGGAGAACAAGGAATGTCTCGAGCGCGTCATCCAGACAAGGACATCGAAGCGGCGTTGCAGTTCGCGGAGGACCGCGGGTGGAGGCTCCGTATGGCGGGCGGCCATGCGTGGGGCCGGATGTATTGCCCTTACAACGACACCGATTGCCGATGCGGGGAGTTCTGCATCGTGAGCGTCTGGAGCACGCCGCGAAGCGGCAGCCATCATGCAAGGGCCTTGCGGCGTGTGGTCGAGAACTGCAGTCGTGAGCAATGAGATCAGGCTTCGTCAGAAGCGAAGGGGTCAATCATGGAATTCAACTTCACCCTGAAGTACCGCTTGCCGGACACAGGCAATGAAATCGGCGTCCTCGAGCAGCGCCTGGCCGAAGGCGGCTGTGACGACGCGCTTGTGGGCCTTGGGCTGCCGGGACGGCTGGCCCTGGCGTTCTGCCGCGAAGCAGACAGCGCAGGGGCTGCCCTGCGTTCGGCGCTGGACGATGTGCAGCGGGCCGTGCCCGGTGCCGAACTGGTTGAAGTGAGCCCCGATCTGGTGGGGCTCACTGACGTCGCAGACCTGCTCGGAATGTCGCGCCAGAACATGCGGAAGCTCATGCTGGCCAACCCGCAGTCGTTTCCGTCCCCCGTGCATGACGGCTCGACCTCGATCTGGCATCTGGTCGACATTCTCGGTTGGCTGCGAGCGCGCGGCAGCGGGAAAGTCACGACGGAAATGACCGAGCTCGCCGCCGCTGCGCTGCAGATCAATCTGGCCCGGGAAGGGCGCAGGCTTCACCCGAAGACGTAGCAGCGGCCAGAATCGGAGCCCATCGCATTACAGCTCCACCGTCTCCCACCATCGCGTACCCGCCTGCGGCGCCTGCATGTCCAGCGCTTCGCCCATCATCGGCGTGGCCACCGGAACATTCTTCGCTGCGGCCAGCGCGGTGATCCGTTCGAACGGCTGCTGCCACTCGTGCAGGGCCAGGTCGAAGGTGCCGTTGTGGATCGGCAGCAGCCACTTGCCGCGCAGGTCCAGGTGCGCCTGCAGCGTCTGTTCCGGCTGCATGTGCACGAACGCCCAGCGCGGATCGTAGGCACCGGTCTCGATCATGGTCAGGTCGAACGGGCCGTACTTTTCGCCGATGGCCTTGAAGCCGTCGAAGTAGCCGGTGTCGCCGCTGAAGAAGATGCGGAAGTCGCCGTCCTGGATCACCCATGACGCCCACAGGCTACGATCACTGTCGCCCAGTCCGCGGCCGGAGAAATGCTGGCCGGGGGTGGCGGTCAGGCGCAGGCCATTGGCCTCGGTCGATTGCCACCAGTCCAGCTGTTCGACCTTGCTGGCGTCCACGCCCCAGGCGATCAGCTGGTCGCCGACGACGAGCGGTGCAATGAAGCGCGCGGTCTTGCCGGCCAGCTGCATCACCGCTGCATGGTCGAGGTGGTCGTAGTGGTTGTGCGAGAGGATCACGCCGGCGATCGGCGGCAGATCGTCGATGCTGATCGGCGGCGCATGGAAGCGGGCCGGGCCCATCCACTGCACCGGCGAGGCGCGCTCGGAGAACACCGGGTCGGTCAGCCAGTACTGGCCGCGCAGCTTCAGCAGGATCGTGGAGTGCCCCAGCCGGAACAGGCTGCGGTCCGGCGCGGCGTCCAGTGTGGCGCGGTCCAGCGGCTGCACTGGAATCGGGTGCGCGGGCACGGTGCCCTTGGGTTTGTTGAAGAGGAACGTCCACCAGATCTCCAGGCCGTCGCGCAGGCCCATCGCTGGACGGGGCAGGGCATTGCGGAACTTGCCATCACGGTACTGCGGCGACTCGGGGAAGTCGGGGAGGGACCAGGACTTGCAGAAGGTGTAGGCGGTCACGGCGAGGATTCCAAGCAGGAGGACAAGGAGCAGGCGCTTCATGGGTGACGTCCGCTGAGTACACTGCACAGTGTAGTTTCGGGTTTTCCAAAAGTACACTGCCGAGTGTAAAATGGAGGCATCCGTTCAGTTATCCGGTTCCCGCCATGCCCCGTGCCCCGCAACGCCTGACCGACCGCAAACGCGAAGCCATCGTGCGCGCGGCGGTGGAGGAGTTCCGTGCCTCGGGCTACGAGGCGACCAGCATGGACCGCATTGCCGAGGCGGCCGGGGTCTCCAAGCGCACCGTCTACAACCACTTCCCGAGCAAGGAAGCGCTGTTCTCGATGATCCTGGAGGAGCTGTGGGAGCGCAGCGTGGCCAGCGACACATTGCCGTACCGCGCCGACCAGCCGCTGCAGGCGCAGTTGCTGCAGTTGCTGGGGCAGAAGCTGGAATTGCTCAGCGATGCCAACTTCATCGACCTGGCGCGGGTGGCGATGGCCGAGATCATCCACTCACCGGAGCGTGCGCAAGCCATCGTCTGCCGCATGGGTGAAAAGGAAAGCGGCGAGAGTGCATGGATCCGCGCGGCCATCGCTGATGGCCGGTTGCGCGAGGTCGATCCGGAATTTGCTGGCCACCAGCTGCACGGGCTGGTGAAGAGCTTTGCGTTCTGGCCCCAAGTGACGATGGGGCAGGCGCCGTTGAACGCACAGGAGCGTGCACGCGTGGCCGAATCGACGGTGGCGATGTTCCTGGGTTTCTACGCGGTCTAGCTGGCGGCGAAGCGGAGGAACTCGTCGGCCGGCAGCGCCGCCGAGTACAGATAGCCTTGGCCGACATCCACGCCCAGGGCCCGCAGCTTCTGCTCCTGCGCCAGGGTTTCGGTACCTTCGGCCACCACGATTGCGCCGCAGCGGTGCGCAACCTCGACGATGAAGCGCACGATCGACTGCGACTTGGCGTCGGACAGTGTGGCGATCAGCGCCTGTTCGATCTTGACCTCGGCGATGGCCAGCTGCGAGAGCAGGATCAGGGTTGAATAGCCAGCGCCGAAATCATCCAGCGACAGGGTGACCTCTGCCGCCAGCAGCTGTGCGATGTTGGCATCTACCACGTCGCGCTCGACGATCTCGGTCCATTCGACGATCTCCAGGCGCAACATCACGCCAGGCACATCGTGCAGCTGCAGCAGTTCCTGCAGGCGCAGGCCGAAGTCGGGCAGGCGCAGTGACTCGGCCGAAACGTTCACTGCGATCTTCAGTTGCGTGCCATCGCGTCGGCACTGCTGCAGGAAGTGGATGGCCGACTGCAGCGTGGCCCATTCCAGTTCAGCCAGCCGTCCCTGCCGGCGCAGCAGGGAGATCACCCGCATCGGCGCGATCAGCCGGCCCTCGCCGTCGCGCATGCGCAGCAGTGCTTCGGCGCCGACCAGTTGGCGATCCTGCAGGCGATGCTTGGGCTGGTAGCACAGCGGTGCGTCGCCCTGCTGCAGCCAACGTTCGAGAGCGACTTCGATCAGGGCGTCGATCTCGCTGTCGCGCTGGATCGGGTCGTCGAAGAACACGACGCCGGATTCGATCGCACTCAGTGCAACGGTGATCGCACGGAACGGAAGATGTCCTTCGTCGGCATCTACGGGGGGCTTCAATTCGACTACTGCACAGCGGAACAGCGGCCGGAAACCGGGCCAATCGCGGCCGACCTGCTCGGCCAGGTTGCTGGCCAGCTCGGTGATCTGGGGCTGCGTGCGCAGTTCGGACAAGGTCAGGTCGCGCACCAGGATCGCCAGCGCGGCATCGCCGAACTGGTAGATCTCCAGTTGCGTGGCCGGCAGCGAGGGCAGCAGCCGATGTACTTCTTCGGTGCTGTCGCGCTGCCAGATACCGTTGTCCTGCAGCGGACCATAGCGCAGGCGCAGATCGCGCAGGTTGCCCATCTCGGCCACGATCAGGCAGGCCTTGCCGATGCCGTCGTTGTCGCGCCAGTAATGCTGCAGGCGTTCGCCGAGCGCACGCATGTTGGGCAGGCCACTGATCGGATCGATGCGCAGCCAGGCCTGTTCGCGCTGGCGTTGTGCATCGATCTGCGCATCGTTGTAGACCAGTGCGAACACCGCGCCGAGCATCAGCAGTGAGAGTGGCAGTGCCAGCAGGCGCTGGATTGCCAACTCCTCCACGGGTAGCTGATGGGCGCCGATGATTGCTACCCCCAGTGCCAGGCCCAACGCAGTGACGATGATACGAACGCCCCAGGCGTGCAGGATCATGCGCAGCGAGAGTTCATTGAGCATGCGCGGGTGCAGGCGCCTGCGCAGCCAGACGCCGGCCAGCATCTGCAACACGGCCTCAAGGCTGGCAGGCAGGAAATACTGGGTGCCGGCGAACTGGTAGCGGGCCAGCAGGCTGGCGCCCAGGCAGGCCAGGCCACCGCGCCAGCCGCCGAGCAGGCCGCTGACCAGCAGGATGTCGAAACCCAGGTGGAGCTTGACCACGCCCTGGCTGTAGCGGGCCACGAACCAGGAATTGAACAGGTAGATCAGGCCCAGCGCCACGCCCACATACAGGCGGCGGCCTTCAATGGCGTGGCCGGCGCGGCGGGTGGCGATCAGCAGCACGCCGATCATGCCGATCACCGCCGTGGCCTGCAGCAGGTACAGCGGCAGGCTGGGCAGGGCGCTGTCCAGGACCTGGGCCGAGACCCGTGAAAGCGCATCCATAGCAGGTTCCCGCCTGTGACCGACGGCCAGTGACGAGCAGGGTAAACCACAGGCGCCTACGCGGCCACCAAGGGCCCGACCAAGGTCTCTGCAGTCAGTAGCGCGGGTCGGCGATGGCCGGCAGCACCAGTTCGCGCACGAAGCCGGACGGTGACAACTGCAGCAGCGCGCGCACCATCGCAACGACGTCGTGCACCGGCACCAGTTCACCGTCGCCGCGCCCTGCGGCCTCTGCCACCGGCACCGACAGCGCATCGTCGGTGTTGAGGTAGCCCAACTGCAGGCTTGTCACCGCCAAGCGCCGATCGCGGAAACCCTCACGCAGTGCATCGGCGATGCCGTTGAGTGCGAACTTGGATGCACCGAACGCCACTTCCGGGCGGCCGCTGCGCGGCAGTGCCGAGGTCGAGCCGGTCAGCACCAGCTGCGGGCGTGGCGCGCCCAGCACCCGCGGCAGCAGGCGCTGCAGCAGCACCAGGGTCGCGGTGATGTTGACGTCGACCAGCTGGGTGAGCGCGGCATCGCTCTCGTCGAGGAAGGCGTACTCGTCGCTGAAGGCGGTCTCTTCCCAGATGCCCAGGTTGTGGATCAGCACATCCAGATCGGCCGGTGCCTGCGCTGCGATGTGATTGGCAGCCAGGGTGGGTTGGGACAGATCGGCCTCGATCCACTGCAGGGTGACACCCTCGGGGCATTCAAGGTCGCGCGGACGGCTGCGCGAAACGCCGATGACGGTGTCGCCCGCACTGCACAGGCCTTCCACGAACGCCCGACCCAGGCCCCTGCTGGCGCCGATGACCATCAATTTCATGTTGCTTCCTTGTTGTACTGCGGCGGCCTCAGTCGGCAGCCAGAATGGTGTCCCAGTCGGCGAACGCGCGCAGGCCGCTGCGCTCGGCGGTAATGATCGAGGCAGTGTTGTCGAGCTGGCAACGGTACTGAGGCTGCAGCCCGGCCGCCTGCGCGGACACGGCCATGGCGTGTACCAGCTGGCGTGCGTGCCCGCGACCGCGGGCCTCGGGCAGGGTCAGCACGCCCATGTCGGCCAGGGCTGGATCCACGCTCCACGGGTACATGCTTCCCGCGGCAACCAGCCGCTCGCCATCGAATGCGCCGAACACCTGCCAGTGGTCCAGCTCGACCCAGGCGGCATCGAGTTCCTCTTCGCTGGCGTTGGCCTGGAACACCTCGAACGCGGCTGCGTCGGCCGGGTCGAGACGGCGGATATGTGGTGGTGCAGGGCGCGCGGCCAGGGCCGCAAGTTCTGCGGCAGGGAAGTAGAAGACACGATCCGCACCATGCGTGCGCTGGCCGAGCTGCTGCAGGCGCTGTTGCAGCTGTGCCAGCGTCCAGTGCAGTTGCGCGTGCAGGTGCAGGCGAGCCGCCAGGGCAGGGCGCAACAGTGCGCGAGCGGGGCCCACGACCGGCTGCAGCAGCATGCCGTCCTCGCCCTCATCGAAATCATCGCTGCACGCCAACTGCAGCTGTGGATCATCCCGCAGCGTGCGCTGCCCGGAGAACACGCCGCGCCAGGTCGCATCGATCAACGGGGCAAACACATCATCCATGACCGGTGTCTCGCTCAGTGCCGGGGCAGGTCCACCTGCAGGCCGGCGGCCTTCCATTCGGGGTAACCGGCGGCGAGCCGCTGCGCGGTCAGTCCGGCCTCGCGCAGCATCGCCACCGCATCGTTGGACAGCACGCAGTAGGGACCGCGGCAGTACGCGACAATGTGGACGGCACGCGGCAGTTCGTCCATCCGTGCACGCAGTTCCGTAACGGGAATGTTCAGCGCGCCTGGCAGGTGGCCCAGATCGAATTCCTCGCGCGGCCGCACATCCAGCAGCACCACGCTGCTGCGTTGTTCCAGCAGCTGCTCCACGGTCAGTCCTTCCAGCGCATCGCGGCGCTGCAGGCTGTCGTGGATCACGCCGTGCATTTCGCTGCGCTGGTGGTCGGCATAGTCGCGCAGTGCGGCCAGCAGGTTGCCCAGCGGGCCATCACCGCTGCGGTAGAGGATGCGCTTGCCGTCACGGCGGGTCTGTACCAGGCCGGCACGGCGCAGCTGCTGCAGGTGCTGGGAGGTATTGGCCACCGACAGGCCGGTCAGTTCAGCCAGGCGTTCCACGGCGCGCTCGCCCTGGGCGATGTGCTCCAGCAGGGCCAGGCGATGGGCATGGCCGAGCGTGCGGGCGATCTCGGCCAAGGCCTCAAGCGGCGAGGGTGGTGGCTCTGTTGCAGCGTTCATGCGGGGCACGCTAGCATCGCTCTATCATTCAAGCAAATAATTGAAGGTTTGCGATGCCTGGCCAGGCGACATTTGTGATGGATGCGGTGGTAGTCGGCGTGGGAGCGACCGCAGTAATGGACCTGTGGGCGGTGGTGCAGCGGCGGCTGTTCGGCATTCCCTCGCTGGATTTCGCGATGGTGGGCCGTTGGCTGGGGCACCTGCCGCGCGGGCGCTTCCGCCACAACGGCATCGGCCGCGCGGCAGCGGTCGGTGGCGAGCGCGCGCTGGGCTGGACCGCGCATTACGTGATCGGGGTGGTTTTCGCCGCGTTGTTGCTGGCCGTGGCAGGAAGCGATTGGGCGCAGGCACCCACCCTGTGGCCGGCACTGGCCTTCGGCATCCTCAGCGTTGCCGCGCCGTTCTTCATCCTGCAGCCGGGCATGGGTGCCGGCATTGCCGCTTCGAAGACCCCGGCGCCGGGCAAGGCACGCCTGCGCAGCCTGGTGGCGCACAGCGTGTTCGGCGTGGGCATGTACCTTTCCGCGCTGCTGTTGGCCGCGGTTCGTGCAACATGAGCGAGAATCGGCGGGGTCACCGGCAACAGGAACACCCCGGCATGGAAGCACCCAATCCCTTCACTGATGGCATGCCGCTACCGTGGGCATGGCAGGAAGCGTTGGCCGATGCGCGCATCGAGCGGCAGTCGATCGGCGTGTCGCGCGCGGATGTAGCCCGTGTGCAACGGCCGGGGCAGGCCGATGCCTTCGTGAAGTCGGAAGTGATCGACGCCTTCAGTGAGCTCGGTGATGAGATCGCGCGCCTGCGCTGGCTGCAGGAACAGGGACAACCGGCACCAACGGTAATTGCCACCGCCGAAGAAGCGGGCCGGCGCTGGTTGCTGATGAGCGCGCTGCCCGGCCGCGACCTGGCTTCGTCGCCGGAACTCGCGCCGCAGCAGCTGGTGGAACTGCTGGCCGACGCGCTGCGCGGGCTGCATGCGTTGCCGCTGGCAGCCTGTCCGTTTGACCAGCGACTGGCCTCGCGCCTGCAGGCCGCGCAGGCCCGCGTCGAAGCGGGCTTGGTGGATGCCGATGATTTCGATGATGAGCGCCTGGGCCAGAGTCCGCAGCAGGTCTTCGCCGAACTGTGCAGCACCCGGCCCGATCATGAAGACCTGGTGGTCAGCCATGGCGATGCCTGCCTGCCGAACCTGATGGTGGTCGAGGGGCGTTTCAGCGGTTTCATCGACTGTGGGCGACTGGGTGTTGCCGACCGCTACCAGGACCTGGCGCTGGCCGCGCGCAGCCTGGTCCACAACTTCGGCGACACGCGTTGGGTGGCGCCGTTGTTCCAGCGCTACGGCGCGGTGGCCGACGAGCGCCGGCTTGCGTTCTACCGGCTGCTCGACGAGTTCTTCTGAGCCCGCGCGTGGCTGGCGATGGCCGCGCAGATCAGGCCGCCCACCACGCTCAGGTGCTCCAGCGCGAAGAACAGGGCCAGCTGCTGTTCCGCGCCGTGCTTGGTCCAGAAGGTATGCACGACAACGATGGTCAGCAGCATGAACACTGCCAGCACGCCGCTGCCCAGCCAGAGCAGGCGATCAAGCAGCAGGCACAGTGCGCCGCCCAGCAGCACCACGGCGCTGGCGAGGTTGAACAGCACAGGCGGTTGCAGCCCGGCGGCCTGCATTTCGGCCACGCTGTTGTCCCACGCCAGCAGCTTGGCCAGGCCCGAGGACAGGAACACCACGGCCAGCAGCAGCCGGGCGAGGAACCACAGCACGCGGCTGTCGAGCAGGGTGGCGATCATCCGTGGCATGCAGGAACTCCGGGTTGAGCGTTGGGCGGGCCGGGCAGCATCGGGCCTCAACAGCGGTTGAGGTCAAGGCTGGCTGAACGAAGCCCGATGGTGGTCGGGTTGTCGCCTTTTAATTGGACGAACGTTCGTTCACTATTCGCGCCATGAGCCGAGCCGACCGCAACGAGCAACGCATCGCGCAGATCCTGCAGGCCGCCCTGCAGTGCTTCCTCGAGAAGGGATTCCACCAGACCAGCATGCGTGACATCGCGCAGGCGGCCGGTGTCAGCCTGGGCAATCTCTACAACCACTTCCCGGGCAAGGAGGCGATCATCCTTGCCGTGGCGGTGGCTGAGAGCGAAGAGCTGGCACCGTTGCTGCAGCGACTGGCCGCGTCCGAAGGCGAGCGCGCACAGGTGCTGGCTTTCCTTCGGGACTTCCACGCACTGTGCCGGCAGCCGGAATGGGCGACGCTCGCCGTCGAAGTGCTGGCCGAGAGCGCACGCAATCCGGCCGTAGCCGAGGCATTTGCGGCCAATCGCAGGCAGTTGCAGGCGGTCCTGGCCGAAGCGCTGCAGCAGGTGGCACAGCGCGAACGCCGGCGTCCCGTGTTGGCCCCCGCATTGCAGGCGCAGGTGCTGCTGGATGCCATTGAAAGCGATGCACTGCGTCGGGGGCTGGGCGAAGCCGGTGGCGGCGATGAGGCATCGCTGGATCTTGGCCTGCTCGCGCTGCTGCTCGGGGCGCGCGCATGAGTGCCGTTGACCGGCGATTGCACGGCCTTGATCTGGCGCGCTACCTGGCCTTGGCCGGCATGGTGCTGGTCAACTTCCGCCTGGCGATGGCCGTGCCGGCAGAGGGCGCCGGATGGTTGGCAGGCTTCTTCCACTTTCTGGAAGGCAAGGCTTCGGCGACGTTCGTTACGCTGGCTGGCTTGGGCCTAGTGTTGGCCACGCAGCGGCAAGGGTGGTGGCCCGCCAGCGTGCAGACCATGAGGCGCGCGCTGTTCCTGCTGGCGCTGGGCCTGCTCAACCTGACCCTGTTCCCGGCCGACATCCTGCACTACTACGCGGTGTATTTCGCGCTGGCCGTGGTGTGGCTGCGTGCCTCGCCGCGCGTGCTGCTGACCAGCATCGTGGCCATTGCCGCCTGTTCGTTCTGGGCGCTGCTGCACTTGAATTACAGCGAAGGCTGGAACTGGCAGACGCTGGAATATGCCGGCCTGTGGCAATGGCCGGGCGCGGCCCGCAACCTGCTGTTCAATGGCTTCCACCCGTTGATGCCGTGGCTGTGCTTCTTCCTGCTGGGGATGCTTCTGGCACGGCTTCAGTTGTCGCAGCCGCGGGTACAGCATGCATTGCTGGTGCTGGGGCTGCTGCTGATCGGGGCTGGACATGGCGTGCAGCAGCTTGCGCAGGGAACGTCCTGGCAGGTGTGGCTGGGAACGCAGCCGATGCCGCCGGGACCGGCTTATGTGCTTACGGGCGCGGGTGCGGCCTGCAGTGTCATCGCCGCCTGCCTGTGGCTGGCGCGTGTGCGACCGGGTGACTGGTTGGAGCCGTTCACCGCGGCCGGACGCATGACCCTGACCCTGTATGCCGGCCACATCCTGCTGGGCATGGGCACGCTGGAAAGCCTGGGCCTGCTCGATGGCAGCGCGTCGCTCGCATCGGTGCTGCTGTGGGCGCTGCTGTTCCTGATGCTGGCGACGGGCGCGGCCTGGCTATGGTCGTGGCAGTTCGCACGCGGCCCGCTGGAGACGGTGATGCGGCGCATCGCAGGCTAGTTCCCTGGTCGTGCTCAAGTGATGTTGTGACGGACATGTCTGTGCCGCGGCGAACGCATCTGCGATAGTGGTGGCAGGTAACACTTTCCGCTTGCATCCATGTCATTCGCTTCGGCGCAGCATCTCGGCGAAGTCCTGCAACAATCCTATGGCATCACCCCCACCGCCGTGGTGCCACGCCCGGTGGGCGCCGACGCCAATGCCAGCGTGTATCGCGTCGATGCGCGGCACGGGCAGTGGTGGTTGAAATGCCGTACCTACCAGGTTGCCCCAGCGGTGTGGGACAGCCTGCATTGGATGCGCGGCACGCTGGGTATCGATGAGATCGTCGCGCCGTGGCCGGCGTTGACCGGTGGTGCGTCTGTGCAGCGCTGGGGATTGCAGTTCACCCTGTTCCCGTATGTGGAAGGCCAGTCCGGGTTCGAGGCGGCGTTGAGCCGCACGCAGTGGAGACGGCTGGGGGAGGTGCTGCGGCGCCTGCATGGTGCGCAGTTGCCAGCGGAACTGCAGCAGGCACTGCCGATCGTACGGCTGGAAACCGCGGCGCTGGAGACCGTCGGGCAATGGTTGGCCGGCGAGGGCCTGGCGGCCGCGAAGGACGGGCTGGGCCGCGCATTCGTTTCGGTATGGGACCAGCAGCATGCGCGCATCGCGGCGCTGCATGCGCAGGCACGGGAGCTGCTCGCGGCGTTGCAGGGCGCGCCGGTAGACCTGCATCTGTGCCACACCGATCTGCATGCCGGCAACCTGCTGATGGGCAATGACGGGGGCCTGCACCTGATCGATTGGGATGGTCTGTCGCTGGCCCCGCGCGAGCGTGACCTGATGTTCATCGGTGCCGCTGTTGGCGGGCGCTGGGGTCGCGAGAATCCACTGGGGTTCGAGGAGGGCTACGGCAGCGATCGCGGTGACCCGCGCTGGATCGCCTGGTACCGGCACTGGCGCATTCTGCAGGACCTGATCGAGTTCCAGCAGGTGCTGCTGGGCAGTGACGGAGAGGACCGATCGCCGCAGTTGCGCCGGCAGTCGCTGCACTACCTGGGGGAGCAGTTCGCACCGGGCAATGTGTTCGATGCGGCGGAGCGGGTATATCGCGCGCTGGATCAGGTTCCAGGCCGTTGCCAGGATCTCCCCAGATAGAGTCGACTATCGCGCGCAGCGCGGTTTCTGCCCGCTCCGAACGAAAAGCAGTCGACTAACAGTCGACTCTACCCATGGCCTGTCCATGCACGACCCGTGGCTTGCCCGTGCAGGCCCCATGGCTTCTCCATGCAGATGGTTTTCATTCGGCGGGCTTGGCCGCTGCCGAGGCCGCCGCGCTTGCGGCGCGGCGCGACAACACGGCTTCGCGGTGGGCGATGTAGGCGTTGG
Organism: Stenotrophomonas sp. YJH_SMC_91; assembly: GCF_059368495.1. Lineage (NCBI taxonomy): Bacteria > Pseudomonadati > Pseudomonadota > Gammaproteobacteria > Lysobacterales > Lysobacteraceae > Stenotrophomonas > Stenotrophomonas sp. YJH_SMC_91. The sequence goes on along the minus strand of NZ_JCAFRT010000007.1, from coordinate 142,491 downwards.
CGGCGAGGATGATGCCGGCACCGATGAGCGTCCAGCGATCCACGCTTTCGTTGAACAGCAGCCAGCCGAGCAGCGTTACCAGCGGCAGCTGCAGGAAGCTGATCGGGGTCAGCGCCGAGACTTCACCGAGGCGCAACGCCCGCGTCCACAGCAGCTGACCGACGGTGCCCAGCACGCCGGTGGCCAGCAGCCACAGCCACGCCATGCCGGAGGGCCAGACCCAGACGAACAGTGCCGGGACCAGCGACAGCGGCACCCAGAACACGTAGGTGTAGAGCACCACGGTGTCAGCGCTGTCGACACGGGTCAGCTGCTTGATCTGGATCGCCACCAATGAGCTGAGCACGGCGGCTGCCACCGCTACCAGGCTGCCGGCGGTGAAGCCGGCGGTACCGGGGCGCACGATCACCAGCACACCGATGAATCCAACCACCACCGCGGCCCAGCGCCGTATACGCACGGTCTCGCCCAGCCACAGCACGGCGGCGATGGTGACGAACAACGGCGTGGAGTACGAGAGGGAAACCGCCTGCGCCAGGGGCAGATGGCCCAGTGCCCAGAACGCGCACAGCATCGAACCCAGGCCAATCGCACTGCGCACGAAATAACGCGGCAGCTGCTGCGTTTTCAGTGGTGCATGGCCGGGGCGCAGCAGCATCGGCAGCAACGCGAGCAGGCCAAAGGCATTGCGAAAGAACGCCACTTCCTGGGTTGGTACGTACCGGGTGGCGTAGCGGATGGCGACGGCCATCAGGCCGAATGCCATCGTGCTGCCGAGCATCAGCAGCGCCGCCCGCATCGGGGTGGCGCTGGGGGAGAGGGCGGGGGTGTTCACCACTGTGCGCCGAGCAGGCGGGGCTCCGGTTCGATCGGCACGCCGAACTTCTCCAGCACTGAAGCGGAGATGCGTCGCGCCAGCGCCAGCAGTTCAGCACCGCTGGCATTGCCATGGTTGACCAGTACCAGCGCGTGGCTGGGGGCCACGCCGGCATCGCCTTCGCGGAAGCCCTTCCAGCCGCAGGACTCGATCATCCATGCAGCCGAGACCTTGCGCTTGTCGTCCTGCTCGGCCGGGAACACGGGCAGGTCGGGGAAGTGCTGCAGCAGGACGTCGACCTGTTCCAGCGGCAGCACCGGGTTCTTGAAGAAACTGCCGGCGTTGCCCAGCACATCCGGGTCGGGCAGCTTGCGGCGGCGGATCGCGATCACCGCGTTGGCCACGTCCACCGCGCTCGGCAGCTCCACGCCCTGTGCCTGCAGTTCCTCGCGGATGCCGGCATAGTCCATGCGCAGGTCGTGCAGCAGCGGCAACTTCAGTTCGATGGCGGTGATCAGGTAGCGGTCGATCTGCTGCTTGAACACGCTGCCGCGGTAGGTGAAGCGACACTGCTCGTTGTCCAGCCGTACCCAGGTTTGTTCCTGGCAGTCCCAGGCCTCGACCGCCTGGATGAACTCGCCGACCTGCGCACCGTAGGCGCCGATGTTCTGGATCGGCGCGGCACCGGCGGTGCCGGGAATCAGGGCCAGGTTCTCCAGCCCGGACAAGCCTTCCTGCAGCGACCACATCACCAGGCCATGCCAGGGCACGCCGGCCCCGGCGCGGATCACTGCGTGGTCAGCGCGGTGTTCCAGGAAACTGATGTCACGGTTGCCGAACACCAGCACGGTGCCCGGCAGGTCTTCGGCGATCAGTACGTTGCTGCCGGCACCCAGTACCAACAGGGGACCGCTGGCCACGTCGGGCAATGCCAGAACTTCCGGCAGCAGTGCGGCATCGTGCAGTTCCAGCAGCTGCGCGGCGCTGGCCTGCACGTGGAAGGTGTTCAGCGCCTGCAGTGGCGCATTGCGGGTGAGCGTCCAGCGCAGCGGGGCGTTGCCGTCGACGGTATCCATGGGCGCGCTCACAGTGGGGCCACCGCGCCGCGGCTCGGCGCTTCGCGGCGGCGACGGATCGCCTCCACGCATTCGGAGACCAACGCCGGGCCACGGAAGATCAAGCCGCTGTAGCACTGCACCAGCGCCGCGCCTGCGGCCATCTTGGCCACCGCATCGGCACCGGACAGGATGCCTCCGACACCCACCAGCGGTACCGATTCGGGCAGGCGCGAGCGCAGGCGGCGCAGCACCAGGGTGGACTGCTCCAGCACCGGCGCACCGGACAGGCCGCCGGCCTCGTTGGCCAGCGGGTCGCCGGCCACCTTGCTGTGGTCGATGGTGGTGTTGGTGGCGATCACGCCGTCCACCTGCAGTTCGCCCAGCACGCGCGCGGCGGCATCGATGTCGCGGTCACTCAGGTCCGGTGCCACCTTGACCAGCATCGGCACACGGCGGCCGTGGCGCGCCGCGAGATCTTCCTGGCGGTCGCGCAACTGGCTGACCAGCTGGCGCAGCGCGGTCTCTTCCTGCAGCTCACGCAGGCCGGCGGTGTTGGGCGAGGAGATGTTGACCGTGATGTAGTCGGCCAGCGGATACACCTTGTCCAGGCAGGCGATGTAATCGTCCACCGCCTGTTCGTTCGGGGTGTCCTTGTTCTTGCCGATGTTGATGCCGAGCAGGCCGCGGCGGTTGCGCGCGCGCTCGACATTGCGCACCAGCGCGTCCACGCCCGCATTGTTGAAGCCCATGCGGTTGATGATCGCGTTGTGTTCCGGCAGGCGGAACAGGCGCGGCTGCGGGTTGCCGGCCTGCGGGCGTGGGGTGATGGTGCCGATCTCGACGAAGCCGAAGCCGAGCGCGAACAGCGCATCGATGTGCTCGCCATTCTTGTCCAGGCCGGCGGCCAGGCCGACCGGATTGGGGAACGTCAGCCCGAACACCGTGCTGGGCATCGGCGCGATGCGTGCGGCCAGCAGCGGCGTGGTGCCGGTGCGGTAGGCCAGGTCCAGTGCGGACAGGCCGAGGCCGTGGGCGCGCTCGGCGTCGAGCGAGAACAGTAAGGGGCGGGCAAGCGAATACATGCGTCGGTTCAGTCCAGCGTGCCGAGGAAGGCTCGGGTTCGATATTCAAAAGCGACCTGGCCGTCGACCGCGTGGGCGGCGAACAGGTCCTGCAGAGCGTCGATCATCGGCGCGTGGCGAGGATGACCGGATTGGGGTGCATAGGAGGAGGACAGCAGGCGCCCGCGCAGGGCGTCGAAGTCCAGATGCTGTACGTTCGGCAACTCCACCATGCCGCGCAGGCCGCGGCCGAACCAGGCCTGCATGGTGGCATCGTCCTGGTAGCGCTCGGCCACCGCGGTGTAGTCGGTGCCGTAGTCCAGCAGCAGCTGTTCGTAGCCGACCAGGAATTGACTGGCATCGAGCAGGCGTGAATTCCAGTAGATCAGTGCCAGGCCACCGGGGCAGAGGATGCGCTGCCACTCGGCGCGCACCGCCACGGTGTCGAACCAGTGGAACGCCTGCGCGACGCTGACCAGATCGATGCTGGCATCGTCCAGGCCGGTGGCCTCGGCGCGGCCATCGACGGCGGAAAAGCCCGGATACTGGGGCGCCAGCCACTCCTCGGCGGCGGCGCGCATGGCGGCGTTCGGCTCGACCGCCACCAGCGGATGACCGCTGGCCAGAAACTGACGGCTGGAAATGCCGGTGCCAGCACCGATGTCGGCGACACGGGCCTGGTGACTGACATCCATCGGGCCGTGCAGCCATTCCAGCAGCGCGGGCGGGTAATCGGGCCGGTAGCGGACGTAGTCGGCGACGCGGCTGCTGAAGCGTTCAGTGCTGTCGGAGGTGGTCATGGCGTCAGTTCGACACCGCGGCCAGCCACGCCAGGCCACCGAAGAACAGGATGAAGACCAGGATGGCGGCAAGTACCGCGCCGACCATCACCCAGCCCAGCACCAGGCCGGTAACGGCCAGGCCATCACCTTCCAGTTCGTGCGGGCGGCGGCGGATTTCGGCGCGGGCCATGTGGCCGGTGATGATGGCCACGATGCTGGCCACGAAGGGCAGGACGGTCCAGCTGGCGATGCCCATGACCAGGCTGACCACGGCCAGGGCGCTTGTCTGTCGGGGTGCCACGCTCATCGGGGTCCTCCTTGGCAGTGTGCACATGATAGTGCCTCTGCCCGGGCAATCCCATGCCCGGCGGATGCGATGGCAGGCGTGGCCCCTGGTCGACAAACGAGGTGCCAGCCCTGGTAGGCGTCGACCCTGGTCGACGAAAGGCATGCCAACCAAGGTTGGCAGCTACCGGAGTGCCGGTGTCAGCCCATCAACACCTGGCCGCCATCCACGTTGAGCACGCTGCCGGTGACCCAGCGCGCCAGCGGCGAGCACAGGAACAGGGCGGCGTCGGCAATTTCGCGCGGATGGCCGAAGCGGCCGAACGGGATCTTCGCCAGGGTGCCGTGGTACAGCGCCGGATCTTCGGTGCGGCGGCGATCCCACAGGCCGTCATCGAACTCGATCGAGCCCGGCGCGATCGCATTGACCCGGATCCGGTCCCTGGCCAGCGCCAATGCCTGCGACGTGGTGTAGTGCGACAGCGCGGCCTTTGCGGCGGCGTAGGGCGCGCCACCGGGGCGCGGCTGCTGTGCGGCGATCGAGGACAGGTTGAGGATGCAGGCATCGCTGGATGCGCGCAGCCACGGCAGTGCCAGGCGCGAAGCCCGTACCGCCGCCATCAGGTCGATCTGCAGGCTGGCGGCCCAGCCATCCTCGTCGTCGGCCATGCCGTAGCCGGTAGCGTTGTTGATCAGTACATCGATGCCGCCGAGTGCATCGGCAGCGGCCTGCAGCCAGGCCCGGATCTGGCCGGCGTCGGCCAGATCGGCGGAGACGGTATGCAGCGGGGTGCCCTGTGCCTGCGCATCGGCACGCAGGGCATCCAAGCCGGCGTGGCCACGTGCGCAGACCGAGACCTGCGCACCGGCGCCGGCAAATGCCAGCGCCATTTCACGACCGATGCCCTTGCTGCCGCCGGCGATCAGCACGCGGCGACCGGTGAAATCGAGGGTCGGAGCCCCATTGGGGATCCGGCCTTGGGCAGGGGTCAGATCCCCGGAGGCGCTCTGACCCGCAGCCATGGCAGAAACGTCCGCCATCACAGATCGAACTTGATGCCCTGGGCCAGCGGCAGCGAGTCCGAATAGTTGATGGTGTTGGTCTGGCGGCGCATGTAGACCTTCCACGCATCCGAACCGGACTCGCGGCCACCGCCGGTGTCCTTCTCGCCACCGAAGGCGCCGCCGATCTCCGCACCGGACGTGCCGATGTTGATGTTGGCGATGCCGCAGTCGCTGCCGGCCGCCGACAGGAACTTCTCGGCAGTCTTCAGGTTCTGGGTGAAGATCGAGGACGACAGGCCCTGCGGCACGCCGTTCTGCATGTCGATGGCTTCATCGAGGGTGTCGTACGGCATCACGTACAGGATCGGCGCGAAGGTCTCGTGCTGGACCACGGCATCGCTGTTCTTCAAGCCGGAGACAATCGCCGGCAGCACGAAGTTGCCGGCGCGGTCGATGCGGGTGCCGCCGGTTTCGATGGTGCCGCCGGCCGCCTTGGCCTGGGCGATGGCATCGAGGAACTGCTGCACGGCGCCGTCGCTGTTCAGTGGGCCCATCAGGTTGGCCGCATCGGTCGGGTCGCCGATCTTGCCTTCGACCTGCTTGTAGGCCTTGACCAAGGTGGCCAGCACGTCGGCGTAGATCGAGCGGTGCACGATCAGGCGGCGGGTGGTGGTGCAGCGCTGGCCGGCGGTGCCGACGGCGCCGAACACGATGCCCGGCACGGCCAGCTTCAGGTCGGCGGTTTCGTCCAGGATGATGGCGTTGTTGCCACCCAGTTCCAGCAGGCAGCGGCCGAGGCGACGCGCGACCTTCTCGTTGACGGTGCGGCCGACCTGGGTCGAGCCGGTGAAGCTGATCAGCGGCACGCGACGGTCATCGACCATCTTTTCCGACAGCGCGGTGCCCGCATCGTTGATCAGGAAGAAGATGTCCGGGAAACCGGCTTCGCGCAGGGCGTCGTTGCAGATCTTCAGCGAGGCGATGGCGGTCAGCGGCGTCTTGTTGGACGGCTTCCAGATGCACACGTCGCCACAGATGGCGGCCAGGAACGAGTTCCAGCTCCACACCGCGACCGGGAAGTTGAAGGCAGAGATGATGCCGACCAGGCCCAGCGGGTGGTACTGCTCGTACATGCGGTGGCCGGGGCGCTCGGAATGCATGGTGTAGCCGTACAGCATGCGGCTCTGGCCCACGGCGAAATCGGCGATGTCAATCATCTCCTGCACTTCGCCGTCGCCTTCCGGCTTGCTCTTGCCCATTTCCAGCGCCACCAGCGAACCCAGGGCGTCCTTGTGCTTGCGCAGTGCTTCGCCGCACAGGCGCACGGCTTCGCCGCGACGCGGGGCCGGCGTGGTGCGCCAGACCTTGAAGGCTTCCTGGGCGCGGGCGACGACGGTCTCGTACTCGGCCTCGGTGGTCGCGCGGACCTGCGCGATCGGCTCGCCGGTGGTCGGGTTGACCGGGGTGATCAGCTCACCGCTGGTCGCGCTCGACCACTCCCCGTTGCCCAGGTACGTGCCAGCGTTGATCGCGTCCAGGCCAAGGGACTTGAGCAGCTCGGAAGACATGCAGACTCCTGTGTTTCGTTACGTTGTTTGGTGCCATCGCGGGCAGGTGGGGGACGCGATGAACTGAATCGCCGATGGTAGCAGAGCGGCCTGTCCGGCCATGGTGCAACGCGCCAGCGCCGCCGTGTGGAGCACGAATGCTTGGAGGGCAGGGTGTGTTGCCTGTAAACTTCCCGGCTGCATGGCCCCGTAGCTCAGCTGGATAGAGCGTCCCCCTCCTAAGGGGAAGGTCGCCCGTTCGAATCGGGCCGGGGTCACCAGAATCAGTCACTTGCGACGATTCGTGATCGTATGGCGCTCCTTGTTCCACGGCACCTTCCAGTGCTTTGGTCACAATGGCCAGTCAACAGGCGGCCCTCGCCACGAAGCCGTCCTCCCCTTCAGGCATCAGGTGCGCAGAAGGGCCCAGACTGTCGAGCCTGTCATATTTGCCCGTATACCTGCGGGGTAGACTCGGTTGGCACGCATGAGGCGTGCACTACGCCAATACCGAGGACGATAGTCATGTTGAAGGGATTGAAACCTCTCACCGCTGCCGCCGTGTGCCTGCTCGGCCTGTCCGCCTTTGCCCAGAGCGCTGCTGCGGCGCAATGGGTAGACAGCGGCCGCACCGCGTACGTAAAGACCAGTTTCTTTGGCAGTTTCGCCTACCACACCTGCGACTCCAGCGGTGCGCAGATCCAGGGGTACCCGGGTAGCTGCGGCAGCGATGCCGGCAGTGGCTGGACGTCCAACTACACGGCCTCCAGTGACCTTGCCAACAGTCAGCTCATGGCCTGCAGCCACAATCCGTTCCAGCTCGGCTCGGCCTGCTACGGCCTGGCGTATGCGATCAATGGCCAGGCGTACGCTGGCGGGCTGCCTGCCGCCTGCAATCTTGGCGCGCGCGCGGTGGTCACCGCGTCCAGCATGGAAACCGTCGAGATCCAATACGAAGAGCTCGACGTGGACACCATCGAGTCGGCACGCGAGTACGTCTGCCGGTAAAGCGCCGACAGGTCGCCGCCGTCGAGTGCGGCGGCTTCCTGCATGGGACATCCGTCTCACGCACTGTTACCGCAGCCCAGTTCGCGCAAGCACGTCCGCTGCAAGCGCCTGATCATCAGCCCCCAACCCAGGCAGCGGCCGCGGCAGGTTGACGGGACCACACAGGCTTCCATATGCCCGCACAGTTGCAACCGGTTCAACCTCGGCATTATCCGCGTATCGCTGGCTGGCTCGATTCGGTTGCAGCGACGCAACGCTGGGCTGGCCCGGGCGTTGCGTTTCCTCTGCTGCCTGAGGCATTCGCACGGGCTCTTGAACTGGCCGAGCGCCCGGGTTGAGTGCTGTTGGACGGGGAGGGTGCGTGCATGGGGTTCGGCCAGTACTGGTTGACCGCGCCCGGCACTGCCCACCTGGGCCGCATCATTGTCTCGCCGCAGGCGCGTGGGCGCGGCCTGGGCCGGGTGCTGATGCAGTTGTTGTGTGCCGAGGCCCTGCGGTCGCCGGATGTGCAGCGCCTGAGCCTGCGTGTCTATCGTGACAACGTCGCAGCGTTCGCGCTCTACCGCGATTTCGGCTTCCAGCCGGTGGAAGATGCCTCGACGCCGGAATTGTTGTTCATGCAGCGCAGCGAGGGCTGAGCCGTGATCACGTGGGCAGCGGTACGGTCTGCTGCGCCTGCCATTCCCTGGCGGTGATGCGGCTGATGTGTTCGGTGCGGTAGTCGGCGAGGAAGCGGTTGAACTGGTTGACCTCGGTGTGGTGATGGCGGAAACCGCATTTGGACTGCGCGCTCATCGATTGCAGGTTGTCGGAGAAGTAGCCGCACCACAACGCATCCAGCTGCAGATCCAGGAAGGCATGCCGCATCACCTCACGTACGGCTTCGGGTACCAGGCCACGCCCCCAGTACGGTACGCCGATCCAGTAGGCGATCTCTCCCTCGCGCTCGCCCAAGCTGAAGTTGCTGTCTGCACCGATCAGGATGCCGACGCATCCGATGGCACGCCCGTTCTCGCGGCTCTGCAGGGCGTAGACCTCTGGTCGGTTGAACACGGTGCGGATGATGTCGGCACTCTCCTCTACGCTGGCATGCGGTGGCCAACCGGCAATGGGCCCCACACGCGGGTCGCGGGCGTACTCGTACAGATCGGCGGCGTCACTGTCGCGCCAAGGGCGCAGGATCAAGCGTTGGGTGGCCAGCCGCATGGCGGGTCCGTCGGTGGAGAGAGAGTGCACAGGCTAGGTTTCGACGGGCGGGGAGCACAGGGCGGGACCTTGATGGTTTCGGTACTTTTCACAACTTCTTCGTTCGGGCGGATATGCTCTGCCGCGATATCCCAGTGGAATCCCAGTGGATCGGCCCATGGATCGCATTCCCCAGCTTCTGGAACAGGACGAATCCATGCGCCTGGAAGTCAGTACGCTGGCTGAAGGCTTGGGTGTTCCACTGTCGTTCGGGCACGCGTACCTGGCGGTGCTGGTGTGCGTGTCCGGGTGTGCGCGTTTTGCACTGAACTTCCGCGAGGTGGCGGTGCAGCGGCACGACGTGCTGGTGCTGACCGAGGGTACGCTGGCGCTGCTGCGGCAGCGCTCGCGCGGTTTCCTGGCGGTGGTCTGCCTGATGCCGAAAGCGCTGGCCTCGGAGGTGGCCTATGTGCTGCCCAATGCATTGTTCAAGTTCCTGCACGAGCATCCCCATTGCGTGCCGTCACCGCTGGAGGTGCCGCTGCTGCAGGGTTGGCTTCAGCAGTTGATGGATGCCCAGCACAACGGTGGCCGCCATCGGCACGTGATGCTGCGCAACGTGCTGCAGACCTTTTTCCTGAAGTTCGCCACGCTGCTCCCGGCACACTACGAGGCAGCGCCGCAGGTCGGCCGGCGCGAGCGATTGGCCTGGAACTTCTGGGAACTGGTCGGCCAGCGCTGCATGCGCCAGCGCGACGTGCAGTCCTACGCCGAGGCGCTGTGCATTACCCCGTTCTATCTCTCGCAGTTGACCCGGGAATGCTTCGATGAAACGCCGAAGGCGTTGATCGACCGCCAGGTGGTGCTGGAGATCAAGGCACTGCTGAGCTACAGCGAACTGCCGATCGGACGCATCGCCGAACGCCTGTGTTTCGAGGACGCGTCCTACCTGTGCCGCTATTTCCGGCGGCAGACCGGCCAATCGCTGACCGGCTACCGCCGGGCGGGGCAGGGCGGTATCAGTGCGATACGAACAAGGGCGCCGGTACTTCGGCAAGCAGATCCTCGGTGACCCCGCCGAGCACGCGTTCGACCACGCGACTGCGGCTGTAGGGCCCCAGCACCAGCAGATCGGCTTCGGCATCAAGTACATGCTGGCGAATGGTGGCAGCTACGCCCCCTTGGCTGGAGCTGATCGCCTGTATCTCCACTTCAACGCCGTGCCGCGCCAGATGCTGGGCCATTTCAGCGCCGGGTGCCGCTTCAGCCTTGGGCGTGTCGACCATCAGCAGGTGCACGGCCTGCGCCCGGGCCAGCAGAGGCAGGGCATCTGCCACCGCACGACGGGCCTGCTTGCTGGCATTCCAGGCCACCACGATACGCCGGCCGACCTGCTCGCCCTTCCAGTGCGGCGGCACCAGCAGCATCGGTACCCCGGTCTGGCGAAGCGTGCCCAGTGGATGCCAGCCGGAGGGCGCGCCTGGTGTGTGCGGATAGCCGGCGATGATCAGGTCGCAGTACAGCGACTGCAGCGCCAGGTCGGCGCCACCCAGGTAGTCCGAGACGATGCGCAGTTCGGTGCTGATCTGCAGCGGCTCGGACACGGCACGCAGGTTCTGCATCAGCTGTGCGGTGCAGGCGGCATCCGCGCGGGCCTCGTGGTCCAGCGCGGCGGCGATGCCGGCACCGCGCGCGAAGCCGTTGGCGATGTCGGTGGGATGCAGGGCCGTGGAGACTGCGACCAGATGCGCCTGCTGGGCCTGCGCCAGGTCGGCGGCGATGTTGAGAACGCGGTGCCCGGTGTCGCTGGCGTCGAACAGCACGGCGATATCGCGTAGTGGGTGCAGCATGGCGTTGTCTCCCTCGATGCCTGTGACGCGTTCCCTGCCGTGCACCGACCCGGGTGCACCGGACGCACCCCCGTTGTAGCGCATCCGTGATTCGGATGAATCATATTTGATTCAGTTTATTAATTGATGATTCATGCTAGCGTGAGGGCCAGCCCACACCCATCGCTTTTCATGCGACCTGCCGCAGCACGTACACGACGCGACCTGCCCCATGCGCTGGCGGCCACCCTGGTCAGCCATCCACGCTGCACCCTCAGCGAACTCGCGCGCGGGGCGGGCATCAGCCGCGCGACCCTGTACCGGTTTGCGCCTACCCGGGAGGCGATCGACGAGGCCCTGTTCGCAGCCGGTTTCGAGCGCGTGGAAGCGGCGGCGGCCTGGTTCGACCAGGGCGGTGATGCACGCCACGTGCTGGAGCAGGTCACCGCCACGCTGCTGGCGGACTGGGAGCTGGTGACGCTGCTGTTCGCACGGATGATGGAAGAACAGCAGCGCCTGGGCGACCTGCACCTGCTGCCGGAGCGCTGGGCGCCGATCGGCGAACGTTTCGAGGCCTTCTTCCTGCGGGGTCAGGCGGCCGGAGAGTTCAACGTCGGTTTCACCGCGGTATGGCTCGCGGACTTCTACTGGAGCTGTTTCTACGGCATCACCTGGTCACTGGCACGCGGTCGGCTGGCGCCGGCAGCGGCAGCCTCTACGCTGCTGGCATCGTTCCAGCGCGGGGCGATGATGGGTTGACCGCAGGGGTTTCCTGCGGGGCGCCGTGGCTTACGCCTGCCTGAGCAGCTGCACCAGCTGGCGCAGGCGATAGGGCTTGGGCAGGAACTCCACCTGCTCGGGCAGCGGCGGCAGCTGCGAACGGGCATAGCCGGACGAGAGGATCATCCGTGCCTGCGGCTGTTCGCGTGCCACATGCTCGCTCAGCTCGATGCCGGACATGCCGTTGGGCATGCTGACGTCGCTGAACACCACGTCGAAACGTGCTTCGCCCTTGAGCAGTTCCGCCGCCTCGTGGCCATCGGCGGTCGTGGCCACATCGATGCCGAGGTCGCGCAGGGCCAGGCCGATCATTTCACGCAGATCGGTCTGGTCTTCCACCATCAGTACGCGGATCGGGTCATCGGTCATCGGCAGGGTCCTCCATTGCGGGTAGCAGCAGGCTGACCGTGGTGCCGACACCGGGCGTGGTGGACACGTCGACGAAGCCGCCGCTCTGGGTAGTGAATCCGAACACCTGGCTCAGGCCCAGGCCGCTGCCTTTGCCGATGTCCTTGGTGGTGAAGAAGGGCTCGGTGGCCCGTTCGGCGATGTCGGCCGCCATCCCGTGGCCTTCATCGCAGACGCTGAGGGTGACATATCCACGTTGCAGCGTGGAGTCCGCGTCCGGGTCGAGGCGATGCTCCAGCGCGGTGCCGATCAGGATGCGACCGCCTTCAAGGGTAGCATCGGCGGCATTGGCGACCAGATTGGCCAGCGCCGTCTGCAGCTGCGCCGCATCGGTGTTGACCGCAGGCAGGCCGGGTGCCAGCTGGGCATCCAGCATCACCGTGGACGGGCAGGCGCGTTGCAGGTCCGGCAGCCACTGCCGTATCAACACGTTGATATCCAGTGGTTCGCGGATCAGGGTCTGGCCAGTGCTGAACGCCAGCAGCTGGCGGGTCAGCAGCGCACCACGATCTGTCGCGCTCTGCGCGGCATCGAGCAGCTCGGCGGCGCGCGCATCGTCACCGCCAACGCGCAGGGACAGCAGGTCCAGTGCGTTGCCGATGGTGGTCAGCAGGTTGTTGAACTCATGCGACAGGCCGCGGCTGAGTCGGCCGACGGCCTCGAACTGTTGGGTATTGCGCAGCGCTCGTTGGGCATCACGCAGCAGGCGCTGTGCCTGCCACTGCTCGGTGATGTCGCGGGTGATCTTGACGTAGCCGAGCAGCTCACCCGCTTCAACCACCGGCTCGATGACAACACTGGCACGGAACGACGAGCCATCGCGGCGTACCCGCCAGCCCTCATTGGCAACGTGGCCATGCTGCGCTGCATGACGGAGCAGGCGTTGCGGTTCTCCTGCCTCGCGGTCGGCGGCCAGGTAGAAGCGACCAAAGTGGGTGCCCACCACTTCATCGGCTGAATAGCCCTTGATGCGCTCCGCACCCGGGTTCCAGCTGCAGACGATGCCATCCGGATCAAGCAGGTACAGCGCATGGTCGCGCACGCTGTCGATCAGCAGTCGCAGTTGGCGGGAAGGGTCCGTCAGCACGGACGTCGTAGAGGCGGCAGCGTCCACGTAAAAATAAGTGTTACCCCTGTGAGGGACGTGAAGCTAGGCATTCAAGTGTGAAGGAGGCGTGGAGGCGGGACACGTGCCATTTGTCCTGTGCGGCTGAATACGACACGGAGTACCATCACCCACCCTTTTTGTTCTGGAACCGACCTGCATGCGTCCTGGTGCGACTACGCGTGACCGCTGGATCTGGATGACGTCCGCCGTGCTGCTGGCTGCGACCATCGCATTGGAGCTGGTGGTACCGCTCGGTTATGCGGTATGGCTGGCGTATTTCCTGGCCGTGGGCGTCACGGTGTTCCAGCGCAGTGCGCGCGCGCCGTTCATCGTGGCTGTGCTCGCCTGCGTCCTGCTGGTCATCGGTTTCAACATCGCCCCGGCCAGCTCGAACTCGGCGTTCTCGCTGGTCAACCGAAGCATCGGTGGTTGTGCGTTCCTGATGATCGCGCTGATCGTCTCCCGCGCGATCCAGGCACGCCGGGACGCAATGCGGGCGTTGTGGCTGCAGGAGGCCGAGAACGCGGTAGCGATGAGCCTGCGCGGCGACCTCGGCCCGGAGCAGATTGCCGAGGCGGCAGCCACCAGCCTGGGCGCGCAACTGGAGGCCGACGTCGGCGCCGTGTACCGGCTGGAAGGCGGACGACTGCAGCTGACCGGCGGCCTGGCGTTGCCGTCCGGCATGCCGGCGTCGCTGGCATTGCAGGAGGGCGTGGCCGGGCAGGTGGCGCGGGATGAGTGCATCCGTCACCTGGAGGGCAGCGACGACGCCGTACTTGAACTGCAGACCAGCCTGGGGCGGTTGCCGGTGCGCGAGCGCATCCTGGCGCCGATCAGCAGTGACGGCACCGTGGTAGGCATCGTCGAGCTGGGACGCGCCCGGGCGGGTGCGCAGCGCGACCTGGATCGCGAGCTGCTGGAGCGCTGCGCCGAGACCATCGGCATGGCGCTGCGTGCATCGCTGCTGCGCGCACAACTGGTGGTGCTGCTGGAGGAATCGCAGCGCCAGGGCGAGGAGCTGCAGGCCCAGCAGGAAGAGCTGCGCGTGGCCAATGAGGAACTGGAAGAGCAGAGCCGCAGCCTGCTGCAGTCGCAGAGCCATCTGGAAGAACAGCAGGCCGAGCTGGAACAGAGCAACGTCCAGCTGGAAGAGCGGACCCACGAGCTGGAGGCGCAGAAGCAGGCACTGCTGGTCGCGCAGAGCCAGCTGGTGCGCAACAGCAACGAACTGGCCGCGACATCGCGCTACAAGTCCGAGTTCCTGGCCAACATGTCGCACGAACTGCGCACGCCGCTGAACAGCTCGCTGATCCTGGCCAAGCTGCTGGCCGACAACAAGGACGGCACGCTCACCGAAGAACAGGTGAAGTATGCGCGTGCGATCCTGTCGTCCAACAACGATCTGCTGGCGCTGATCAACGACATCCTGGACCTGTCGCGCATCGAGGCCGGCCACGTCGAGCTGGCCGATGAAGTGGTGGTGACCGACAGCGTGCTGCAGCGCCTGCGCGAGACTTTCGAGCCGATGGCGCGGCAGAAGGGCCTGGCCCTGCAGATCGAGGCCGATGCGCTGGCGCCGAGCCAGCTGGTGGTCGACAGCCAGCGACTGCAGCAGATCCTGAAGAACCTGCTGGCCAATGCGGTGAAGTTCACCGAGCATGGAAAGGTCAGCCTGCACGTGCGCGCGGCCGGCCAGGGGCGCATCCGTTTCGAGGTCTGCGACAGCGGTATCGGCATTGCCCGCGAGCAGCTGCAGGTCATCTTCGAAGCCTTCCGCCAGGCCGATGGCAGCACCCGTCGCCGCTACGGTGGCACCGGCCTGGGGCTGTCGATCTCGCGCGATCTGGCCGAGCGCATGGGCGGCAGCATCCAGGTCGACAGCGAACCGGGCCGTGGCAGCTGCTTCATTCTGGAACTGCCGTTGCAGGGCGCGCCCGCCTCGAACGCCGCGGACATCGCCGCAGCCCCCGTGGCCTCGCCGGTCGCGGCCGCTGTGCCGGCGATGCAGGTGCCAGCAAGGGCTCCGGTGGCGCCGACGACGACGGTGCCCAGCGTGGCCGACGACCGCGGTCGTCGCCAGCACCCGGGCCGCCTGATCCTGGCCGTCGAGGACGACGCCACGTTCGCCGAAGCGCTGGTGGCCCTGGCCCATGAACTGGATTTCGACTGCGTGGTGGCCGGGACGGCCGAAGAGGCGCTGGCCCTGGCCGGCGAACTGCGACCGAACGGCATCCTGCTCGATATCGGCCTGCCGGACGTGTCCGGCCTGAGCGTGCTGGAGCGCCTGAAGCGCAACCCCGATACCCGCCATATTCCTGTGCACGTGGTCTCGGCAACGGACCGCAGCCAGGTGGCGCGCGAGCTTGGCGCGATCGGGTTTGCGATCAAGCCGACCACGCGCGAGCGCCTGGTAAGCGCCATCGAGCAGCTGGAACAGACCAGCCAGCGCGACGTGCGGCGCCTGCTGATCGTCGAGGACGACAGCGAGCTGCGCCACAACCTGGAACTGCTGCTGGGCCGTGATCAGCTGCAGATCGTCGCCGTGGGAACGCTTGCTGGCGCGCTGGAGCAGCTCAGCACGGTCACCTTTGATTGCATGGTGATGGACCTGTCACTGCCTGACGGCAGCGGCTTCGACCTGCTCGAACACATGGCCGGCAACGATGACGTCGGCTTCCCGCCGGTGATCGTCTATACCGGCCGCGCGCTCGGTCGCGAGGAAGAACAGCGCCTGCGCCGCTATTCCAAGAGCATCATCATCAAGGGCGCGCGTTCGCCCGAGCGCCTGCTGGATGAAGTCACCCTGTTCCTGCACAGCGTGGAAGCCAGCCTGCCCACCGACCAGCAGCGCCTGCTGCGCGAGGCGCGCCGTCGCGACACCGTGCTTGATGGACGCACCGTGCTGCTGGCCGAGGACGACGTGCGCAACATCTTTGCGCTGTCCAGCGTGCTCGAGCCGCTGGGCGTGACGCTGGAGATCGCGCGCAATGGGCAGGAGGCAGTGGACCGCCTGGCCGAGCGCGAAGTCGACCTGGTGCTGATGGACATCATGATGCCGGAGAAGGATGGCCTGGCCGCGATGCGCGAGATCCGCGCGCAGCGTCACCTGCAGGACCTGCCGATCATCGCGCTGACTGCCAAGGCCATGCCGGACGACCGTGAGCGTTGCCTGCAGGCGGGCGCCAACGATTACATCGCCAAGCCCATCGACGTCGACAAGCTGGTCTCGCTGTGCCGGGTCTGGTGCTCGCGGCAATGAACGAACAGGCGCTGTTCGACCTCGAACTGAAGGTCCTGCTGGAGGCGCTGTACCAGCGCTACCACTACGATTTCCGCAGCTATGCGGTGTCGTCGCTGCGCCGACGCATGCGCCAGGCGATGCAGCGCTATGAGTGCGAGCGGCTGGTCGACCTGCAGTACCGGCTGCTGCACGAGCCGGACCTGTTCGCCCAGGCCATGCAGTTCTTCACCGTGCAGGTCTCGGAGATGTTCCGTGACCCTGCGTATTTCCGTGAGCTGCGCGAGCAGGTGGTGCCAGTACTGCGTACCTATCCCTCGGTGAAGCTGTGGGTGGCCGGCTGCAGCACCGGCGAGGAAGTGTGGTCGCTGGCGATCCTGCTGCATGAAGAAGGCCTGCTCGAGCGCAGCATCGTCTATGCCACCGACATCAATCCGGCCGCGCTGGCCACCGCCGAGGCGGGCGCCTATGGCATCGACCGGATGGCCCAGTTCAGCCGCAACTACCTGGCCGCCGGTGGCACCGCGTCGCTGTCGGACTACTACGCTACCGCCTACGATGGTGCGGTGTTCGACCGCCAACTGCGCCGCAACGTGGTGTTCGCCGACCACAGCCTGGCCACCGATACCGTGTTCTCCGAAGTGCACCTGGTGTCGTGCCGCAACGTACTGATCTATTTCAACCGCGACCTGCAGGATCGTGCCGTCGGCCTGTTCCGCGAAGCGCTGGTGCACCGGGGCTTCCTTGGCCTGGGCAGCAAGGAGTCGCTGCAGTTCGGGTGCCACCACGATGCCTTCGAGGTCTGTTCGCGAGAGCACCGTCTGTACCGGAAGGTGGCCTGATGACGCTGCCGGTGCGTCCGGCCGTGCTGGTGATCGGCGCGTCCGCCGGTGGCGTGGCGGCCCTGCAGGCGGTGCTCGGTGCACTGCCGGCGAAGCTGCCGGTACCGGTACTGGCCGTGCTGCACCTGCCGCGTGACCGTACCAGCCGCATCGCCGAGGTGCTGGCGCCGTACTGCGCGTTGCCGGTGCGCGAAGCCGAAGACAAGCAGCCGTTGCAGCCGGGCACGGTGACGTTCGCGCCGCCGGATTACCACCTGCTGGTGGAGGACGAGGGGGCGTTGGCGTTGTCGGTGGATGCACCGGTGCTGTTTTCCCGTCCGGCCATCGATCCGCTGTTCGACTCCGCCGCTGCGGTGTTCGGCGCGCAGGTATTGGCCCTGCTGCTGACCGGTGCCAGCAGTGATGGCAGCGAGGGCGTTGCCGCCGTGCGCCGTGCCGGTGGCCATGCCTGGCTGCAATGTCCCGAGGAAGCCGAGGCGTCGATGATGCCCGCTTCCGCCCTGCAGTACGCCGGCGCCGATGCCGTGCTGCCCCTTGAACTGATGTGTCGCCGCCTGAAGGAGTTGTTTGCATGAACCTGTTGCCACCGGAACCTGCGCAGTCGCAGACACCGGTCAACCTGCTGATCGTCGATGACGTGCCGCAGAACCTGGTAGCCATGCAGGCCCTGCTGCAGCGCGAAGGGGTCAACCTGCTGCTGGCCGGCTCGGGCGCGCAGGCGTTGGAGCTGCTGCTCGAGCACGAGGTGGCGTTGGCCCTGCTTGACGTGCACATGCCGGAGATCGATGGCTTCACCCTGGCCGAACTGATGCGCGGTTCGCATCGCAGCCGCGACGTGCCGATCATCTTCCTGACCGCCTCTCCGGATGATCCCCTGCGCGTGTTCAAGGGCTACGAAAGCGGTGCGGTCGATTTCCTGCACAAGCCGGTGGCGCCGCAGGTGATCCTGAGCAAGGTCAACGTCTTCATCGAGCTGTACCAGCAGCGGCAGCTGCTGAAGGCGCGCAACGAGGCACTGGAGCGCGCGCTGAAGCTCAACGAGACGATGGCTGCCGTTTTGACCCACGACCTGCGCACGCCGTTGTCGGCGATCCTGCTGTGTGCCGACAAGCTGGCGCTGGAGCTTCCGGAAGACAACGCAGGCGCGCAGCAGACCCTGCAGTACCTGGAAGCCAGCACCCTGCGGATGGCGCGGATGGTCGAGCAGCTGCTCGATTTCTCGCGGATCCGCAGCGGTGGCCTGAGGCTGGAGGCAAGTGCCTGCGATCTGGCCGACGTGACGCGCGCGGTAGTCGCCGAGGCGGGCAGCGCGCATGGGGCGGACCGGATCCACCTGGACCTGCAGGGAGACACGCGGCTGCAGGGCGATCTGGATCGCCTTGGCCAGGTCGCCGCCAACCTGGTCGGCAATGCGCTGACCCATGGCAGCGAGGCGAGGGTGGAGGTGGATGGGCGCGACCCGCGCGGCGTACTGCTGCGGGTCAGCAACGCCGGCCGGATCGATGACGCGCTGTTGCCGCGACTGTTCGAACCGTTCAAGGCCAGCTTCCACCAGAGCAAGGGCCTGGGCCTGGGCCTGTACATCGTCGATCAGTTCGTCCGCGCGCACGGCGGGCGCATTGCGGCCCGCAACGAAGCGGGCCAGGTGGTGTTCGAGGCAATGCTGCCACGACGCTGCGACGGCACGGTCTTGGCGGCAACCTAAGCGCTTCAGCCAGCATCCCGGCGGACTGAGACGGACTGGTCCGCAACTGCCAGCGTGGGTGCCTATTCTCGCCAGCCTTCCTGCAGTGACTGGTCCGGATTCTCCCGGCGCCTGCAGGGCGATCGTTCGGCACCGACGCCAGTGGACCTGCTCGATCAGGTGGTGCAGCCGGCGCTGCACGCAGGCTGATGGTCTGCGCCGGATTCAGCGCGAAGCAGCACCGCAGTACGCCGCATGCAGCGCCTGCAGCACGCCCAGTGCGGGCCCTTCAAGAACCCGGTAGTGGATCGCCTGCGCTTCGCGCCGGGTCGCCACGATATCCAGTCCGCGCAGCACCGCCAGATGCTGTGACAACGCCGATGCGCTCAGGCCGGTCAGTGCCTGCAGTTCCGGTACCGGCGCTTCACCTTCCACCAGGCGGCACAGCACCCGCAGCCGGGCCGGGTGGGCCAGGCTTTTGAGCAGCGTGGCTGCCTGCGACGCGTGTTCGGCCATCGCGGCGCTGTCGAGCTGGGTCCGGGCCATGGTTGACCATTTTGTTTAGGATGATCTAATTTAGAATACTCTAAATAAATGGGCAATCCATGTACGGCAGCGAAGAGGGCAGGGCATGAACCTGCCATGGAGTGCGGCGGCAGGTGGTGCGTTGATCGGCGCCGCCGCGGTGCTGTTGCTCGCCACCATCGGACGCGTGGCGGGCATCAGCGGCATCACCGCAGGCAGCCTGCGCGCAGGCAAGGGCGAGCGTGCCTGGTGCTGGGCCTTCCTGGCCGGCCTGACCGCATCGGCGGGGCTGGTGCTGTGGTGGCAATCGGTGCCCGAGGCGTCGCCACGTGCGCTGCTGCGTGATGCGCTGCCGGCATGGCAGTTGATGGGAGCCGGCCTGCTGGTCGGCTTCGGTACGCGGCTGGGCAATGGCTGCACCAGCGGTCACGGTGTGTGCGGCATGGCCCGCGCTTCGAAGCGATCGCTGGCGGCCGTGCTGGTGTTCATGGCCTCCGCGATGCTGACCACCTTCCTGGTCCGTCATGGCGGAGGCCCAACATGAGCCGCGCAGTCTGGGCCGCCGGCGCGGCGGGCGCATTGTTTGGCATGGGGTTGGCACTTTCGGGAATGACCGACGCGCGTCGTGTCCTCGGCTTCCTCGACATCACCGGTGACTTCGATCCCACGCTGCTGTGGGTGCTGGGCTCGGCGCTGCTGGTCAGCGCGATCGGGCAGCGGTGGGTGTTGCGGCGACAGCAGCCGCTGTACGCAGACCGCTTCCGGCTGCCTGTTACCCGGCGTGTGGATGCTCGCCTGCTGCTGGGTGCCGCGCTGTTCGGGATCGGCTGGGGCTGGGCGGGCTATTGCCCAGGCCCGGCCATCGCCGGGGTGGCCGTGGCGTCGCGCGAAGCCCTGTGGTTCGTGCCTTCGATGCTTGCAGGATTCTGGCTGCACGACCGCTTCGTCCGTTGAGGCTTTCACCCCTGTCTCACCCTGCCTGGGGTCCTATCTTCGGATCACGGGGAAAAGGAGTGCAACGACATGGCACGGATGAAGTGGATGGGAAGGGGAATGCTGGCGGTCGCGCTGGCCGCAGCCGTGGCACCGGCACTGGCCTGCACGCGCGCGGTGTACTTGGGTGACAACGGCGATGTGATCACCGCGCGCTCGATGGACTGGAAGGTCGATGTGGCGACCAACCTCTACATACTGCCGCGCGGCATTGCGCGCACCGGCCAGGCCGGCCCGAAGTCGCTGGCGTGGACCGCGCGCTACGGCTCGGTGGTGGCCACCGGCTACGACGTGTCGACCACCGATGGCATGAACGAAAAGGGCCTGGTAGCCAACCTGCTGTGGCTGGTCGAATCGGAGTATCCGCAGCAGCGTGGCAACAAGCCGGGCCTGGCGATTTCGCTGTGGGCGCAGTATGTGCTGGACAACTTCGCTACCGTGGAAGAGGCGGTCGCCGCGTTGAAGCGCGAGCCGTACTCGATCGTCACCGACAAGGTGCCCGGTGAAGATCGGCAGGCGACGCTGCACCTGTCGCTGTCCGATGCCAGCGGCGACAGTGCCATCGTCGAGTACATCGGCGGCCGCCAGGTGATTCACCATGACCGGCGCTACCAGGTGATGACCAATTCGCCGATCTTCGAGCAGCAGCTGGCGCTCAACAGCTACTGGCAGCAGATCGGCGGCACGGTGATGCTGCCGGGCACCAACCGCTCTGCTGATCGTTTCGCGCGCGCCTCGTTCTACATCAACGCCATTCCCAAGGCCGAGGATCCGGTGGAGGCCCTGGCCAGTGTGTTCAGCGTGATCCGCAACGCGTCGGTGCCGTATGGCATCACCACGCCGGGTGAGCCGAACATCTCATCCACGCGCTGGCGCACCGTGGCCGACCACAAGCGGCGGCTGTACTTCTTCGAATCGGCATTGACCCCGAACACCTTCTGGGTCGATCTGAACAAGGTCGATTTCGCCGGCAAGGTGCTCAAGCTCGACCTCGGCAAGGACCAGCGCAATACCTTCGCCGGTGATGCACTGGGCCAGTTCGTGCCCAGCGCACCGTTCGCCTTCCTCGGCGTCGACGGTTAGTTCGACGCCTGGCTGGAGGCCGGGTAGACCGCCTGGATCGTGCAGCTGCCGCGCGTGTACTGCGGCAGCGGGGCGATGCTTTCACCGCGCAGATCGTTTGTCTCGAATTCGGCAGTCATGATCCGATCGCCGGGATTGCCACAGATCAGGCCGTTCTGCAGGCCCGAGTGGAAGCTCAGCTGCGGCGCGCGGTCGAGCTGGCGGCAGTGGCTGCCGAGTTCGACCCGGTAGTAGCGATGGCCGCCATTGCGGCGCGGATTGGTCTCCACCAGCATGCCCTGCGGGTCGGATGACCAGGCACGCACGTTGCGCGTGGCAAAGCAGTAGGACGGTGAGCCGCCGAAGCTGCGACGCACCTCCTTGCGTTCGCGGATGGTCACGGCAGGCAGGGTAGCGGTGCGCAGGCGGTCGCTGTCGCGGGCGACGCTGGCATAGTCGCGATTCTGCAGCGGGGTGACCGCGCTGATGGTGCATCGGCGGCCGTCGACCACGACGCGTTCGCTGGGGCGGCCGCAGGCCCAGCCGGCGGGGGCTTCCAGTTTCAGCGAGGTGGCACCGCGGACGCCGGGGCAATCTTCGTTGAAGTCGATCCGAAAGGGCTGGCCGGAGGCGGCGCGCAGTGCGATCGAGCGCGGTGATGCCTGCTCCACTTCCTGTACGCCGACAGCGTCCATGCAGTGCGGAGCCGGTGGCGTACGCTCCTGTGCGGAGACCGAAGCTGCGAGCACCAGGCCGAGGCTGGTGGCGAGCACCAGGGACACCTGCTGATGGGTCATGTCCTGCACTCCCTGCGTTGGATGACGGATCGACTATAGCAACGGTTTGCACGGCCGTTGTTACACGCGCACACTGCCCGGATGGGCGCCATCTTCCATCTGCGGCACTACGGCCAGGCTACCGGCCTGGACCGCCATGACTACGCGCAGTGGGTGCTGCCAGTGCAGGGTGAACTGCAGTTCGAAATGGAAGGTCGCGGAGGTCGGCTGGACGTGCTGCAGGGGGCATTCGTGGCCGCCGGTGAGGCGCATGACCAGATGGCTGATGGTCCCAATGGTTTCGTGATCGTTGACTGTCCTCCGGGCGTACTTGATGACGGCACGCAGGAGCATCTGTGCCGGCAGCGCTGGCTGTATCTGCCGCTGGCATTGCGCCGACGCCTGGCTGAGGTGCAGGCAGGGCAGTCGATGCCGGCGCTGCTGCCGCAGTTGCTGCAGGTATTTGCACCTGCTGGCAGTGGCGCGCGCATGCAGGGTCTGTGTGCGGCGGTCCAGGCCGACCCCGGGCAGGCGTGGCCGGTGGCGCGCATGGCGGCGTTCGTCGGGGTCAGCGAGAGCCGTTTGCATGCGCTGTTCCGGCAGGAGTTCGGGCTCAGCCCGCAGGCCTGGCTCAGCGCAAGCCGGTTGCGTTGGGCCAAGCACCAGCTGCGCACCAGCGTGGCGCCGATCAGCGATATCGCGCTGGCCGCGGGCTATTCCGAGCAGAGCGCACTGACCCGTGCGCTGCGCCGCGAGTGCGGTCAGACTCCCGCAGCGTGGCGCCGGGGCGCCGGACTGTAGGGTCGAGCCACGCTCGGCTTTGCGCACGCGCGGCCGGTCAGGGCAATAGCCTCGGTCAAGAGCGCCCGCTGGCCAGCGCTTACACTGCGCGGCCTGTTCTCTCCCCCCGAAGAACCCGAATGCGCAACAACCCGATGGCCCTGGGCATCGCCAATGGCGTGGCCGCTGGCGCGCTGTGGGGCGTGGTTTTCCTCACGCCCGCCGTGCTGCAGTCGTTCAACGCCCTGCAATTGTCGGCCGGCCGCTATCTGGTCTACGGCCTGATCGCCGTAGTACTGCTGCTCCCGCGCTGGAAGCGGCTGGCACCGCAGCTGGGTCGCGCCGAATGGATCGGGCTGCTGTGGCTGAGCCTGGCCGGGAACCTGGTGTACTTCCTGCTGCTGGCCACGGCGGTGCAGTGGGCTGGCGGTGCGGCGGCGTCGCTGATTGTCGGCCTGATTCCGGTGGTGGTCACCCTGGTCGGCGTGCGCGAACAGGGTGCAGTGCCTTTGAAACAGCTGCTGCCGGCACTGGGCCTGTGCGTGCTGGGCGTGGCCCTGGTTGGTTGGGAAGCACTGATGTCCGAGCACCTGGCAACCCCGTGGCGGCAGCGCCTGATCGGCCTGCTGTGCGCGTTCGGCGCGCTGTTCTCGTGGGCGTTGTACTCGATCGGCAACAGCCGCTGGCTGGCGCGTCGACCGGACTTGTCCAGCCACAACTGGTCGCTGCTGACCGGCGTCACCACCGGCGGCCTGGCCCTGCTGCTGGTGCCGATGGCCTTCATCGGCCACACCAGCGGGCACACGGCGGCGCAGTGGAGTGGTTTCTGGGCAATCAGTGCCGGTGTGGCGGTGGTGGCCTCGATCCTCGGCAATGCGTTCTGGAACCGCGCCAGCCGCCTGCTGCCGCTGACCCTGACCGGCCAGATGATCGTGTTCGAGACGCTGTTCGCGCTGGCGTATGCCTTCGCCTGGCAGCAGCGCTGGCCTTCGCTGCTGGAAGCGCTGGCGATCGTGTTCCTGGTGGCCGGCGTGATGCTGTGCGCGCATGCCCATCGTAGTCCACGGGCGATCGCCGAACATGCCGGCTGAATGCGTGCGTCAAGCGTGCTGATGCTGCCTTGGTCTCAGATGCAACCAAATGCCGGCACGTTGAGCGATGATCGCGGCACTGGTTTTTTGCATCGCAGCACTTGACAGCAGGCCGGCGCACAGTGTTTTCTGTGCGTCATGGTTCTTGATGCCGCCCACGCCAGCCTGATCGCTCCCGCTACCGCGGGCCGTTCGACTGCGCCGGTCGCCACCACCACCATTACCACCACCACCGTCACCACTGCCCTGGTGCGGCCCGTCGTCTTCGTGTAACTCCCGAAAACCACGGCCCCGCACCATACAGGTGGCGGGGAAACTCGACACCTGCATGCGACGGGGCCTCCTGCCGAGGTCTGCATGTCTTCCCACGCCCCCGCTCATCCCGTTGCCCCGGCCGATCTGGCTGCACCGTCCATCGTCGTGCACAAGTTCGGCGGCACCTCGGTGGCCGATGCCGAACGCTACCGCCATGTCGCGGGCCTGCTGCTGGCCCGTCCCGAATCGCTGCAGGTCACTGTCGTTTCGGCAATGAAGGGCGTCACTGACGCGCTGATCGAGCTGGCCCAGCTGGCGGCCAAGGGCGACGAAGCCTGGCGCGAGGCCTGGCATGCGCTGCGCGCGCGTCACCGTGGCGCCGCCGTGGCCCTGCTGGGCGAGCAGGTGGGCGAGACCGTCGAATGGATCGATGCCCGCTTCGATCAACTGGCAGAAGTGCTTGCGGCGCTGGCGGTGATCGGCGAGCTGCCGCGCGAAGTGCTCGACCGCGTGCAGGGCCTGGGCGAAGTATTCTCCGCGCAACTGCTTGGCACCCACCTGCGTGCCTTGGGCGAAGACTGTGCGGTACTCGATGCACGCGACGTGCTGGTGGTCGGGCATGGCGAACTGGGCGTGGATGTCGACTGGGAGTCCAGCGCGGACCGCCTGGCCAAGTGGCGCCTGCGGCATCCGCAGATGCGCCTGGTCGCCACCGGTTTCGTTGCCCGTGACCGCCATGACCGCATCACCACGCTCGGCCGCAATGGCAGCGACTATTCCGGCGCGATCTTCGCCGCGTTGTTCAATGCCGATGAACTGCACATCTGGACCGACGTCGACGGCGTGCTGTCGGCCGACCCGCGACTGGTGCCCGAAGCGGTGCAGCTGGAATCACTGAGCTACGACGAGGCCTGCGAGCTGGCTTATTTCGGCGCCAAGGTGGTGCACCCGCAGACGATGTCGCCAGCGATCCGCCTCGGCCTGCCGATCTTCATCCGCAATACGTTCCAGCCGGCGCATCCGGGGACGCGCATCAGCGCCGAGCGCTCGCCGCGCGGGCCGGTGAAGGGCCTGACCCTGAGCCCCGGCTTGGCCCTGTTGAACCTGGAGGGCACCGGCCTGATCGGCGTGCCCGGTACCGCCGAGCGCGTGTTCGCGGCGCTGCGCCAGGCGCAGGTGTCGGTGGTGATGATCTCGCAGGGTTCGTCAGAGCATTCGATCTGCTGCGTGGTGCGCGCCGCCGAAGCGGCGCGTGGCCGTGAGGCACTGCTGCACGCGTTCGCGCATGAACTGTCGGTAGGGCAGGTGCAGCGCGTGCAGGTCAGTGAGGGCGTCAGCGTGCTGGCGGCAGTGGGTGACGGCATGGCCGGCCAGCCCGGTGTGGCGGCGCGCCTGTTCGAGGCACTGGGACGCGCGCAGGTGAACATCCTGGCGATCGCGCAGGGCTCGTCGGAGCGCAATATTTCTGTGGCGGTGGACAGTGCCGATGCCACCCGCGCATTGCGGGCCGCACATGCGGGCTTCTGGCTGTCGCCGCAGACGTTCGCGGTCGGTGTGATCGGGCCGGGCAACGTCGGCGCGGCACTGCTGGACCAGCTGCTGGCGGCCCGCCCGCAGCTGCTGGCCAAGGCCAATGTGGATCTTCGCCTGCGCGCGCTGGCCTCGCGTTCGCGCATGCGGCTGGAAGTGGATGGCCTGCACGCCGATTGGCGGGAGGCATTGCAGGACGCGGGCGAGCCCAGCGACCTGGATCGCTTCACCGAACACCTGCTGGCCGCGCACCTGCCGCATGCGGTGGTGATCGACTGCAGTGGCAGCGCCGACGTGGCCGAGCGCTATGAGGGCTGGCTGGCCGCCGGCATCCACGTGGTGACTCCGAACAAGCAGGCCGGTGCTGGCCCGCTGCCGCGCTACCAGCGCATCCGCGCTGCTGCGGCGGCCAGTGGTGCGCGCTTCCGCTACGAAGCTACGGTGGGCGCGGGCCTGCCGGTGATCACCACGCTGCGTGATCTGGTCGATACGGGCGACGAGGTGCTGGCGATCGAAGGCATCTTCTCCGGCACGCTGGCGTGGCTGTTCAACCGCTTCGACGGCAGTCAGCCGTTCTCGCAGCTGGTCGCGCAGGCGCGGTCGATGGGCTACACCGAGCCGGACCCGCGCGATGATCTTTCGGGCGTGGACGTGGCGCGCAAGCTGGTGATCCTCGCCCGCGAGGCCGGCCACGCGCTCAGCCTGGAACAGGTACAGGTGGAAAGCCTGGTGCCGGCGCTGCTGCGCGACGGCAGCGTGGATGACTTCATGGCGCGGCTGGGCGAGTCCGATGCCAGCCTGTTGCAGCGGTTGCAGGACGCGCGGGCGCGTGGCGCGGTGCTGCGCTACGTGGCACGGCTGGGCGCTGACGGTGCCTCGGTGGGCCTGCAGGAACTGCCCACCGACCACGCCTTCGCCAACCTTCGGTTGACCGATAACGTGGTGCAGTTCCGTACCCGTCGCTACTGCGACAACCCGTTGGTGGTGCAGGGTCCGGGGGCCGGCCCGGAAGTCACCGCCGCCGGTGTGTTTGCCGACCTGCTGCGGGTCGCGGCCGGTGAAGGAGCGCGCCTGTGATCGCACGTGCGTTCGCGCCGGCCTCGGTGGCCAACGTAGCGGTGGGCTTCGATATTCTCGGTCACGCCATTTCCGGTGTTGGCGATACCGTGAGCGTGCGCCGCATCGACGAGCCGCTGGTGCGCATCGAGGCGATTCGCGGCAGTGCCGTCGAGCTGCCGCTGGAGGCAGCCGGGAACACCGCCGGCGCTGCGCTGATGTCACTGCGCGAAGGCCTGGGCCTGGACTTCGGTTTCTTGGTGGAGATCGACAAGGGCATTCCGTTCGGTTCCGGCATGGGCGGTTCGGCAGCGTCATGCGTTGCTGCGCTGGTTGCCGCCAACGCGCTGCTGGATGTACCGCTGTCGCGCGAGGCGCTGTATCCGTTTGCGCTCGATGGCGAGGCGGTGGCCAGCGGTGGCCGCCACGGCGACAACGTGGGGCCGTTGCTGCTGGGTGGTTTTGCGCTGTGTACGGCCGACCGCCTGCTCCCAATTCCGGTGCCGGCGGCCTGGCACAGCCTGCTGGTGCATCCGCACGCGGTGCTGGAAACACGCCGTGCGCGCCAGGTGCTGCAGGGCAGCTACGCGCTGGGTGAATTCGTGGCACAGAGTGCGAACCTCGCGCTGGTACTCAGTGGTTGCCATCGTAGTGATGCGGTGCTGGTGCGGGCTGGATTGCGCGATGTGCTGGTCGAACCACGGCGGGCCGGCCTGATTGCAGGTTTCGAAGCAGCCCGCGATGCGGCGCTGTCGGCCCATGCAATGGGTGCGGGCATCTCCGGTGCCGGACCCAGCGTGTTCGCCTGGTTCGAGGACGCCGACCAGGCCCGCGCCGCTGCCGCACCGGTGCAGGCGGCATTTGCCGCCGCCGGTTTCGACAGCGATGCCTGGGTGTCGCCGCTGGATGCAGCGGGAGCCCGCTTGTGCTGAATCCTTCCCCTTTACTGGATACCGAACCCATGCAATTTGTTTCGACCCGGGGTCAGTCCCCGGCCGTTGGCCTCAGTGCGGCGATCGCTGCAGGATTGGCGCCCGATGGAGGGCTGTATGTTCCGCAGGTGCTGCCGGCGCCACGTGAGCTGCGGGCCGGCGCAACGCTGGCCGATACCGCCGCCGATCTGCTGGCACCGTTCTTCGCAGGTGATGCTCTGGAGGCGGCGCTGCCATCGATCTGCCGCGAGGCGTTCGACTTTCCGGTGCCGCTGCGTCCACTGGGCGGCGGTGACCATGTGCTGGAGCTGTTCCATGGGCCGACGGCGGCGTTCAAGGATATCGGTGCGCGCTTCCTGGCCGGAACACTGTCGCGGCTGCAGGCCGGCAAGGACCGCGACCTGACGATCGTTGTCGCCACCTCTGGCGATACCGGTGCCGCCGTGGCGGCAGCCTTCCACCGCCAGCCGGGCGTGCGTGTGGTGGTGCTGTACCCGGATGGCCGCGTGTCACCGCGCCAGGCGCATCAGCTTGGCTGCTTCGGCGACAACATCCAGGCGCTGCGTGTGGCCGGGGCGTTTGACGATTGCCAGGCCATGGTCAAGCAGGCGCTGGCCGACCGTGACCTGCAGGCGCAGGTGCCGCTCAGCTCGGCCAACAGCATCAGCCTGGGCCGGCTGCTGCCGCAGATGAGTTACTACGCACATGCGGCGTTGACCCATTACGCAGCGCATCGTCGTCGGCTCAACCTGGTGGTGCCGACCGGCAACCTTGGCAATGCGATGGCGGCCGTGCTGGCGCGCGCGCTGGGCGTGCCGATCGGGCAGATCGTGCTGGCCACCAATGCCAATGCGGTACTGCCGGCGTACTTCAATGGCGGCGACTACCAGCCGCAGGCCAGCGTGGCCACCGTGGCCAATGCAATGGACGTAGGGGCGCCCAGCAACTTTGAACGCCTGCGCTGGCTTTACCTCGGAGATGACGCCGAGCTGCGCGCTGCGTTCCGCGCGTTCGCGGTGGATGACGTGACCATCCGCGCGACGATTGCGGCGGCGCATGCCAGCAACGGCGAACTGTTCTGCCCGCATACGGCCACAGCGGTGAAGGTGCTGCAGGACCTGCGTGCGCGCGGCGCCAAGGGCGACTGGGCGGTGGTGGCTACCGCACATCCGGCCAAGTTCGAGGCAGTGGTGGAGCCCTTGATTGGCGAAGCAGTGGCCGTGCCGCCGGCGCTGGATGCGTTGCTGCAGCGGCCCGCGCACGCGGAACCGTTGGCTGCGGAGTATGCGGCGTTGCGTGAGGTGTTGCTGCGTTGATCGAAGGCATCTGGGGTTGCCGGCCAGCGTGCGCAACCCGTCCTCGTCGAGGATTTCCACCACGTTCAGGTGGGGCAGGGCGATCAACCCCTGCTGGCGCAGCTTGGTGAAGGTACGGCTGACCGTTTCCATGGTCAGGCCCAGATGGTCGGCGATGTCGCCACGCCCCATCGGCAGCGACACGCGCAGGCCATCGCCACCCAGCTTGGCCTCGCGCGCGGCCAGGCGCAGCAGGAAGTCGGCCACTTTCTCGGCCGGCTGCAGCCGCGCCAGTGCCAGCGCGGCATCCTGCGCGGCGTCCAGCTCCTGGCAGGCACGCTGCAGCAGCTTGCGTTCCAGGTGCGGGAAACGGCTGCGAAGCGCCTTCATCTGCGGCAGCGCGACACGGCATACGCGGCTGTCTGCGATGGCCTCGATATCGTAGCGGTGGTGGTCACTGCCGCTCAGGCCCAGGTAGTCGCCGGGAAGCACGAAGCCATTGATCTGGCGGCGGCCATCGGCCAGGGTGCGCACCAGGCGCAGGGCGCCGCCGGTCAATGTATAGACATGGTCGCGCTCTTCGCCGGTGCGGGCCAGGGTACTGCCCATGCTGACCTGCTGGGAAACGGTGACCTGTTCCAGTGCCTGCACTTCATCGGGCGACAGCGCCGAGCACACCGCAAGGTGGCGAACCGAGCAGTGCAGGCAGTCCAGCGTGGTGCAGGACGGCGAGGCGGGATCGTTGGTGGCGGGCGGAGCGCCGGAAGGCCGTGACATGTTGCGGGGGGCGTATCGCGGGCGGGGAGGGCTTTATGATACTTCAAGCGGCCGTTCGACCCTGCCCGAGGCGGGGGCGCTAGAATGTCGCCCCCTCCCACGTCCCGTTCCAGCAGGAGTTCCGCCCGTGATCAAGCCCCGTACCCCGCCCGGCACCCTTGAACTGTTGCCGCGCGAGCAGATTGCGTTCCAGCGCATGCTGGACGTGATCCGTCGCAACTACGAGCGCTTCGGGTTCCTGCCGGTGGAGACGCCGGTGTTCGAGCTGTCCGACGTGCTGCTGACCAAGTCCGGTGGCGAAACCGAGCGCCAGGTGTATTTCGTGCAGTCCACCGGTGCGCTGGCCAACGCCGCCGAATCGGGTGACCGTTCGCTGCCGGAAATGGCGCTGCGCTTCGACCTGACCGTGCCGCTGGCGCGCTACGTGGCCGAGCACGAGCATGAACTGACCTTCCCGTTCCGTCGCTACCAGATGCAGCGGGTGTACCGCGGCGAGCGCGCCCAACGCGGCCGCTTCCGTGAGTTCTACCAGTGCGACATCGACGTGATCGGCAAGGACAGCCTGAGCGTGCGATACGACGCCGAAGTGCTGGCGGTCATCCACGCGGTGTTCTCGGAACTGCGCATCGGTGACTTCAGCATCCAGCTGAACAACCGCAAGCTGATGCGTGGCTTCTTCGAGAGCCTGGGCGTGGCCGAGGGCGAGCGCCAGCTGGCAGTGCTGCGCGAAGTGGACAAGCTGGACAAGCGCGGCGCCGATTACGTGCGCGAGACGCTGGTGGGCGAGGGCTTCGAGATTCCGGCCGAGCAGGTCGAGAAGATCCTGGCGTTCGTGGCCGTGCGTTCGCAGGGCCATGCCGATGCACTGGCGCAGCTGGCCACGCTTGAAGCCGACGCCGGTTCTTCGGAGATCCTGCGTACCGGCGTCGCCGAACTGCGCGAAGTGCTGCAGCTGGTGCAGGCGCTGGGCGTGCCGGAAACCGCGTACTGCCTGAATTTCTCCATTGCGCGCGGCCTGGACTACTACACCGGCACCGTCTACGAGACCACGCTGACCGACCACCCGCAGATCGGTTCGATCTGCTCGGGCGGCCGCTACGAAGACCTGGCCAGCCACTACAGCAAGTCGAAGCTGCCGGGCGTGGGCATCTCCATCGGCCTGTCGCGCCTGTTCTGGCAGCTGCGCGAAGCCGGCCTGATCGATGGCATCGAGGGCAGCAGCGTGCAGGCGCTGGTGGCGCTGATGGACGAGCAGGGCATGCCGCAGTCGCTGGACATCGCGCGCCGCCTGCGCGCCGGTGGCATCAACACCGAAGTGCAGATGGAGCCGAAGAAGATCGGCAAGCAGTTCCAGTACGCCGCCAAGGCCGGCATCCGCTTCGTGGTGCTGGCCGGTGAGGACGAGCTGGCGCGCGGCGTGGTGGCAGTGAAGGACCTGCTGCGCGAGCAGCAGTTCGAAGTCTCCCGTGACGAGTTGGCCAGCACCCTGCAGGTCGAGCTGGAGCAGTCGAAGGTGATGTAACGGCCCCTGGCAGCATGCAGCGCTTCAACGAAACGCCCACCAACCGGTGGGCGTTTTCGTTTCCGGGCCCCGTTCCGGGGTCAGAGCCGTTTTCCTCTGGAAAACAGATCCGACCCCGGCCGTCCCGACAGCTCGTGACCACCTGTCGAGGGCGGGGTCGGTCCGGAACCCAGCTGTGCCGATGCTCCGGCCTCTGCGGGTGCAGGGCAGCAGCCCTGCCGCACTCTCAACCCCCGATTTGACGCAGTGCGCAAGAATGCGCTAATGTACTAACGCGCTATTACATTGATTCATGGAAACGACCCCGTGAAAGCCCGCCCCGAGATTGCCGCCAAAGACCCGAAGGCCGACCTGGAAGCCCTGGCCCAAGCCTTTGCCGCCCTGCGCGAGCCGGAACAGGTCGAGGCCTTCCTGCGCGATCTGTGCACACCGGCCGAGCTGGAAGCCATGGCCGACCGCTGGAAGGTGGTGCCGCTGCTGCAGCAGGGCGTGCCGTATCGCGAGATCCACGAGCGCACCGGGGTCAGCGTGACCACCACCGGACGGGTGGCGCGAACGCTCGAGCATGGCCATCGAGGCTATGCCGCCGCCATCGACCGCCTTGCTTCGCGCTGATCCGCGCCCCGTTCCGAACTTCGAGACCTCCCCATGAGTGCAACCCAGGCAGCGCCGGCACGAGACCGGCTGCGTATCGCCATCCAGAAGAGTGGCCGGCTGGCCGAGCCCGCCCGCAACCTGCTCAGTGCCTGTGGCCTGAGCTGGCGCGAGAGCCGCGACAAGCTGTTCTGCTACGGTGAATCGCTGCCGGTGGACCTGCTGCTGGTGCGTGACGACGACATCCCCGGCCTGATCGCCGACGGCGTCTGCGACCTCGGCATCGTCGGCCGCAACGAGCTGGACGAGCAGGCTGCGGCACGTCGCCAGATGGGCCTGCCGGATGCCTACCAGGCACTGCGCGGACTGGGCTTTGGCCAGTGCCGGCTGATGCTGGCGGTACCCGAGGAGTGGCAGTGGCAGGGACCGGCGCAGCTGGCCGGTACCCGCATTGCCACCAGCTACCCGGCCATCCTCAAGCAATGGCTGGCCGAACAGGGCGTGGACGCACAGGTGGTCGAGCTGTCCGGGTCGGTGGAAATCGCCCCGCGCCTGGGTACCGCCGACCTGATCTGCGACCTGGTCTCCAGTGGCGCCACGCTGCGCGCCAACCAGTTGACCCCGGTGCACAACCTGCTCGACAGCGAGGCGGTGCTGGCCGGTGCGGTGCGCGTGCCGGATGACGCACGTGCGTCGCTGCGCGCGATGCTGCTGCGCCGCCTCGACGGCGTGGTGCAGCGCCAGGATCGCAAGCTGCTGATGTTCCGCGCCAGCGAGGATCGCGTCGACGCGCTGGCGCAGCTGCTGGCCGATGCCGAGCCGCTGGTGCGGCTGCCGGCCGACGGCGGCGCACTGCGCCTGCAGACCATGTGCCCGGGCCCGCTGAGCTGGCAGCGCATGGAAGAACTCGAGCGCGCCGGCGCGCAGGGCTTGATGGTACTGAGCGTGGAGCGGTCGCTGGCATGAACCGTCTGATCTGGTCCCGACTTGATGAGGCCGCGCGCAGTGCGGCACTGACCCGCCCGGTGCAGACCGTGGCGCAGCAGACCCGCGATGCGGTGGCGACGCTGATTGCACAGGTGCGCGGGCAGGGCGATGACGCGCTACGTGCGATCACCGCACGTTTCGACGGTGTCGAGCCGCGATCGTTCGAAGTGAGCGAAGCCGAGTTCGCAGCGGCCGATGCCGCCGTCCCCGCCGAACTGCGCCAGGCGATGGTCGAAGCTGCCGAACGCATCGCCCGCTTCCACGCCGCCGGCATGGGTACGGGGTATGCGGTGGAAACCGCGCCGGGCGTGGTCTGCGAACGCATGCTGCGGCCGATCGGCCGCGTCGGCCTGTACGTGCCGGCCGGCAGCGCACCGCTGCCGTCCACCGCGTTGATGCTGGGCGTGCCCGCGCAGCTGGCCGGCTGCCCGCAGGTGGTGCTGTGCACGCCGCCACGCGCCGACGGCACGGCCGATCCTGCGGTGCTGGTGGCCGCACGCCTGACCGGCGTGCAGCGCGTGTTCAAGCTGGGCGGCGCGCAGGCCATCGCTGCGATGGCTTACGGCACGGCCAGCATTCCGGCCTGTGACAAGCTGTTCGGGCCGGGCAACAGCTTCGTGACCGAAGCCAAGCAGCAGGTCGCACAGGACGGCGCCGCCGCCATCGACATGCCGGCTGGTCCCTCCGAAGTACTGGTGATTGCCGATGCAGGTGCAAACCCGGCGTTCGTTGCAGCCGACCTGCTGTCGCAGGCCGAGCACGGCCCGGATTCGCAGGTGCTGCTGCTGACCGACGATACCGCGATGCTGGCGGCGGTCGAGGCTGAAGTCGAGCGCCAGGTGGCCTTGCTGCCGCGCCAGCAGATCGCACGCCAGGCGCTGTCGGCCTCGCGGCTGATCCAGGTCGATTCGTTGGACGAAGCCTTCGCGATCAGCAACCGCTATGCACCGGAGCACCTGATCCTGGCGTTGCGTGATCCGCGCGCGTGGCTGAACAAGGTGCAGGCGGCCGGCTCGGTGTTCCTGGGGGATTACACCCCCGAGGCACTGGGCGACTACTGCAGCGGCACCAACCACGTGCTGCCCACCGCGGGTGCCGCACGTGCCTACAGTGGTGTCAGTGTGGCCAGCTTCCAGAACCTGATCAGCGTGCAGAGCGCCAGCGCCGCCGGCCTGGCAGCGATTGGCGGCTGCGCGCGCATCATCGCCAGTGCCGAAGGCCTGGATGCACATGAACGTGCGGTCGCAGTGCGCATGGAGGTGGCAGCATGAACGCGGCTATCGATGATGTGCTGGCACTGGTTCGCCCGGATCTGCAGGCCTTCGCCGGCTACAGCTCGGCGCGCAGCGCGGCGGTGCAGGGCGAGGTGTGGTTGAACGCCAATGAATCGGCCTGGGCCAATCCCGCTGATGCCGCGGGCAGCAGCCGGCGCTATCCCGAACCGCAGCCGTTGGCATTGCGCGAGGGACTGGCGGCGCTGTACGGCGTGACGCCACAGCAGCTGCTGATCGGTCGCGGCAGCGACGAAGCCATTGATCTGCTGGCGCGTGCCCTGTGCGTGCCGGGCCGCGATGGCGTACTGGTCACGCCGCCGGTGTTCGGCATGTACGCCGTCTGCGCACGCCTGCAGGGCGCCGCATTGATTGAAGTGCCGCTGGTGGACAGCGAGGATGGCCTGCGCGCCGATCTGGATGCGGTGATCGACACCGCCAGGGCGCGCAATGCCAAGCTGGTGTTCCTGTGCGCACCGTCGAACCCGGCCGGCAGTGATATCGCCCTGGACGAGGTCGAACGGGTGGCGGTTGCGTTGCGCGGGCAGGCACTGGTGGTGGTGGACGAGGCCTATGTCGAGTACGCGCAGCGTCCGTCGGCGACCACGTTGCTGGCCGCGCACGCCAACCTGGCGGTGCTGCGCACGCTGTCGAAAGCACACGCACTCGCGGCCGCGCGCATTGGAACGCTGATCGCCGCGCCGGAACTGATTGCCGTGCTGCGCCGCTGCCAGGCGCCGTATCCGGTGCCGACCCCGTGCGCGGAACTGGCCGTGCAGGCCCTGCAGCCGGCCGCGCTGGCACGCACCGCCGAGCGCGTGGCCACGGTCATCGCCGAGCGCGAACGCCTGCCAACGGCACTGGCCAGCCTGCCCGGTGTACGCCGGGTGTACGCCTCGTCCGGCAACTACCTGCTGGTCCGCTTCGCCGATGCGCAGGCAGCGTTCGACACGTTGCTGAATGCCGGTGTGGTGGTGCGCGACCAGCGCGCCGCGCCGCAGCTGGGCGATGCGCTTCGCATCAGTATCGGCAGCCCGGAAGAGAATGACCGCGTGCTCGCGGCCCTGTCGGCGCGGAGGGCCGCAGCATGACCCCGATCCTGTTCATCGACCGCGACGGCACCCTCATCGAGGAGCCGTCCGATTTCCAGATCGACGCCTACGAGAAGCTGCGCTTCGTGCCGCAGGTGATCCCGGCGCTGCTGAAGCTGCGGGATGCCGGCTACCAGTTCGTGATCGTCACCAACCAGGATGGCCTGGGCAGCGACAGCTACCCGCGTGCCAGCTTCGATGGCCCCAACGAGCTGATGCTGCAGATCTTCGAAAGCCAGGGCATCACTTTCCGTGACGTGCTGATCGACTGCAGCTGGCCGCACGACAATGCGCCGACCCGCAAGCCGGGCATCGGACTGATGACGGCTTATCTGCAGGACCGCAGCATCGACTGGGCGCGTTCGGGCATGGTCGGCGATCGCATCACCGACCTGCAGTTTGCCGACAACCTCAACATCCGCGGTTTCCAGCTGCGCACCGCGCAGTTTGGTGGCGAGTGGGATTGGCCGGGCATTGCCCATGCGCTGGCCGATGCGCCGCGCACCGCCGTGGTCCAGCGCAACACGAAAGAAACGAAGATCCGCGTCGAACTGGACCTGGATTGCGCGGGTGATGCACGCATCTCCACCGGCCTGCCGTTCTTCGACCACATGCTGGAACAGATCGGCAAGCACGGTGGCTTCGCGCTGGACATCCAGGCCGAGGGTGACCTGCACATCGACGAACACCACACCATCGAGGATACGGGGCTGGCCCTGGGCCAGGCGCTGCGCGAGGCGCTGGGCGACAAGCGCGGCATCGGCCGCTACGGTTTCACGCTGCCGATGGACGAGACGCTGGCCAGCGCTGCGTTGGACTTCAGTGGCCGCCCGTACTTCGTGTTCGAGGGCGAGTTCAAGCGCGAGCGCGTGGGCGATATGCCGACCGAGCTGGTGCCGCATTTCTTCCGCTCGCTGTGCGATGCCAGCGGCCTGAACCTCAACCTGCAGGTACGCGGCGACAACGATCACCACAAGGTGGAGGCCTGCTTCAAGGCGCTGGCGCGCGCATTGCGCCCGGCATTGGCCCGCCAGGGCACCGCGCTGCCTTCCACCAAGGGGGCGCTGTGAGCGACGTTGCGCTGATCGACGCCGGCGGCGCCAACCTCGGCTCGGTGCGCTACGCATTGGAGCGCCTGGGTGCGACGGTGCGGCTGGTGCGCGATGCGGACGGTCTGGTCGGTGCGCAGCGGGTGATCCTGCCCGGCGTCGGCGCCGCCGGTCCCGGCATGCAGCGCCTGCATGCGCAGGGCCTGGTGGAACCGCTGCAGCAACTGGAGGTGCCGTTGATGGGCATCTGCCTGGGCATGCAGCTGCTGTTCGAGCGCTCCGAGGAAGCGGGTGTGGAGACGCTGGGCCTGATTCCCGGCGTGGTGCGCAAGCTGGTGCCGGCCTGCGGCATCCGGGTGCCGCACATGGGCTGGAACCGCCTGCTGCCACTGCGCGAATCGCTGCTGCTGCGCGGCGTGCCGGAGCGTGCCAGCGCCTACTTCGTGCACAGCTACGCGGCACCCCTCAATACCCACACCGTCGCTGCCTGCGACCACGGCGGCCTGTTCACTGCCGTGGTGGAGCAGGGGCGTTACTACGGCGCACAGTTCCACCCCGAGCGCTCCGGCGAGACCGGCTCGCTGATGCTGCGCAATTTTCTCGAGGGCACTGCTGCATGAGTTTCATCGTCTACCCCGCGCTGGATATCCGCGACGGCCGCGTGGTGCGGCTGCGCCAGGGCGACTACGCGCAGGAAACCTCGTATGGCGACGATCCGTTGCCACGCGCGCAGGCCTTCGCCGCGCAGGGTGCGCAGTGGATGCATCTGGTCGATCTGGACGCTGCGCGCGCCGGTGGCTATACGCTGGCGCCGCTACTGTCGTCGATCCGCGCGCAGACATCGCTGCAGGTGCAGACCGGCGGTGGCGTTCGCTGCCGCGACGATGTGGCGCGCATCCTCGATGCCGGCGCCGGTCGCGTGGTGGTCGGCTCGCTGGCGGTGCGTCGCCCCGATGAAGTGGTCGGCTGGCTGGAGGAATTCGGCGCCGAGCGCATCACGGTTGCGCTGGACGCGCGCCAGGACGCACAGGGGCAGTGGCAATTGCCGGTGCACGGTTGGACCGAGAACGCCGGAGTGACCCTGGATGACCTGGCCCAGCGCTACGCGCGCGCCGGCATGCGCCACCTGCTGTGCACCGACATCGCCCGTGACGGCATGCTGGCCGGGCCCAATATCGACCTCTATCGGCACCTGTCCGGCTTGTTGCCGGGTGTGGCGGTGCAGGCGTCCGGTGGCATCCGTGACGTAGCCGATGTGGCCGAGGCCCGTGCCGCCGGCTGCGGCGGTGCGATTCTCGGCAAGGCACTGCTGGAGCAGCGCATGGACCTGGCGGAGGCACTGGCATGTTGAGCCGCCGCATCATTCCCTGCCTGGACGTGCGCGATGGCCGCGTGGTCAAGGGCGTGCGCTTCCGCGACCACGTCGACATGGGCGACATCGCCGAGTTGGCGCAGCGCTATCGCGACCAGGGGGCGGACGAGCTGGTGTTCTATGACATCGGCGCCAGCCCCGAGGCGCGTTCGGTCGACGTGGCGTGGATCGAGCGCATCGCACGCTTGATCGACATTCCGTTCTGCGTGGCCGGTGGCATCGACAGTGTGGAAACCGCGCGCCGCGTGCTGTTTGCCGGTGCCGACAAGGTGTCGATCAACTCGCCGGCGCTGGGGCGCCCGGAGCTGATCACCGAGCTGGCGGACGAGTTCGGCGTGCAGTGCGTGGTGGTGGGCGTCGATTCGGTGCGCGAGGCCGACGGGCAATGGCGGGTGCGTCGTTTCAGCGGCGATCCGGACAAGACCCAGGCGGTGCCGCTGCGCACCCTGGACTGGATCGTCGAAGCACAACGGCGTGGCGCGGGCGAGATCGTACTGAACTGCATGGACAGCGATGGCGTGCGCCGTGGCTACGATGTCGTGCAGCTGCAACAGGCGCGGGCACTGTGCCAGGTACCGTTGATCGCCTCGGGCGGTGCCGGTGCGATGGAGCACTTCGCCGAAGCCTTTGACCAGGCCGACGTCGACGGCGCGCTGGCCGCCAGCGTGTTCCACAGCGGCGCCATCGCCATTCCAGAATTGAAGCGCTACCTGCGCGGACAGCAGATCGAGGTGCGGGATGTCTATTGAAGTCAGGCCGTCGTTGGACGCATTGCAGGCGCTGGACTGGGCCAAGGGTGACGGCCTGCTGCCGGCGGTGGTTCAGGATGCCGATACCCTGCAGGTACTGATGCTCGGTTATGTCAGCGCCGAATCGCTGGCGGCCACGCTGGCCATCGGCCACATGACCTTCTTCAGCCGCAGCAAGCAACGGTTGTGGACCAAGGGCGAGCAGTCCGGCAACGTGTTGGTGGTGCAGTCGATCAGCGTCGACTGCGATGCCGATACTTTGCTGGTGATGGCACGGCCGGCGGGGCCAACCTGCCACACCGGTGCAGAGAGCTGCTTCGACCAGGCGCCGAAGGATTTCCTGGGCGGGCTGGGCCAGCTGGTGGCGATGCGTGAGGCGCAACGCCCGCCGGGCAGCTACACCACCAGCCTGTTCGAGGGCGGCATCCGCCGTATCGCACAGAAGGTGGGCGAGGAGGGCGTGGAGACCGCCCTGGCGGCGGTGGCGCAGGATGATGAGGCGTTGCTGGGCGAGGCCTCGGACCTGCTGTACCACCTGCTGGTGCTGCTGCGCGCGCGCGGGCTGTCGCTGGTTGATGCGCGCGCGGTGCTGGAAAAACGCCATCGTTGACGTGTGGTAGTGCCAGCCGCTGGCCGGCAAGCCCCGGATGCCCGACGTTCATGAGGCTGCCGGCCAGCGGCCGGCACTACCGGCATGCGTCATCGCGTGCGCGATGTCATCAACGGAATCTACAATAGGCGGTCTTTCTTTACCCGGACCGCCCATGAAACTGCCTGCCGCCTGGCTGTGCTGCCTGTTGCTGACCTCGCCGGCCTGGGCCGCGGACACCGTGGTCACCGGCAAGGTCTATCTGGAGCGCGACGGCAAACCCGGCCGCGGTGCGACCGATCCGGGCTTGGCCGGCGTGCAGGTCTCCAACGGCGAGGCCATCGTCAAGACGGCTGCAGACGGCAGCTACAGCCTGCCGGTGCGTGATGGCCAGACCGTGTTCGTGATCAAGCCCGATGCGTATTCCTTCCCGAAAGCGGCCGACGGCCTGCCTTCGTTCTGGCGGCACTATCGCCCGAACGGTTCGCCGGCGTTGAAGTACGGCGGCATCGCCGCGACCAGCGACGTCACCCGCAACTGGGATTTCGCCCTGCAGTCGGATCGCCATGACAGTCGGCGCGGCTTCCAGATGCTGGTGTTCACCGATTCGCAGACCGCCAGCCTGAAGGATATCGGCTACTACCAGCAGTCGATCGTCGCGCCATTGGTGGGACAGACCAAGGCGCGCATGGGCACCACCCTGGGTGACATCGTCAACGACGACCTGACCCTGTATCCGGCGATCAACAAGGTCACCACCGGACTTGGCGTACCGTGGTTCCATGTGCCGGGCAACCACGATCTCGACTTCGATGCGGCCAGCGACGAACACTCGCTGGACAGCTGGCGCAACATCTACGGTCCGGACACCTACGCGGTGGAAGAGGGCGGCGCCAGTTTCGTGTTCCTGGACGACGTGGTGTACGACCCCAAGGCCAAGCCGAAGTACATCGGTGGCCTGCGCGAAGACCAGTTCGCCTTCCTCGCCAGCTACCTGAAGAGCCTGCACAAGGATCGCCTGCTGGTGCTGGGCATGCACATCCCGCTGTTCGACGCGGCGCCGGGACGCGAGACCTTCCGCCATGCCGACCGCCAGCGCCTGTTCGACCTGCTGAAGGACTTCCGCAACGTGCTGGTGCTCAGCGGCCACAGCCACACCCAGCAGCACGTCTACCATGGCAAGGCCGAGGGCTGGGACGGCGACAAGCCGCTGCACGAATACAACGTGGGTGCCAACTGCGGTGCGTTCTGGTCGGGGGTGAAGAATGCCGCCGGCGTGCCGGACAGCACCATGAGTGATGGCACGCCGAAGGGCTATGCGTTGCTTGACGTGGCCGGCAATGGCAGCTACAGACTGCAGTACCGCGTGGCCGGAAAACCGGCCAGCGAGCAGATCGGCCTGCATGCGCCGAAGGTGCTGCGCCAGGGCGCCTACCCGGCTTGGGGCATCTATGCCAACGTCTACATGGGTGAGGATGCCAGCGTGGTCGAGTACCGCGTCGATGGTGGCGCCTGGCAGCCGATGAAGCAGGTCAGCCAACCCGATCCGCGCCTGATGGTGGAGAACGTGGCCGACGATCTTGCAGACAGCCTGCGTGGCTACGACCGCTCGCCGGAGGCCACCGCATCGCCGCACCTGTGGCGTGGCGCGCTGCCGACCGATCTGGCCGTGGGCAGCCACAAAGTCGAGGTACGCTCCACCCAGCCCGATGGTGCGGTGTTCACCGCCACCACCAGCTACAGCCTGCAGACTGCCCAGCCCTGACCTCCGCGTCACTGCTCCAGCGAAAGGACCCCGCATGGATATCCGCTTCATGGCCGGCACCACGCCGGTGACCCTCAGCCGCCACTGGTTCACCGGCGCGATGCTGCTGCAGAGCGCCACCGAGAAGGTCTGGGTGCAGCACCCGCTGCATCCGGGCACCCACTTCTCGTTCTCGCTGGTACAGTCGTGGATGCGGCGGATCGCCGGCCACGAAGTACTGGTCGAGCGCACCCGGCCGTTGTTGTTCGCCGGCTTCCGCCCGCAGCGGCTGCGCGTGCTGGTGGATGGGGTGCAGGTGGCCGAACAGGAAGGCATGTAGGCCAACCTGAACCACCGGCGCGCTAGGCAAAGCCGTCCCGATGCCTGAGAATCGGGGCGATTCAATCGATCCAAGCAGGCCAGCGTGACCATCGCAGCAGCGTCC
Organism: Stenotrophomonas sp. YJH_SMC_91; assembly: GCF_059368495.1. Lineage (NCBI taxonomy): Bacteria > Pseudomonadati > Pseudomonadota > Gammaproteobacteria > Lysobacterales > Lysobacteraceae > Stenotrophomonas > Stenotrophomonas sp. YJH_SMC_91. The sequence goes on along the minus strand of NZ_JCAFRT010000007.1, from coordinate 101,369 downwards.
CCGGTTTCCTCCGACTCCGCCCGCGGCGGTCTTCCGCGCCATCTGGTGGTCGCCGACGTTGGCGGCACCTTCGCCCGCCTTGCGCTAGCTGAAACCCGATCCGGCCAGGCACCCCTGCTGGGCAGCCATCGCACCTATGCCTGCGCCGAGCATCCCAGCCTGGCCGCGATCCTGGCCGATTTCACCGCTGGCCTTGGCCAGCCGGTGCAGACCGCGGTGGTCGCCATCGCCGGCCTGCTCGATGGCGATGTGCTGATCAATTCCAACCTGCCGTGGACGGTGTCGCTGTCGGTCACCCGCGCGCAGTCCGGGCTGCACGAGCTGCAGCTGATCAACGATTTCGAGGCGGTGGCGCTGGCCATCCCTTACCTGCAGCCCGACACGCTGGTGCCGCTGAACGGCGATGCTGATCCGGCGCAGGCGTTCCCGGCACTGGTGCTGGGCGCCGGTACCGGCCTGGGCGCAGCGTTGCGCTTCGCCGATGGCGAGCGTCCGGTGCTGGCCAGCGAGATCGGCCATGCCGCGCTCGGCGCCGGCAACGCGCTGGAATTGCAGGTGCTGGGCAAGCTGCTGCAGCGCTGGTCGCACGTGGACAACGAGCGTGTGCTGTCGGGTAGTGGCCTGATGAACCTGTACCCGTGCCTGTGCGAGCTGCGCGGTGCCACCGCGGTGTGGACCAGCACCGAAGCGCTGATCGGTGCCGCCCGCAGCGGCGAGGATGCACTGGCGGTGGAAACGCTGCAGGTGTTCTGTGCCTGGCTGGGCAGCCTGGCCGGCGACGCGGCGATCGCCGTCGGTGCGCGCTCGGTGTACCTCGCCGGAGGTATTTCCGCGCATGTGCAGGATTTCCTGGCCGATGGCCGCTTCCGTGAGCGCTTCCTCAACAAGGGCGTGCTGACCGAGGTGCTGCGCCAGGTGCCGGTATGGCGAGTGGAGCACGGCCAGTTGGGCGTGCTCGGCGCAGCGGTCTGGCACGCCGCACGGCAGTCCACGCACGACTGATCGGCAGGGTCGGCATCGGGCCGGCCGTGCATTGCAGACTGGGAGGGGAAGATGGTGGATCGCAGGCAGTTCCTGCAGGCCGGTGCACTGGCTGCAGGCATGGCGGCTTTGCCGGGCGTGCAGGCGCGCACGCAGGGTGGGGCCAAAGTGGTTTCGACCTGGGACTTCGGCGTACCGGCCAACCAGGCCGCGTGGAAGGTACTGGCGCAGGGCGGCAGCGCGCTGGATGCGGTGGAAGCAGGCGCACGCTGGGCCGAGAGCGAGCTCTGCAACCCCACCGTCGGCCATTGTGGCAACCCGGATCGCGACGGCGTGCTGAGCCTGGACGCGAGCATCATGGATGGCGATGGCCGTTGTGGCGCCGTGGCCGCGCTGGTCGACATCCTGCATCCGGTGTCGGTGGCCCGCAAAGTGATGGAGAACAGCCCACACGTGCTGCTGGTGGGCGAGGGCGCGCAGCAGTTCGCGATGCAGCAGGGTTTCGAGCGCAAGCACCTGCTGACGCCGCAGGCCGAAGCGGCCTGGCGCGAGTGGCTGAAGACGGAGAAGTATCAGCCGCAGATCAACGCCGAGCGCCGTGGTATTCCCGGCAACAGCGACAACCACGACACCATTGGCATGCTGGCGCTGGATGCCAAGGGCCACCTTGCAGGTGCCTGCACCACCAGCGGCATGGCCTGGAAGCTGCACGGCCGGGTCGGCGACAGCCCGATCATCGGTGCCGGCCTGTATGTCGACAACGACGTGGGCGCGGCCACTGCTTCGGGCGTGGGTGAAGAGATGATCCGCAACGCCGCTTCGTTCCTGGTGGTCGAACTGATGCGCCAGGGGCGCTCGCCGGCACAGGCCTGCCGTGAAGCCATCGACCGCGTGGTGCGCAAGCGCCCCGAAGCGAGCAAGACATTGCAGGTCTGCTTCCTGGCCATGAACAAGCAGGGCGAGGTGGGCGCCTACGCGTTGCATCGCGGCTTCGTCTACGCCGTGTGCGATGCGCAGCGCCAGGATGACCTGCGCGACTCGCCGTCGATCTACACGAGCACCCAGGCGTGAGCACGCGGCTGACCCTGGAGGTTGCCAGTAACTCGCTGGCTTCGGCGCTGGCGGCACAGGCCGGCGGCGCCGACCGCATCGAACTGTTCGACAACCTGGCCGAGGGTGGCACCACGCCGTCGTTCGCCAGCATCGCGATTGCGCGCGAACGCCTGTCGATTCCGCTGTTCGTGCTGGTGCGGCCACGCCCGGGCGACTTCCACTACGACGCGCTGGAAACCGAACTGATGCTGCGTGACATCGCGCAGTGCCGCGCGCTCGGCTGCGACGGCGTGGTGATCGGTGCGCTGGATGTGCAGGGCGGTATCGACGTGGCGCTGTGCCGTGAACTGGTGCAGGCTGCCGGGCCGCTGCAGGTGACCTTCCACCGCGCCTTCGATGCCGCCCGCGATCTGCCGGCGGCACTGGAACAGGTGATCGAACTGGGTTGCCAGCGCGTGCTGACCTCGGGCGGCCAGGTCAGTGCCGAGGCCGGTGCCGACGTGCTGGCAGGCCTGGTCACCCAGGCGGCGGGACGTATCACGGTGATGGCCGGCGCCGGGCTGGGCCCGGCCAATGTCGCCGCCGTCGCACGACGCAGCGGCTGCACCGAACTGCACGCCTCGGCCAAAGGCCTGCGGCGCTCGGCCATGCAGTTCCAGAACCCGGACCTGCGCGGGCTGGACCCGGACTGGAGCCAGACCGCCACCGCGACCGTGGCCGCGCTGCGACAGGCGCTGGACGGCTGAGAGCTGCCCGGGGTCGGATCCCTTCGCAGAAGGGCTCTGACCCCACCCGACGCAATCGGGTCAGAGCCCCTCTGCGAGGGGATCCGACCCCGGACGCTGGCTTGCGCCGGACAAATACGTTCCGCGCGCGATTGTCGCGATCGTGTCATTGACGTGTGCGCTGTTCTCTCAGCGATGTTTCGCAACCCTTTGATTGTTCTTGATACCTGCGGCCGATAGCGGCATTGCACCGGGCATTGCTGCGTCGCCGCATGCCCAGCGTGGTTCAGCTGTGCTTTAGTTTGGATCGATCCACAGGGGAGGGCGTCGGGACGGTCTTGAACCGATCCAGGTGCCCGGATCAGCTGTAGTGCCGCGCCACCACCCGTCCGTGCGTCCACACTTTCGAAGAGCAACCACCCATGGCTCAGATCGTCCGCAAGCGTCGTCACCTGCTGTCCCAGGCCCTGGTCCTGGCCCTGTTGCCCCTGGCTGCCAGCGCGCAGGAGGCCGCCAGTTCATCCACCAAGGATCTCGACGCGGTCACCGTCACCGGCTCGCGCATCAAGCGCGCCAGCGTCGAAGGCCCGGCGCCGGTCAACGTGATCACCGCCGCGCAGATCCAGAAGGAAGGCTTTGTCAGCGTGTACGACGCGCTGAAGACCCTCACCGAAGCGACCGGCACTGTTGAAGCTGCCTCGCAGTGGGGCTCGCACACGCCTAATGCCAGCGGCCTGAACCTGCGCGGGATGGGCCCGAACCGCTCGCTGCTGCTGGTCAACGGCCGTCGCGTGGCCGACTACCCGCTGCCCTATGGCGGTGAAACCAACTTCTCCAACTACGGCAACATTCCGGCCGCGGCGGTGGAGCGCATCGAAGTGCTGACCGGTGGCGCCTCGGCCATCTATGGCTCGGATGCGATCGCCGGCGTGGTCAACGTCATCCTGAAGACCAACTACGACGGCGACGAGGTGCGCGTGCGTGGCGGCACCTCCACCGAGGGTGGGCGCGACACCTGGGACCTGTCCTGGGCCGGCGGCAAGACCGGTGACAACTGGAGCGTGACCTACGCGTTGCAGTACACCAAGCGCGATCCGTTGTTCGGCCGTGACCGCCCGCAGATGGACGATGCCGATGATGCGCCGTACCCGTCCTGGAACATGGAACAACGCAAGGTCGGCTTCCGTCCTACCGCCGGACTGGCGTTGATCGATCCGACCACGGGCCAGCGCCTGGCGCCGCCCACCGGCACCTGCGAGAAGTTCGGCAGTGAGTACTACACCGCCGATCGACTGGTCTACAACTACGCCGCCAACACCATCACCAACACCGGCCGCCTGTGCGGCATGAGCGCCGACTACGCCAACTGGCTGCTCACCGGCGGTGCCGAGAACGTGTCCGGCAACCTGTATGCCACCTTCGATTTCAGCAATGACCTGCAGGCCTGGACCAATCTGGCGGTCTACCGTTCCGAAGCGATCTGGGGCACCAATCCGCCCGGCGTGTCGCTGGTCGACGATGACAACGGCTACTACTGGGACGCCAACCGCAACCGCCCGATCCTCGGCGTGCGCCAGTTCACTCCAAACGAGGTGGGTGGCCTGGATACGCTGCGTAACACCAACCGCGAACTGTCCTGGGATTGGAGTGCGGGCCTGCGTGGCCGCCTCGCCGATCGCTTCGACTGGAGCGCCACGGTGGGGCGTTCCTATTACCGCGTGGAAGAACGGCAGAACGTGGTCGACAAGCAGAAGTCGTACGACTACTTCCTCGGCCCGAAGCTGGGCACCACGGCCGATGGCGAGGCGATCTACGCCTTGAACGAATCGCGCTGGTGGAATCCGCTGACGCCGGACCAGTACTGGCAGATGGGTACGGTGGCGAAGAACCGTGCGGCGTCCTGGGTCAACCAGGCCTCGGCGGATATCACCGGCGAACTGTTCCAGGGCTGGGCCGGCCCGATCTCGTTCGCCGCGGTGGCTGAAGTCGCGCAGCAGGGTTATCACCTCAGCCCCGACCCACGCGCAGGCATCGACTTCGACCTGCAGAACGTCGATCGCGGTGGCGGCGAGCGCACCCGCTATTCGGCCGGCGTCGAATTCAAGATTCCGCTGCTGGACAGCGTGACCGCCACTGCGGCCGCGCGCTATGACCGCTATGGCAACTACAAGGCCGACGACAGCAGCGAAGCACTGAACATCGGCAGCCAGAAGGAAACCACCTGGAACGTCGGCCTGGAATGGCGCCCGGTTGAATCGTTGCTGGTGCGTGGCTCCTATGCCACCAGCTTCCATGCGCCGGACATGCATTACCTGCTGGGCCAGCCGAGCAGCTCCGAAGTGCAGACCTATGACCGCCTGCGCTGCATCCAGAGTGGCGCGTACCTGGTCAACAACTGCGGCGTGGGCAACACCGATGTCTGGTACACCTTCGACGTGAACCGGCGTGGCACGCCGCTGCTGCGCTCGGAAACCGGTGATTCGTGGACGGTCGGTTTCGTCTGGGACGTGATGCCGAACCTGTCGGTCAGTGCCGACTACTGGGCGATCAAGCTGGAAGACATGATCGTCGACGTCGGCGCCGATGAGGTGCTGGCCAGCGAGGCCGGCTGCCTGACCGGCAAGAACATCGATGGCACGCCATGGGCCAATCCGGCCGGTGGCGAATACTGCGCCGGCATCCTGGCCCGCGTGAACCGTGACAGCAGCGGCCGCCTGGTGTCGATCGAGCGCGGCCCGTTCAACCTGGCCAGCCGCGAAGTGCGTGGTGTCGACCTGACCGCACGCTATCGCCTGGAAACCGCGCAGTGGGGCAGCTTCCAGCTGGGCCTGAACTACACCAACCAGATCTCGACCAAGGAACAGCGCTACGCCAACGATCCGAATCCGGAACGCCGCGACCGCGACCTGCGCAGCAAGCTGCGCGCGAGCCTGGCCTGGCAGCGCGGCAACTGGAATGCCAATGTCTATGCCGACCGCGTGGGCTCGGTGCCGGGCGTGCGCTACCACTGGGGCACCGACCGCCTGGACAACCCCGGCGGCTGCCTGCCGTTCGCCGACGGCTACGTGCCCAGCGACAGCCCGTCGCTGAACTGCCTGGAGCCGGCGACACGTCCGGACGGCTCGCCGAACCCGAACCCCAATGCCGGGCAGCAGACGGCGCGCTACTACGGTCGAGTGGGGCCGTTCATCACCTGGAACTTCAACGTGGGCTACCAGGTGACCGAACACGCGAAGGTAAACGTGTACGTCAACAACGCCTTCAACGCCGCCAGCTGGAACCACAAGGACCCGTACAAGCTGGATTACGACTTCGCCCCGACCCGCCTGCTGGGGGCGGTCGGCCGCGAGTTCGCGTTGGAGTACGTGTTCACCTTCTGAGCAGACCCACAGGGGGCGCCGGGCCTGATCCGCCTGGCGCCTCCGTCCGCTCAGCAGTTCCACGCCATGCGTGGATGAACCCCAGCATGAACCCCGGGGTGGCTGGATTTGACCTTCCCACGATGGCAAGGTTTAGCCTGTCCGCATCCAGAAGGAATCCCGGGAATCCGATCATGAGCACGCCGCGCACCGCTGCCGTCCCCGCCAGCCCCTCCACCATCAGCCTGCCCATCGAGGGCATGACCTGCGCCAGCTGTGTCGGCCGGGTCGAGGCGGCGCTGTCCAGGGTCGAAGGCGTGGGCAGTGTTTCGGTCAATCTGGCCACCGAGCGCGCGGATATCCGCCCGTCCGGTCCGGTCGATCGGGCCGCGTTGATCCAGGCGGTGGAGCGGGTGGGCTACGACGTGCCCCCCGCCACCGTTGAACTGGCCGTGGAAGGCATGACCTGCGCCTCCTGCGTGGGCCGCGTGGAGCGCGCGCTGCTGGCGGTGCCAGGCGTGAGCCAGGCCAGCGTGAACCTGGCCACGGAGCGTGCGACCGTGCGCGGCGTGACTGATACGGCCGCCTTGGTTGCGGCCATCGACAAGGTCGGCTACGCCGCCCGCCCGATCGAGGCCGGTGTGCAGTCCGATGATGAAGCCGCTGAAAAGAAGGATGCCGAGCGCGCCGAACTGAAGCGCGACCTGATCGTGGCGACCGCGCTGGCGCTGCCGGTGTTCGTGCTGGAGATGGGCTCGCACCTGATTCCCGGCATGCACGAATGGGTGATGGCCACCATCGGCATGCAGGCCAGCTGGTACCTGCAGTTCGTACTGACCCTGCTGGTGCTGGCCATTCCCGGCCGCCGTTTCTACCAGAAGGGGTTCCCGGCACTGCTGCGGCTGGCGCCGGACATGAATTCACTGGTGGCGGTGGGCACCGCCGCGGCGTTTGGCTACTCGGTGGTGGCGACCTTTGCACCGCGGCTGCTGCCGCCGGGCACGGTGAACGTCTACTACGAAGCGGCCGCGGTCATCGTTGCGCTGATCCTGCTCGGCCGCTTCCTCGAGGCCCGCGCCAAGGGCCGTACCTCCGAAGCGATCAAGCGTCTGGTCAACCTGCAGGCCAAGGTCGCCCATGTGTTCCGTGACGGCCGCACCGTCGACATCCCGGTCAATGAAGTGCAGAGCGGCGACATGGTGGAAGTGCGGCCGGGCGAGCGCGTGCCGGTCGATGGCGAGGTGGTTGAAGGCCGCAGCTACATCGACGAATCGATGATCAGCGGCGAGCCGATCGCGGTCGAGAAGCAGCCGGGCAGCAGCGTGGTGGGCGGTACGGTCAACCAGAAGGGCGCACTGACGGTACGTGCCACGGCGGTGGGCGCGCAGACCATGCTGGCGCAGATCATCCGCATGGTCGAACAGGCGCAGGGCTCGAAGCTGCCGATCCAGGCGGTGGTCGACAAGGTCACGCTGTGGTTCGTGCCGGCGGTGATGCTGGCCGCGCTGGCGACCTTCCTGGTCTGGTTGATCTTTGGTCCGTCACCGGCGCTGAGCTTCGCGCTGGTCAACGCGGTAGCGGTGCTGATCATTGCCTGCCCGTGCGCGATGGGGCTGGCCACGCCGACCTCGATCATGGTCGGTACCGGCCGCGGCGCCGAAATGGGCGTGCTGTTCCGCAAGGGCGAAGCACTGCAGCTGCTGAAGGACGCGAAGGTGGTGGCGGTGGACAAGACCGGCACGCTGACCGAAGGCCGCCCGCGCCTGACCGACTTCGAGATCACGGACGGTTTCAATCGCAGCACCGTGCTGGCGGCGGTTGCCGCAGTGGAATCGCGCTCTGAGCATCCGATTGCCCGCGCCATCGTCGATGCAGCCACCGAGCAGGGCATCGCGCTGCCGTCGATGGTCGATTTCGAATCGGTCACCGGCATGGGCGTGCGTGCCAACGTTGATGGTGCGCGGGTGGAGGTCGGTGCCGATCGCTTCATGCGCGACCTGGGCGTGGACATCACTTTGTTCGCGACGCTGGCGGCAGAGCTGGGCACCCAGGGCAAGTCGCCGCTGTATGCCGCCATCGACGGCCGCCTGGCCGCAATCATCGCGGTATCCGATCCGATCAAGCCGAGCACGCCGGCCGCAATCGCGGCACTGCATCAGCTTGGCCTGAAGGTGGCGATGATCACCGGTGACAACGCTGGTACCGCGCAGGCGATCGCGCGCCAGCTCGACATCGACGAAGTGGTGGCCGAGGTGCTGCCGGAAGGCAAGGTCGAGGCGGTGCGCCGGCTGAAGGCCGCGCATGGTCATGTTGCGTTCGTCGGCGATGGCATCAACGATGCACCGGCGTTGGCCGAGGCCGATATTGGTCTGGCCATCGGCACCGGTACCGATATCGCGGTGGAATCGGCCGACGTGGTGCTGATGTCCGGCAACCTGCAGGGCGTGCCGAATGCCATCGCGCTGTCGAAGGCGACGCTGGGCAACATCCGGCAGAACCTGTTCTGGGCCTTCGCCTACAACACCGGGTTGATTCCGGTAGCGGCCGGCGTGCTGTACCCGGTCTGGGGCGTGCTGCTGTCGCCGGTGTTCGCGGCCGGTGCGATGGCCCTGTCCAGCGTGTTCGTGCTGGGCAACGCGCTGCGCCTGCGCCGCTACCAGCCGCCGATGGCGGATGCCGCCGCTGCCACCCACTGAAGGAGATCCGCATGAACATCGGTGAAGCTGCCAAGGCCTCCAGCGTGTCGGCGAAGATGATCCGCTACTACGAACAGATCGGCCTGATTCCCGCAGCTGATAGAACCGAGTCGGGCTACCGGGCGTATTCGCAGGCGGACATCCACCGCCTGCGTTTCATCCGCCGCGCGCGCGATCTTGGCTTCCAGGTGGCCGAGATCACTGATCTTCTGGGCCTCTGGAATGACACCTCGCGGCACAGTGCCGACGTGAAGCACCTGGCCGAACAGCACATTGCCGATCTTGAACAGCGCATCGAGCACATGCGGCAGATGGCCGACACGCTGAAATCGCTGATCAGTTGTTGTGCCGGCGACGAGCGGCCGGAGTGCCCGATCCTGCAGCGGCTGGCTGAGGACGATCAGACGCCGGTGCCGGTCGATACCGCGAAGACCGGTGCGGTGCGGCGGCGTACGCACAAGCATTGACTCGATATCGCATGCATGAAAAAGCCCGCCGGGTGCAGCGGCACCGGGCGGGCTTTCCTGTGTGAGACGGGGTAGGGGATCAGGCAGTACGCGGCGGGAAGCCTGCGTCGTTCACTGCGGCGAAGACGTCTTCCTGCGATGCGGTGGTCTGCACCTTGACCAGGCCGGTCGGCGGGTCGGCGACCACGCTGGCGTTGGGATCGATCTGCTGGATCGCACGGGTCACGCTGCGCGCGCAGCCGCCGCAGGTCATGCCATCGACATGGAATTCCATCTGTAGCTCCTTCGGTGCTCTTGGGGTGGAGTCAGTGTGCACCTTCCAACGATGTCAGGGTCAAGCGCCGGGCTGAACGAAAGGCAAGGCGCCGACAAAAAAAACGGCAGCCACCTGTACCAGCGCGGCTGCCGTGGAGGAACGTCCCCGCCAGGGCGGGGCGTGGGTTGCACCGGGGCGCGCCCGGGCAACCCGGTGTTGCCTTAGAACTTCCAGGTAGCGCCGAAGTACAGCTGGCGGCCTGCATAGGTATTGGAGACCAGGCGTGCCTTGGTGTCGCTTCCCAGGTGCACGCGCTGCTCGGACTTGGTGGCATTGATCACCGAGGCGGTCAGGGTCCAGTCCGGAGTCAGGTTGTAGGCCACGTTCAGGTCCAGCTGGTCATACGGCTCGGTGTAGACGGTGAGGCCATTGTTGAGCCCACCGACCACCTGGCCGCGACGGTTGAACGAGGCGCGCGCGAGGAACTTCTCGTTCTCGTAGAAGACCGTCACGTTGGCCTGGTTCTTGGCGCTGCCGACCAGCGGCGAGGAGCCGATTTCCTGCCCGTCCAGAACAATGGAAGCCAGGTTGGTGTCGTTGTAGGTGTAGTTGGCCTGCACGCCGAAGCCGAAATCGAAGGTGTACTGGCCATACAGCTCGACGCCCTGCGACACACCATCGCGGCCATTGGCCTGGGTCTCGTAGCGCTGCACGTTCACCGCTTCACCGTTGATGACCATGGGCGTGTCGCGCACCACCGGCAGGGTGAAGTTGTCCACGTTCTTGCGGAACAGGCTGACGCCGGCGACCGCGCCCGGCTGGAAGTACCACTCCAGGCCCAGGTCGAACTGGGTGGCCTTGAACGGCTCCAGCTGCTTGTTGCTGCCCTGGCCGACCCAGCCTGCGGTCGATGCGCCACCGGCAACGCGGCGATCATTGACGTACTCCTCGCTGTAGTAGCTCAGTGCGCCCGGTGCTGCGATGTCGGTGTAGCCAGGGCGGGCGATCACCTTCGATGCGGCACCACGCAGCACCAGCGTGTCGGTGATGTCCCATGCAATGTTGAAACTCGGCAGCACGTCGGTGTAGGTGCGGTCCACGCCGATCAGGCTGTAGGTCTTGCTCTGCGCCAGGTCATGCGGCAGGCGCACGAAGCCGCTCTCGCAGCTGTAGGTCGGGTAGGCCGCAGCGGCGGGATCGGTGCACGCCATCGGCGCGCCGGACGCGTTGTCCAGGAAGTAGTCGTTGAACTTCTCGATCGAGTCGGAAGACTGCGCGAACTGCTTGGTGCGCACCACACGCACGCCGACATTGCCGCGCAGGCGCTCGGTGCGGAAGTTGGCCTGGAAGTAGCCGGAGTAGATCTTCTCGTTGACGTTGTAGACGAAGTCTTCCTCGGTACGGTTGTGCGAACCACCGTAGGTCTTGTTCAGATAGTCGATGTACGCCGGGTGGTTGATGCCCGGGAACACGTTGGCATTGAAGCCACCGGCAATGTTGCTGATCGGGTTCGACAGGAAGAAGCCGGGCTGCGCATCGCCGGCAGTCGGATCGCAGCCACTCTGGTAGCGGCTGTTGTCATAGTCGGCCGGGTCACGGCCCGGGCATACCCAGTAGGTGTTGCCGGTGTTGCGGTGGACCTTGCCATCACGGTACTTGGCACCGAACTGGATCGAATCCAGCCAACCGGACTCGAACAGCTTGGTCACGTCGGCCTGGAAGTAGTTCTGCTTGACCTCGGTGCGCTTCCACGACGAATCGGTCGAGCCGGTGTCGACTTCGGCGATGCCGTTCATCAACTGCTGCTGCAGGTCGGGCGAGAAGGTGGCAGACGGCGTGCCGGTCAGGTCCCATGCGCTGTACTGGTTACCGGACAGGTAGTCGTTGCCGACCTTGCGGCGCGGCTTGGCCGACATGCGGAAGTTCATCGACGGACCACCTTCAGACCAGGTGCGGCCACCGGTGAACGAGGCCTTCCACAGCGGGCTGATGTCCCAGTCGATGGTCAGGTCGGCGGTCTGCGACAGCGCCTTTTCCTTGCTGTAGCCACCGGTCAGCTGCGGTGTCGGAATCGTGCAGTCGTCCGGGCCCCAGCCGCCGGGCTTGAGGCCGGCGGCCTTGGCCTGGTCTTCGCTGCAGTAGTAGGTCTTTCCGGCCAGCTTTTCGAACTGGGCACCGGTGACGGTGTTGCCGCTGGGGTCGAAATCCAGGCCGTTGAGCAGGCGGCCGCCGGCCCAGTTTCCATCGCCGTTGAAGCGGGCCATGCTCCATTCCGGAATCTTCAGCATGTTCTGGGTGTAGTCACCCTGCAGCTCGAAGCGGAAGTAGTTGGCGGTCATCGTGACGTTGTCGACCGGCTTGAACTGGAAGGTCAGCTGGCCGCCCTTGCGCTCGCGCTTTTCTTCCTTCACGGCGAAGTTGACCGAGGTCGGCATGAAGAAGTCGCTGTAGTTGCCGCCGGTCTGGTTGTTGAAGCCGGACTTGCCCCACCAGTAGTGGATGCCGTCCTGCTGCTGCACGTTGCCATAGGCGTCGCGTGCCTTGCCGGCGCCGTACCACTGGTAGTCCTCGGTGCTGGCTTCCATGGTACGGGTCGTGCGCTTCTGCTGCGTCACGCCGACCAGCACGCCGAAACGCTCATCCTTGCTGTGCCACGAATACAGGGCCGAGGCCTGCGGGTCGATATCGTGGTGGGTATCGGAGGAGGTGCCCTCAAGCGTGACGAAGCCCGAGTTGGACTCCATGTCCAGCGGACGGCGGGTGTGCAGGATGACCGTACCGCCGATGCCGCCTTCGTCGATGCGTGCTTCCGGCGACTTGAACAGCTCGGCGCTGGACAGCATGTTCGACGGCAGCAGGGTGTAGTTGAACGAGCGGGTGGCTTCGTCGTTGGTTTCCGACGTGGCCACGTAGTTGCCATTCAACTGGGTCAGGGTCAGGTCCGGCGCAAGGCCGCGCACGCTGACACTCTTGCCTTCACCACCGCTGCGGGTGATGACCACGCCGGGCACGCGCTGCAGTGCGTCGGCCACGTTCTTGTCGGGGAACTTGCCGACGTCCTCGGCGGTGATCACTTCGACCACGGCGTTGGCGTCGCGCTTCTGCTCAAGGCTCTTTTCGATGGCGTAGCGGTAGCCGGTGACCTGGACGCTGTCCAGGTTGGTGGCTTCCTGCGAGCCGCTGGTGGTTGCCTGCTGCGCGGCGGCGCCGGCCGGAACGACGGCGGCGGCCAAGGCCAGCGCGACGGCCAGCGACAATGCGTCCTGGCCATGCGTACGTGTTGAATGCTTCATTCCCATCTCTCCCTCTCTCCTGGATTGATCCGGTGACGTGGCACGGACAACTTGAATCGATCTAATTTGAAGTGACATTGTCGCTATCGCCATGCAGTGGCAGTTGCACCGTACGCGTGGCCTGGTACGTCCTGTTGCCGCTCCCCCAACTCCCGGCCATCGCAATGTCGTCTTGGATCGATCTAAGCGATGGGCGGGCGTTTTTTAGCATGGGTCGCCCGTGGGCGCATGCTGCTCCGCAATATGGTACTGGCGTGGCGAAGGGATGACGGTTTGCTGAAACCAGTGAAATCGTTTTCGTGCGCAGGGGAGGGTGGGTCGGCAGGGCTGCGCCCTGCACCTGCTCGACGCCAAGGCCAAAGCCAAAGCCAGAACGGCTCCGGTTTTCTGTGGGTTAGGCGGGGCGGTGTCGGATTGCGGGGACGCCGTAAACCCGTCCATGGGGGCTTGGCCGCGGCATCCATGCCGCGGACACCCCGCAATCCGACACCGCCCCGCCTTCGACAGTTTCCCGGTGACGGTTGGATTGATCCTGGAACGACATGGGGTGCTGGGGTCAGATCCGTTTTCCTTTGGAAAACGGATCTGACCCCAATCGATTTCGTTATCCGACAGAGATTCATCCACGCATGGCGTGGATCCACAGATCGCGGAAATCTGTCGAAGGCGGGGTGGGTCCGGTTGCGGGGGTGTCCGCGGCATGGATGCCGCGGCCAAGCCCCCAGGGACGGGTTTACGGCGTCCCCCGCAACCGGACCCACCCCGCCATCCCACGGATAGTCGGCTTTTGCTGTTGCTTCGGCTTCGGCTTCGGCTTCGGCAGGTGCAGGGCGCAGCCCTGCCGAACACCCCCTCTCATGCTGCGCCGCAGAATGCATTCGGCTGAAGCCGCATGCTCTACTTGAATCGATCTAAATCCACGGTCTGGTGGGTCGGGCGTCATTCCAGGGGGAGCTCTCTGCGGGTCAGGGCAGGGCTCAGCGGAACGGTGCCGGACGGCCCCGGCCGTCTGCCTCCGCGTCATCGACTACAGGAACCCGACATGCGTCCAGTGCCGTCCGCTCCCGCCGTCCCATTGTCCTCCCGCCCGCTGGCGCGCCTGGCCTGTCTGCTGGCGCTTTCGGCCATGCCGATGCTGCTGCAGGCCGCTCCGGCGGCGCTGGAGCGCGAGGTCAACACCTTCATCGGCAGCAAGGACGACGGCAATACCTTCCCCGGCGCATCGGCACCGTTCGGCCTGATCCAGGTCAGCCCGATCGGCAGCCACTATTCCGGCTGGCGCTACGACGACGAGAAGATCCGCGGTTTCGGCCACTCCTTCATCTCTGGCGCCGGTTGCTGGGAGCAGGGCGGGCAGGTGTCGATCCTGCCGGTCACCGGCAGGATCGGTCCGGGCGGCGATTTCGATACTGCTGATGCCAAGAACTTCAACCACAAGACCTATGCCGCTTCGTACACGCATGACGGCGAGATCGGCCAGGCCGGCTATTACAAGGTGCGCCTGACCAGCTACGGCGGCATCGATGCCGAGGCCACCGCGCGTACACGTGCCGCGGCCGAGCGCTACACCTTCAGCCAGCGCCAGGGCGAGGGCCACGTGCTGGTCAACGTCGGCCAGGCCAACGAACGCCACTCGGTGATCGGCAGCGTAGTCGATGTGGTCGGCGACCGCGTGGTCGAGGGCAAGCTGGTGACCAAAAGTTTCTGCGGCGGCCATCAGTACACCACCTGGTTCCGCATCGAGTTCGACCGCCCGTTCAAGGCGCATGGCACCTGGGGCGAGGGCGGTGGCCTGCCGGGCGCGCGCCACAGCATGGAAGGCGAGCAGAAGCCGAACGGTGCCTGGCTCAGCTTCGACCTGGCCAAGGGCCAGTCGGTGACGGCAGTCAGTGCGATCTCGCACGTGGATGCCGAAGGCGCGCGTACCAACCTGCGCGCGGAAGGCATGCAGGGCGGCGCGCTGCTTGGTTTCGACCGGATGCGTGCGCTGTCCCAGCAGTCGTGGCGCGAGCAGCTGGGCCGGGTGCGCGTGCAGGGCGGCACCGCCGATGACCGCGCTGTGTTCTACAGCGCGGTCTACCACGCGCTGCTGCAGCCGATGACCGGCAACGACGCCGACGGCCGCTACCGCGGCTATGACGATGGCATTCACCGTGCCGATGGCTGGACCTACTACGAGTACTTCTCGCTGTGGGATACCTACCGCGCGCAGAACCAGTGGTTGGCGCTGACCCGCCCGGACGTGGCGCGCGACATCGGCCGTACCCTGCTGGCGATCGACGAGCAGGGCGGCTGGCTGCCGCGCTGGGGCTATGCCAACTTCGAGACCAACATCATGACCGGCGACCCTGTCACCCCGTTCATGGTCGACCTGTGGCGCTTCGGTGCGCTCAAGGGCCGTGAATCGCAGGCCTGGGATGCGCTGCGCCGCAATGCCTTCGGCACGCCGCCGCTGAACTCACGCATGGCCGGCCGTTCCGGCAACCCGACCTACCTGGACAAGGGCTATGTGGTCTACGACCGCGCGTTCCCGTCCAAGGGCATGGACGTCGATCCGCACCACGGCGGTTCGGCCACCTTGGAATACGCACTGGCCGACTGTGCGCTTTCGCAGATGGCCGATGGCCTCGGCCATGCGCAGGACGCGGCGACGCTGCGTGAGCGCGGCCGCAACTGGCGCAAGGTGTGGGACCCGCAGGTGCGCGACGCCGAGACCGGCTTCACCGGTTTCCCGCGCCCGCGCACCGAGGATGGCCAGTGGTACACCCCGGCCGATGGCCACTACAGCCCGCGTTCGCACCACGGTTTCCATGAAGGCACGGCGTGGCAGTACCAGTGGCTGGCGCAGCAGGACGTGCCGGGGCTGGTCGAAGCCATGCAGGGCCGCGAACAGGCCGGCCGCCGCCTCGACGCATTCTTCGCGATGGACGCGCTGCAGGCCGATCCGCTCAACGCCGCCCGCAAGGAGTGGGTGGTCGGGCCGTACAGCTACTACAACCAGTTCCGCTACAACCCGAACAACGAGCCGGACCTGCACTCGCCGTGGCTGTACACGCTGATCGGCCAGCCGTGGAAGACCGCGGCCGTGGTGCGTGCCGCGCAGCAGTTGTTCACCAATGCCCCGAATGGCGTGACCGGCAACGACGACCTCGGCACGATGTCGGCCTGGTATCTCTTCAGCGCCATCGGCGTGTATCCGGCGGTGCCGGGCAGCGGCCAGTTCCTGCTGCACACCCCGCGCTTCAGCAAGGTGGAACTGGACATGGGCAATGGCCGGACGCTGCGCATCGACGCGCCGGGTGCCGATGGCCGCCGCCTGCAGTACGTTCAGGGCGTGCAGGTCGACGGCCAGGCGCATGCGCCGGTCTGGCTGGACTGGAACCAGCTGCAGCAGGGCCCGCGCCTGCAGTTCGCGCTTGACGCGAAGGCGCCGGAGCAGGGCTGGGGTACGGCGGTGAAGGACCTGCCGGTGTCCTGGTGCGCGGCACCGGGCAGCCAGCTGCGCTGAGCCGGACTGTGCCGTTCGCGGTGACCCAGCGAACGGCACGGCACGACACGGCCCTGATCCATTAGGCTTGAGCCTCCAGCGGAGTCCGGGAAGACGATGAACGACAACGGCAGCAGTCCCAGCAAGCGCGCCGGCAAGGCAGTGACGGTGACCGACATCGCGCGTGCCATCGGCGTGTCACGGGCGACCGTGTCGCTGGTGTTGCGCGGCAGCCCGCTGGTCAACGTCGATACCCGTGCCAAGGTCGAGGCCGAGCTGCGCCGGCAGCGCTATGTCTACAACCGCGCTGCCGCCAACCTGCGCCGACGTACCTCGTCGAGCATCGCGCTGGTGATCAACGATCTTTCCAACCCGTTCTTCGCCGAATTCGCGTCCGGCGTGGACGAGGCGCTGGGCGGACGCGGTTACGTGACCCTGCTCGGCAGCACTGGCGAATCGCCGGAGCGCCAGCAGGCGGTGCTGTCCACGTTGATGGAGCACACCCCGGCCGGCCTGATCCTGTCGCCGGCCGAGGGCAGCGATACCGTGCAGTTGCGACAGGCACTGGGTGCCAATGCCAACGTGCTGCTGTTCAACCGCGAACTGGAAGGGGCCGACTGGGACTTCCTGACCCTGGACAACCAGCACGGCGCCTATCTGGCCACGCGTCACCTGATCGAGCGCGGCCATCGCCAGATCGCCTTCTTCGGCGGCCACGCCGCATCCAGTTCCTGCCACCAGCGCCGCGCCGGGTTCCAGCAGGCGCTGGCCGAGGCCGGGCTGTCGCTGCCGCCGGGTTGGATGATCGAGTCGGCGCCGAACCGCCTGGAAGCGGCAGCGCGCACCGATGAGCTGTTTGCCGATGGCCATCGGCCGAGTGCGGCGGTCTGCTACAACGACACCGTCGCGCTGGGCCTGATGCTGGGCTTGAATTCACGGGGCATCCGTCCGGGCGGTGACTTTGCCGTTACCGGCTTCGACGATATTTCCGAGGCTGCGGTGGCGGTGCCGCCGTTGACCACGCTCACCGCCGATCCGCGCGAGCGGGGCCGGCAAGCTGCGGCGCTGCTGCTGCAACGACTGGACGAACCGGACGCGCCGCCACGGCGCACGGTCGCGCCGGTGCAGTTGCGCATCCGCGAAAGCAGTGCCGCACGACCGAACTGATTTATTCCATACACCCCTTCCACGCAACAACGACCTTCCGCGCATCGAGGCGCGTACCGCATGCCGATCTCCGCAACGCCCCGTCCAACGGGATCTTCGGGCAACGCACCTGCCGTCACCAACGGCAAGGCGCTGGCCGTGGTCACCACGATCTTCTTCATGTGGGGCTTCCTGACCTGCCTCAATGACATCCTGATCCCGCACCTGAAGGCGGTGTTCGAGCTGAACTACGCCAAGGCGATGCTGGTGCAGTTCACCTTCTTCGGCACCTATTTCCTGATGTCGCTGCCGGCGGGTCGGCTGGTGGCGGCGCTGGGCTACAAGAAGGGCATCGTGGCCGGCCTGGTGATTGCCGGTATCGGTGCGCTGGGCTTCTGGCCGGCGGCCGAGCTGCGCGTGTATGGCGCCTTCCTGGGCGCACTGTTCGTTCTGGCCACCGGCATCACCGTGCTGCAGGTTGCTGCGAACCCCTACGTCGCGCTGCTGGGCCCGGAGCAGACCAGCTCCAGTCGCCTGACCCTGGCGCAGGCACTGAACTCGCTGGGCACGGCCATCGCCCCGATCTTCGGCGGCATGCTGATCCTGTCCAACACGGTGAAGAGTGCCGATGACATCGCGGCACTGCCGGCCGCCGAACAGCTGGCCTACCGTGCCGCCGAGGCGCAGGCCGTGCAGGGCCCGTACGTGGGGCTGGCCGTTGCGCTGGTGCTGCTGGCGCTGTTCGTATACCTGTTCCGCCTGCCGGCACTGAGCGACGCCACCGAGCAGGCCGACCAGGGCCACCACCACAGCTACCTGGATGCGCTGCGCAAGCGCCACCTGCTGCTGGGTGTGCTGGGCATCTTCTTCTACGTCGGTGCCGAAGTTTCGATCGGCAGCTTCCTGGTCAACTACCTGTCGATGCCCAACATCGGCGGCTTCAGCGAGCAGGAAGCCACGCATTACGTGTCGGCCTACTGGACGATGGCGATGATCGGCCGCTTCGCCGGCTCGGCGCTGCTGGCGCGCTTCTCGCCCAGCCGCCTGCTGGCGATCTTCGCGCTGGTCAACGTGGGGCTGCTGGTCACGACCATGCTGACCTCCGGCAACATCGCGCTGTACTCGGTGGTGGCGATCGGCCTGTTCAATTCGATCATGTTCCCGACCATCTTCGCGCTGAGCATCGAGCGCCTGGGCCCGCTGACCAACAAGGGTTCCAGCCTGCTGATCATGGCCATCGTCGGCGGTGCGGTGGTGCCGTACCTGCAGGGCGTGCTGGCCGACCACATCGGTGTGCAGGCCAGCTTCCTCCTGCCGCTGCTGTGCTACGGCTACATCATTTTCTACGGACTGGTCGGCGCACGTACGCCGGCTTCCGCAACGCAGGGAGGCTGAGTCCGGAATGGGTTCCATCGTTTGCTTCGGCGAAATTTTGATCGATCTACTAGCGCAGCCGCCGGCCTCGGCCGATACGCCGCGGGCGTTCCTGCAGTACGCCGGCGGGGCGCCGGCCAACGTTGCCGTGGCCGCTGCGCGGCTGGGCGCGAAGACGCAGTTCGTCGGCATGCTCGGCCGTGACATGTTCGGTGACTTCCTGGCCGACAGCCTGGTCGAGCACGGCGTGGGCACGGATTACATCGTGCGTACCGATGCGGCGAAGACCGCGCTGGCCTTCGTCGCCCTCGACGCCAGTGGCGAGCGCAGCTTCAGCTTCTACCGCCCGCCAGCGGCAGACCTGCTGTTCCGTGACAGCGATTTCCAGGCCGCCTGCCTCGACAGCGCGCAGTGCTTCCACGTCTGCTCCAACAGCCTGACCGAGCCGGGCATCGCCGAGGCGACCTTTGCCGGCATGGACCGTGCACGTGCGGCCGGCGCAGTGGTCAGCCTGGACCTCAACCTGCGGCCCGCGCTGTGGCCGGCGAACGAGGATCCGACGCCGCGCCTGTGGCAGGCGCTGGAACGCGCCGATCTGGTGAAGCTGTCGCGCGAGGAGCTGGACTACCTGGCCGCGCCGATGGGCAATGACGGCGAGGCGACGGTGCTGCGGCGCCTGCTGGCCGCGCAGGCGCGCTGGGTGATCGTCACCGACGGTGCGGCCACGCTGCACTGGTACACCCGCGACAACCACGGCACGGTCACCAGTTTCCGCGTGGCCACGGTCGACACCACGGCTGCTGGCGATGCCTTCGTCGGTGGCGTGCTGGTCGGCCTGCTGGAGCGCGGTGGGGCGGGCGCTGGTTTCGCTGCGTT
Source organism: Stenotrophomonas sp. YJH_SMC_91 (assembly GCF_059368495.1). Lineage (NCBI taxonomy): Bacteria > Pseudomonadati > Pseudomonadota > Gammaproteobacteria > Lysobacterales > Lysobacteraceae > Stenotrophomonas > Stenotrophomonas sp. YJH_SMC_91. The sequence continues at coordinate 81,656 of NZ_JCAFRT010000007.1, read as the reverse complement.
CTGCCAGGACCCGGAGGCGATCACCGCCACGCTGCGTTTCGGCGCCGCCGTGGGGGCGCTGGCTGTTACCCGCAAGGGCGCGTTCGCCGCAATGCCCTCGCTCGATGAAGTGCAGCAGCTGCTGCAGGCACAGGACATTACCGCATGAGCACCTCGCCCGATTTCCGTTCGCCCGCGTTCCTGCGCGCGCACATCGCCGATACCATGGCGTTCTACCATCCGCGCTGCATCGATCCGGACGGCGGCTTCTTCCACTACTTCCGGGATGACGGCAGCGTCTACGATGCCAGCCACCGCCACCTGGTGAGCAGCACGCGCTTCGTCTTCAACTACGCGATGGCCTACCGCGAATTCGGCAATGCTGAATACCGCGAGGCGGTCGAGCACGGCGTGCGCTACCTGCGGGACGTGCACCGCAACCCGGCCACCGGTGGCTACGCCTGGACCCTGCGTGATGGCAAGGTCGAGGACGACATGAACCACTGCTACGGCGTGGCGTTCGTGCTGCTGGCCTACAGTTGCGCGCTGAAGGCCGGTGTCGAGCAGGCCCGCGAGTGGATGGACGAAACCTGGCAGCTGCTGGAAGCGCGCTTCTGGGAGCCACAGCACGGCCTGTACAAGGACGAGGCCGATGGCCAGTGGAACTTCACCGGCTATCGCGGCCAGAACGCCAACATGCACATGTGCGAGGCGATGCTGGCGGCGTTCGAGGCCAGTGGTGAGCAGCGCTATGTCGAGCGTGCGCTGCAGCTGGCCGACAACATGACCCGCCGCCAGGCGGCCAAGGCCGGCGGGCTGGTCTGGGAGCACTACGATGAGAACTGGGAGATCGACTGGGACTACAACCTGGACGACCCCAAGCACCTGTTCCGCCCGTGGGGCTTCCAACCGGGGCACCAGACCGAGTGGGCCAAGCTGTTGCTGATCCTCGATCGCCACGTGCAGGCCGACTGGCTGGTGCCGACCGCGCAGCACCTGTTCGATGTGGCCGTGGCGCGCAGCTGGGACGAAGCGCGCGGTGGCTTGTACTACGGTTTCGCACCCGAAACGCGCCGACAGCCGGGCATGGACGGTGCGCCGATCGGTGGCGACAGCTTCGTCTGCGACGACGACAAGTATTTCTGGGTGCAGGCCGAAACGCTGGCCACCGCCGCACTGATGGCCAAGCGCACCGGTGATGACCGCTACTGGCAGTGGTACGAACGCATCTGGGCGTACTCGTGGGAGTACTTCGTCGACCACCAGTACGGTGCCTGGTTCCGCATCCTTGATGCCGACAACCGCAAGTACAGCGACGAGAAGAGCCCGGCCGGCAAGGTGGATTACCACACCATGGGCGCGTGCTACGAAGTGTTGAACGTGGTGCGCTGAAGATCGTTCGAAGGCAGTATTGCCAGGCCATGCCTGGCAATCCGGAATCGGTAGCGCCGGGCGACGCCCGGCGGAAAAACAGGAGCTCCGCGTGCATCGTCTTTCCCTCGTTGTCCGTCTGCTCCTGCTGCTGATCGCAGTCTCCGCCTTCCCGGCAACTGCAGCCCCGCTGCAGGCGCGATGGGAATTCCGCATGCTGCCCGGCGATGCGCAGGGCGCCGCCCACCCGGGCCTGCAGCAGTGGCGTGCGGCGAAGGTGCCGGGCAGCGTGCACACCGACCTGCTCGCCCATGCGCTGATCCGCGATCCGTACGTCGGTGCGCCTGAGGCAGAGCTGCAATGGATCGGGCTGGCTGCCTGGGAGTACCGCGCCCGCTTCGACGTGGATGCGGCGACACTGGCCAAGCCCAATGCCGAGCTGCGCTTCGATGGGCTGGATACCTATGCCGAAGTCAGCCTCAACGGCAGGCGGCTGCTGCGCGCGGACAACGCGCACCGCACCTGGCGTGCGCGCGTGGACGGGCGCCTGCGCGCGAATGGCAATGAACTGCAGATCGTGTTCCGTTCACCAATCCGCACACTACTTCCCGGTGTACAGGCGATGCCGCACAAGATCGCCGGCAACTATCCTTCGCCCTATGGCGATGAGCCCAAGGACGCGATGGTCGGCAACTTCGCGCGCAAGCCGGCCTATCACTTCGGCTGGGACTGGGGCCCGCGCTATGTCACCGCCGGCGTGTGGCGCGGGGTCGACCTGCAGGCCTGGGATGCGCACCGCCTGACCGATCTTGCCGTGCGTACCGATGCATTGAGCGCGGAGCAGGCGAAGCTGGCCGTGCTGCTGGAGATGGAGCAGGGCGCGGCGGCCGGTTCTGCGGTGGTCCATGTGAATGTGCGCGATCCGCAGGGTCGCAGCGTGGCCCAGGTGCAGCGCACGGTGCTGCTGAAGCCCGGCCAGAACGCCGTCGAAGTACCGGTCGAACTGGTCAAGCCGCAGCGCTGGTGGCCGGTCGGCCACGGTGCACAGGACCGCTACACCGTGCAGGCCCGCCTGGATGATGGCGCCGATGCAGCGCTGGTGCGCGAGCAGCGTATCGGCCTGCGCACGGTTGAACTGCGCCGCGAGGAAGACGGCAAGGGCGGGCAGGGCTTCGCTTTCGTCATCAACGGCGTGGAGATCTTCGCAAAGGGCGCCAACGTCATTCCGTTCGATGCCTTCCCCGCACGGGTCGACGCCGCGCGCCTGCGCCAGGTGCTGACCGCCGCACGCGACGCCAACATGAACATGCTGCGCAACTGGGGGGGCGGCTACTACGAGGACGATGCGTTCTTCGACATCGCCGACGAACTGGGCCTGCTGGTCTGGCAGGACTTCATGTTCGGTGGTGGCATGCAGCCGGGCTACGATCCGGCCTTCCGTGCCAGCGTGGTGGCCGAGGCACGCGACAATGTGCGCCGGCTGCGCCATCACCCCAGCATCGTGCTGTGGTGTGGCAACAACGAGGAAGAAACCGCCTGGAAGGACTGGGGCCACGGCCGCGACCTGAAGGCGGCCGACCCGGCGTTTGCAGCGAAGGTCTGGCAGGGCTATGTCGACCTGTTCGGCAATGACCTGCGCCGGGTGGTGGGTGAGGAGGGACTGGGCGTGCCGTACTGGTCCAGCTCGCCCAGTAACGACCTGGGCGAAAAGGCGAACGACTCTACCCGTGGCGACAAGCACTACTGGCAGGTCTGGGGTAATCCGGCGCTGCCGGTGCAGGCTTACCTGCGCGAGACGCCGCGCTTCATGTCCGAGTACGGCCTGCAGGCATGGCCGTCGGTGGCCACCGTTGACCAGATCGCCACCCGCGCCGAGCAGCGCATCGACAGCCCGGTGATCCGCGCGCACCAGAAATTCATGGCCGGCGAGGGCAACAGCCGCCTGCTGCACTACATCGAACTGGGCTACGGCACGCCGAAGGACTTCGAGGACTTCGTCTACCTCAGCCAGGTGATGCAGGCCGATGGCATCGCGCTGGCCGCGTTGCACCATCGCGCTTCGCGGCCGTACACGATGGGCTCGCTGTACTGGCAGCTCAACGACGTCTGGCCGGGTGCTTCATGGTCCAGCGTGGACTACTTCGGTCGCTGGAAGGCATTGCACTTTGCCGCGCGGCGCTTCTTCGCGCCGGCCACGCTGGCGGCATTGCGTGACGAGGGCAGTACGCGGGTGCGCCTGATCAATGATGGCGCTGCCGGAGATGCACGCTGGCGGCTGCGGGTGATGGATGTGGATGGCAAGGTGCTGCGTCGTCGCGAGGACGCGGTGACGTTGACGGCGGCGGGCGTCACCTCGATTGGTGATTTCCGCGATGCCGAGCTGCTGGCCGGTGCCGATCCGAAGCGCACGGTGGCCGTGTTCGAGCTGCTGCAGAACGGGGCGGTCAGTGCCCGCCAGATCGTCGGATTCGTCGAAGCCAAGGACCAGGTGTTGCCGCGGCAGAAGCTGAAGGCCACCCTGTCCATCGAAGGCGATCACTACCGTCTGCGCCTGGAAAGCGCGTCTTACGTGCGCGCGACGTGGATCGATTTCGGCGCCCTGGATGTGCAGGTCGAAGACAACCTGCTGGACCTGCTGCCGGGCGAGACCCGCGATATCGCGGTGCGTGGCCCGGTGGACCTGACGACCCTGCGCGAAGCAATGAAGCTGAAGACCCTCAACGATCGTTGAGGGCGGCGTATCCCGCATTGGCAGGTGCCAACCTTGATTGGCACACCCGGAACATGCCAACCCAGGTTGGCATCCACCAGCCGCGGAGCGGGGCAGCTGCGGACCGCTGGTCCGCCCACCTCGATCGTTGAGGGCGGCACATCCTGTTTTGGTAGGTGCCAACCTTGGTTGGCACACCCCGAACATGCCAACCCAGGTTGGCATCCACCAGACGCGGAGACGGGTAGGTGCGGACCGTTGGTCCGCACACCTCTCTTCTTTACAGCTGGATCTGCTGGAAGTTCTCGACCTGCTCGTGGCCGTTGGCGGCCTGGCCGATGCGCGGCATCGGGTAGTCATCCAGGCGATCAATCAGGCGGGTCTGCAGGCCGGCTTCGCGGGCGGCGTCCAATTCCTCCACCACATCGGACAGGAACACGATCTCGCCGGCCGGCACGCCGATCGCCTGCACGATGCGGCGGTAGCTGTCGGCCTCGCGCTTGCCGCCGATCTCGGTATCGAACCAGCCCGACACCAGCGGGCTGAGGTCACCGGCATCGCTGAAACCGAAGAACAGCTTCTGCGCCGGCACCGAGCCGGAGGAGTACACGTACAGCGGCAGGCCGGCAGCGTGCCAGCCCTTCAGCACCGGCGCCACTTCCGGGTAGAAGTGCGCGGTGTAGTCGCCGCGGCGGTAGCCCTCATCCCAGATCAGGCCCTGCAGCGCCTTCAGCGCGGTGTGCTTGCGGTCCTGGTCGATCCAGCCCTGCAGCGTCTCGGCCACCAGGCTGTCCTGGCAGGCGCCGCCGATCTCGGTAGCCACCGCGTCCAGCCAGCGGCGGACCTCCGGCTGCTGGCCATGTTCGGCGACGAACGCCGGCAAGGCCTTGCGGGCATAGGGGAACAGCACGTTCTTGACGAACGAGATGCTGCTGGTAGTGCCTTCGATGTCGGTCAGGATGACGCGGGGCTGCATGGATCAGGACGCCTGGGTAGGTACGTAACGGGGGAACTTCTGCGCGATGTCGGTGCCGGTGAAATGACCCACCCAGCCGTCCGGCTCGGTGAAGAAGCGGATCGCCACGAAGCTCGGTTCATCGCCCATGTCGAACCAGTGGGTGGTGCCATCGGGCACGGCGATCAGGTCGTCCTTCACGCACTCGATCTCATAGACCTTGTCACCCACGTGCAGGGTGAACAGGCCGGAGCCTGCGACGAAGAAGCGCACCTCGTCTTCCTTGTGGAAGTGTTCGTCGAGGAACTTCTTCCGCAGCTCGGCGCGGTTCGGGTTGTCCGGGGCGATCGAGGCCACGTCCACGCTCTTGAAGCCGCGCTCGGCGACCAGGCGGTCGATGTCCGCGCGGTAGGCGGCGAACACTTCCTCCTGGCTGGCGCCGGGCGCAACCGGTGCGGTGGCCTGCCAGCGCTCGAAGGTGACGCCGATCTTCTGCAGTTCGGCAGCGATGACCGCGCCGTCCTGGGTGTCCAGCAGCGGCGATTCGGGGCGGGTGTCGTCGTAGATGCGCAGTCGGCTCATGGCGGCAGCTTGAACGTCTCGGGGGGAAGACAGGGTATCAGGGTGGGGGCGAGGTGCAGATTCCGGATCGGCATCTGCACCTGCGCGCGGGTTCAGCCGCGCAGCCTGCGCAGTTCCAGTTCGCAGTGGAACAGGAATTCGAAGGCTTCCAGATGACGGCGCGCCTCGGCCATGTCACGGCCCCAGGCGTACAGGCCGTGGCCGTCGATCAGGTAGCCCCACAGGTTCTGGCGGTCGAGCAGATCATCGACCTGCTTCGAAAGCACGTTCATGTCCTGGGTGTTGGCGAACACCGGTACGTTGATGGCCATCTCGTGGGTGCTGTTGCCGGCGAAGGCCTTCAGCAGTTCGTAGCCTTCCAGGTGCACATGACCCTGCGGCGCGTACAGGCGCGAGGCAATGGTCTGCACCGGCGAATGGGTGTGCAGTACGCAGCCGATTTCCGGGAAGCGGCGGTACAGCTGGGTGTGCAGCAGGGTCTCGGCGGAGGGGCGCAGCGGGCGGCCCACGGCCTTGCCATCGAAGTCCACCACCATGATGTCGTCCTCGATCAGGCGGCCCTTGTCCTTGCCCGAGACGGTGATCGCGGCGTGGCGGTCATCCAGGCGGTGGGAGAAGTTGCTGCTGGTGGCCGGGGTCCAGCCGGCCTGGGCCAGTTCGCGGACGTTGTCGATCAGCAGCTGGGCCAGTTCGCCCAGGCGGGCGGTGTCGTAGGGGAAGGTGGTGGTGTCCATGGACGGCATTTTACGTGATCCGGCCCGATGCTGGGCCCGCGCGGCGACCGCCTGCCTGCTGCGTGGGCAACGCGAAGCGGCGTGCTGGCAGGCGGCGCGCAGGGGTTGGATCGAGGCAAGCACAGCGCTGGCTGAATGGGGAGGGCAGCGCTCCCGCTGGAAGCGATTCCGGTCGTGGACAGCCCTCTTGCCGCGAAACATCATCGGATTGCCGCAGAAGTTCCGGCGAGCGCCAAGAAAAGGAGTACTTCGATGATCGCGCGCGCGATGGGGATGATGGGGGTGATTGGCATCATGCTTGCCAGCAGTGGCTGCACGATGGAATGGGTGAAGATGGATGCGGGTGCGCGGTCATTCGGCCCCGCCCATTCGAGTTGCAGGGCGCAGGCCGACGATCACTGGCCGGTCAGGAATGAAGTGGCCACGCGCACCGTCTACGAAGACCGCAAGGTGCCCTGCAGGCTTGATGAAGTCTGCGCCATTGACGGCAAGTACAACATGGTACCCATGCCGAAAGAGGAGAGTTACATCGTGGACGTCAACGCGTCCGACCGCAGCAGCGAGTTCAATGCCTGCATGGCCGGTGCCGGCTGGCAGCAGCAGCTCATCTGGTTCAATCGCCGCTAGGCGGGGCCGGCGCAGCGGACGACAGGGGCTCGACCGGTTGCTGCTCAACGGAGTCGAGGCAACAGGGGCCAGCGGAGAATGATCTGGCTCTGCGAACCGTTCAGGCGTTGAGGCTGGAGACGAGCAGGGGGCAGGACAAGAACACGTACGACGTGGACGGAAAGTACGAGCGCGTGCTGCGACCGGAAATCGAGAAATGATGATGGAGATGGCTACGTGTATGCGAATGGCCGTTGCTGCGGGGCTTGCGCTGTTGACCGGCGGTTGTGCGACCGAATGGGCCCGCTTCAGTGATCATGCTGATCCGCTGGATGAGTCGCGGTGGCGCTGCAGGGCAGAGGCCAACGAGAAGTGGCCGGAGAAGATGGACGTTGTCGAGCGCACCGAGGAGACCGAGGTGCTGACGGTCTGCAAGGAAGGCGAGACATGCGACGTGGATGGCAAATACAAGAAGATGCTGATGCCAAAGACCGAGCGCCACACCGTGGACGTCAACGCCAAGGAGAATCACGAGCACTTCATGGGCTGCATGGGCGGCGCAGGCTGGATACAGAAGACCATCTGGTTTGGCCGCAGATGATCATCGTCGGGCGCCCTGGTCGCTGGGAATGACCATCATCCACGCATGGCGTGGATCCACCGGATGCGCCGGGAGAGTGTCGAAGGTGGGGAGGGGTGAGGTTGCGGGGGCGTGAGCCGCATGGATGCGGCGACCGAGCTTACAGGGATGTACTTGCAGCGCCCCCCGCAATCTCGCCCCTCCCCGCCAAACCCTCAGACCCGCTGTTGCCGTTGCCGTTGCTCCGGCTTCAAAGGCGGGTGCAGGGCCGCAGGCCCTGCAATCCCTTTATTTCGCGCGCAGGCGGCTGTGCCGGAACCCGTAGCAGAAATAGATCACGAAACCGACGAACGTCCACACCCCCATCAGCATCCAGTTGTGCATCGTCATCGCCGACAGCAGGGCAAGGCAACTCAGCACGCCCAGGCTGCAGATCAGCCACGCCATCGGCATGCGGAACGGGCGCGGCAGGTCCGGCTGGGTACGGCGCAGGATCAGCACGCCGGCGCAGACTGCGGCGAACGCGATCAGCGTGCCCATCGAGGTCAGCTCGCCCAGGATGTCCAGCGGGAACAGCGCCGCCAGCAGCGCGATGCCGATGCCGGTGATCACGGTGTTGATGTGCGGAGTGCGGTACTTCGGGTGGATCCTGGTGAACACCGGCGGCAGCAGGCCGTCGCGACCCATGATCATGAAGATGCGCGGCTGGCCGATGATCATCACCAGCACCACCGAGGACAGGCCGACCAGCGCGCCGACCTCGACCACCCAGCGCAGCCAGCCCAGCTGCGGATGCGCGGCCACGGCAGTCACCACCGGCTCGTCGGTGCCGAGCAGCTGGAACGGCACCAGGCCGGTCATCACCGCAGCCATCGCGATGTACAGCACGGTGCAGATCACCAGCGACAGCATCATGCCGAACGGCATGTCACGCTGCGGATTCTTCGATTCCTGCGCCGCCACCGACACCGCTTCGAAGCCGATGTAGGCGAAGAACACCATCGCCGCGCCACGCAGTACGCCTTCCATGCCGTACTTGCCAGGCCCTTCGTTGGCGGGAATGAACGGGGTCCAGTTGCTGGTGTCCACATACTTCCAGCCGACCACGATGACCAGCAGGATCAGGCCGGTCTTCAGCACGACCATTGCCATGTTCATCGCCGAGGACTTGCTGATGCCGACGTAGCACAGCCAGGTCAGCAGCAGTACCAGCGCAGCGGCCGGCAGGTTGGCGATCGCGCCGGTGGGGCGCAGCTGTGCATCGAGTGGGGCGCTGACCAGCGCCGCCGGTAGATGGATGTCGAACTGGCTGAGCAGGCTCAGGAAATAGCCGGTCCAGCTGACCGCGACCGCCGAGGCGGACACGCCGTACTCGAGCACCAGCATCCAGCCGATGAACCAGGCCGAGAGCTCGCCGAAGGTGGCGTAGGTGTAGGTGTAGGCGCTGCCGGAGACCGGCACCATCGAGGCGAACTCGGCATAGGCCAGTGCGCAGAAGGCGCAGCAGATGGCGGCCAGTACGAAGGACAGCATGATGGCCGGGCCGGCGTGGTTGGCGGCGGCCTGGCCGGTGATGACGAAGATGCCGCCGCCGATCACCGCGCCGATACCGAGGGCGGTCAGGCCCCAGGGGCCGAGGTGGCGGCGCAGGCTCAGGCCGTTGGCGTCTTCATGGGCGGCATGCGGGTGCTTGGTGGCCCACAGTTGCTTGAACATGTGTGGTGGTCTTGTCGAAGCGCGCCACGGGCGGCGCGCGGGGAAAACGGACGGGCCGGCGCGAGGCCGGCCCGTAGGCGGATCAGAGCGACTTGGCCAGCTTGCTGTTGCGGATGCCGTAGCCCAGGTAGATCAGCAGGCCGAGCAGGGTCCAGCCAACGAACAGGTGCCAATGCACCACGAACGCCTGCCAGAACAGGAACAGGCAGGTGGCAGCGCCGAGCGGGCAGATGATCCAGACCATCGGCACGCGGAACGGGCGGTGCAGGTCCGGCTTGGTATAGCGCAGCACCAGCACGCCGACGCAGACGGTGGCGAAGGCCAGCAGGGTGCCCATCGAGACGAGTTCGCCGAGCACGTTCAGCGGCACCAGGCCGGCCAGCGCGGCAGCGATCACGCCGACCACGATGGTGGCGACGTACGGGGTGCGGAAGCGGGCGTGGACCTTGCCGAAGAACTTCGGCAGCAGGCCGTCGCGGGAGATGGTGTAGGCGATGCGGGTCTGGCCCATCATCATCACCAGCACCACCGAGGACAGGCCGGCGATGGCGCCGATTTCCACGAACGTCTTCAGCCAGGACAGGGTCGGGTAGGGCTCCAGCGCGGTGGCCACCGGCTTGTCGGTGCCCAGCAGGTGGTACGGCATCATGCCGGTCAGTACCGCGCAGACGATGATGTAGACGATCGTGCACACCGCCAGCGAGCCGAGCAGGCCGATCGGCATGTTGCGCTGTGGGTCCTTGGTTTCACCGGCGGCGGTGGAGACCGCGTCGAAGCCGATGTAGGCGAAGAACACGATGGTGGCGGCGCGGAAGATGCCGCTCCAGCCGAACTCACCCGGCACGCCGGTGTTTTCCGGGATGAACGGCTGCCAGTTGGCCGGGTCGATATGGGCCGCGCCGATGCCGATGAACAGGCAGATGACGGTGACCTTGATTGCCACGATGATGGCGTTGACGAAGGCCGACTGGGTCACGCCCACGTACAGCAGGCCGGACACCGCCGCCACGATCAGCACCGCCGGCAGGTTGAACAGCTTGCCGGAGGAGACGAACTCGCTGCCGGTCCAGGCGATGGGCGCGGCGCTGAGCAGGTCCGGGAACGGCATGTGCAAGGTGGTGGTGATGAAGCTGATCAGGTACGCCGACCAGCCCACCGCGACCGAGGCCGAGGCGAACAGGTACTCCAGCACCAGGCACCAGCCGATGAACCAGGCCATGCCTTCGCCCAGGGTGGCGTAGGAGTACGAGTAGGCACTGCCGGAGACCGGCATCATCGCCGCGAACTCGGCGTAGCACAGGCCCGCCAGGGCACAGGCGAAACCGGCCAGCACGAACGAAAGCATCACCGCCGGGCCGGCATGGTTGGCCGCGGCCTGGCCGGTCAGCACGAAGATACCAGCGCCGATCACCGCACCCACGCCAAGCAGGATGAGGTGTTTAGCCGTGAGGGTCCGTTTCAGCGTGGCTTCGCCGTCCAGGCTGCCTTCGATGGGTTCGCCGGCATCGACGTGCCCGGCCGGTTCAACCGGCTTGACCCTCAACAGAGCTTTCAGCATGCAGTACTTCCTAGTGATCGGATGGGGTGGGCCGCCGATACGTTGCCGGCAACCCTGGAATGGTGAAGGCCGCGCGAACGGCCCGCTGTACCTTAGCCAAAGCTGAAGCCAACGCACAAGCGCAATCGCAACAATGAACGGCGATAATGAGCAGTATTTTTCCAGACCGCCCCCATTCATGCGCCAGACCGCCGAAACCCTTGCCGTGCTTGACGATCGCTTGCGTGGCCTGCTGCGGGACTATGCCCGCCGTGAGCCTGCCCACGACGCACTGGCTGCCGAATTCGGCACATTGCTGGACGATCCGGAAGATCCGTTCCGCCGCGAGCGCCTGGCCGGCCACTTCACCGCCAGCTGCTGGCTGGTCAGCGCCGATGGCCAGCGGCTGCTGCTGACCCATCACCGCAAGCTGCAGCGCTGGCTGCAGCTGGGCGGCCACGCCGACGGCGACCGCGACCTGGCCCAGGTGGCGCTGAAGGAAGCCGAGGAGGAGTCGGGCCTGAGCGGCCTGGTACTGGAAGACCCGGCCATCTTCGATCTGGACAAGCATTGGATTCCGGAGCGCAAGGACGTGCCGGGGCACTGGCACTACGACGTGCGTTTCGTGATCCGGGCGCTGGGTGGCGAGGCCTTCGTGCTCAGCGAGGAGTCACTTGACCTGGCATGGCGGCCGGTGACCGAAGTCGCGTCCGATCAGGAATCGGACGAGTCCATGCAGCGCATGGCGCGCCGCTGGCTGGCACGTTGAGGTAAAAAGGGGACGGAGGGGATTAAGTCGTTTATAGCGCATGTGCCGCAAACGACTTAATCCCCTCCGTCCCCTTTTTTCAATACAGGATGCGTGTCCGCAGCGTGCCCGGAATCGCGGCCAGCTCGTCGCGCACGGCGGCGGCCTGTTCCTCGCTGGCGGTGATGTCGATCACCACGTAGCCCACCTTCGGGTCGGTGCGCAGGAACTGGCCGTCGATGTTGACGTTGTGGCGCGAGAAGATCTCGTTGACCTTGGACAGCACGCCCGGCACGTTCTGGTGGATGTGCAGCAGGCGCAGGCTGTCTTCGTGTTCGGGCAGGGTCACTTCCGGGAAGTTGACCGCCGACAGGGTGCTGCCGTTGTCGCTGTAGCGCACCAGCTTGGCCGCCACCTCCACGCCGATGTTGTCCTGCGCCTCCAGCGTGCTGCCGCCCACGTGCGGGGTCAGGATCACATTGTCGTGGCGGGTCAGCGGCGATTCGAAGATATCGCCATTGCCCTTCGGCTCGACCGGGAACACGTCCAGCGCGGCGCCACCGACGTGGCCGCTGGCCAGCGCCGCGTCCAGCGCATCGATGTCGACCACGGTGCCGCGCGCGGCGTTGATCAGGTGCGCGCCCTTGCGCATCTTCGCCAGCTCGGTGCTGCCGATCATCCACTGCGTGGCCGGGGTCTCCGGCACGTGCAGGGTGACGATGTCGGCGCGGGCCAGCAGGTCGTCCAGGCTGGCCGCAGCACGCGCATTGCCCAGCGCCAGCTTGGTTTCCACGTCGTGGAAGATCACCTGCATGCCCAGCGATTCGGCCAGCACGCCGACCTGGGTGCCGATGTGGCCATAGCCGATGATGCCCAGGGTCTTGCCACGCACCTCATGGCTGCCGCTGGCCGACTTCGACCAGCCGCCGCGATGGCACTCGGCATTCTTCTGCGGAATGCCACGGGTCAGCATGATGGCCTCGGCAATCACCAGCTCGGCCACGCTGCGGGTGTTCGAATAGGGCGCGTTGAACACCGGGATGCCGGCCAGCTCGGCCGCGTCCAGGTCGACCTGGTTGGTGCCGATGCAGAAGCAGCCCACCGCGATCAGGCGCTTGGCCTCGGCCAGCACCTCGGCGCTGAGCTGGGTGCGCGAGCGGATGCCGACGATGTGCGCCTCGGCGATGCGCGCCTTCAGTTCGTCCTCGGGCAGTGCCTTGGTGTGCGCTTCGATCTGGCTGTAGCCGGCGGCGCTGAACACCTCCACGGCGGTCTGGCTGACCCCCTCCAGCAACAGCACGCGGATATCCTGCTTGGGGAACGAGGTCTTCTTCGGCGACATGGGGCGACACGGCCAGTGGGACAGGGGCTGACCACTATGCCAGATCGAAGCGCCCATGGTGCAGTGCGCAATTGGTTGCATCCGTAGCTATCTGCAGCGCGGCAGGGCTGGACGCTGGCGCGTGCCGCTGGCACGCTTGCCCGTTCTTCACGCCCCGCGCTGGACCGTCATGACCGATTCCCGCATTGCCTCGCTGCAGCAGGCCTGTCCCGGCCTGAAGCTGAAGACCGACCCGGCCGACCTGGAGCATTACGGGCGCGACTGGACCCGGCGCTGGACGCCGGCGCCGTTGGCGATCGCACTGCCGGCCACGGTCGAGGAAGTGCAGGCGGTGATGCGCTGGAGTGCGGGCGAGGGCGTGGCCGTGGTGCCGTCCGGCGGCCGTACCGGCCTCTCCGGTGGCGCGGTGGCTGCCAACGGCGAGCTGGTGCTCAGCCTGGAACGGATGAACAAGGCGCTGGCCTACGACGCGGTCGATCGCACCCTGGTGGTGCAGGCCGGCATGCCGCTGGAAGCCGTGCACAACGCCGCGCTGGACCACGGCCTGATCTACCCGGTGGATTTCGCCGCGCGTGGTTCCTGCACGATCGGCGGCAACATCGCCACCAATGCCGGTGGCATCCGCGTGATCCGTTACGGCAACACCCGCGAGTGGATCGCCGGGCTGAAGGTGGTCACCGCCAGTGGCGAGTTGCTGGAGCTCAACAAGGGCCTGATCAAGAACTCCAGCGGCTATGACTTCCGCCAGCTGCTGATCGGTTCGGAAGGCACGCTGGGCGTGATCGTCGAAGCGACGGTGAAGCTGACCGATCCGCCGCCGGCCAGCAACGTGATGCTGCTGGCGCTGCCCAGCTTCGAAGTGCTGATGCAGGTATTCGCCGCGTTCCGCGCACGGCTGCAGCTGCAGGCCTTCGAATTCTTCACTGATCGCGCGCTGGAGCACGTGCTGGCGCATGGTGCGCAGGCACCGTTCGACGAGGTGCACCCGTATTACGTGGTCACCGAGTTCGCCGCCAACGACGAAGCGCAGGAAGCGGCGGCGATGGCGGCCTTCGAGGACTGCATGGGCAACGGCTGGGTCAGCGACGGCGTGATCAGTGCCAGCGATGCCCAGGCCGCCCAGTTGTGGCGCCTGCGCGAAGGCATCACCGAATCGCTGGCGCGCTACAAGCCCTACAAGAACGACGTCTCGGTGCGGATCTCGGCGATGCCGGCGTTCCTGGCCGAGACCCAGGCATTGATCGGGCAGGCCTACCCGCACTTCGATGTGGTGTGGTTCGGTCATATCGGTGACGGCAACCTGCACATCAACGTGCTCAAGCCCGATGACACCAGCGACGCCGATTTCGTGGCGCAGTGCGAGCATGTGACCAAGCTGCTGGCGCAGGTGCTGGCCCGGTTCGATGGCAGCATCTCGGCTGAACACGGCATCGGCCTGGTCAAGAAGGGCTACCTGGACAGCACCCGCGGCCCGGCCGAGATCGCCCTGATGAAGGCGGTCAAACGTGCGTTCGATCCCCAAGCGCGGCTGAATCCCGGCAAGCTGTTCGACGTTTGAGCCGGGCAAATCCTTCACGCACCCGTTACGCTCCACGCATCCTCACAACCGGCTTCGAACCGATGACCCGTCCGCTTCTGCTGCTCGCCCTGCTGTCCCTGCCGCTGGCCGGCTTCGCTTCCAGCTTCGCCGGCACCTCGGCCGGTTCCGCCACCGGTGCATCGTCGGGCTCTTCGGCCAGCAGCTCGGGCGACGACAAGGTGGTGCAGGCCGCACGCGACGATGCCGCCGCGTTCATCGCCAGCGACGGCCAGATCCGTGGCGCCCGCCTGCAGGCCGCGCTGGTCCACCTGCGTGAGCAGAGCGCTGCCGCGCAGCAGCAGAGCGACCTGGAACTGGCCCGCGCGCTGCTGGCGCGTTGATCCCGGGTAGTGCCGGCCGCTGGCTGGCAACGCCATGACATCTGCACGGAACGCAGCCAGGCATGGCCTGGCTCTACTGCTGGCCGTTCCGGCCGCACATGCCAGCAGCGACCTGCGCCTGGATCCGGAAGGGCTGAGCCCTGCACAGCAGCAGGTGGCGATGCAGACCCTGGCCGACGTGCAGTCCCTGCTGCCAGATGGCCTGCTGCGCTCACTGCCAGCACACGTGCAGGTGCGCTGGAGCGACCACCTGCCGGCCGATGTGCACGGTCGCGCTTTCGCCGGCCGCATCGACCTGCGTCGCGAGCTGCTGGATGATGCCGTGCCCGGCGCACGCCGTGCACGACGCAGCGCGCTGGTGCATGAACTGACCCATGTTGCAGACCGTAGCGGCGCGAACTGGTCGCGCAGTGCGCGCTGGCGCGACCTGGCCGGATGGCAGCGCAAGCCCTGGCATCTCGGCCGTGGTGGCAACGACTTCCGTGACCGTAGTCCGGATGCCTATGAACTGAAGGATCCGGCCGAGTACCTGGCAGTGAACGCCGAGCATTTCGTGCTCGACAGCGAGTTTGCCTGCCGGCGCCCGGCGCTGGCGCAGTGGTACCAGGCCCATTTCGGAACCCCGCCATCGCTGCCGCAGTCGCACTGCGCGGCCACGTTGCCATTGCTGCAGGCCGAATCGGAAGAGGGTGCGGCATCGCTGCTGCAGCTCGATCCTTCGCGCGTCTACGCCGTGGACTACCTGTTCGCCGAAGGCAGTGCGCAGCTGATGAGCCGCTGGGGGCACAGCATGCTGCGGCTGGTGATCTGCCGGCCGGGCCGTGCGCCGGGGCCGGACTGCCGCCTGGACCTGGAGCACCACCGCGTGCTGTCGTTCCGCGCATTCGTGGGTGATGTGCAGATTTCCAACTGGCGTGGCCTGACCGGCGGCTATCCCTCGCGGCTGTTCGTGCTGCCGCTGCAGCAGGTGGTGGACGAGTACACCAAGGTGGAACTGCGTGGGTTGCAGTCGCTGCCGTTGCAGTTGTCGCCCGGCGAGATCGCCGGCCTGCTCGAGCGCACTGCACAGGTGCACTGGAGCTACGACGGGCGCTATTACTTCGTCAGCAACAACTGCGCGGTGGAAACCGCAAAGCTGCTGCAGGCGGGCGTGCCGCGCCTGGGGGAGGCCGGGCTGGCCCAGCTGAGTCCGCGCGGGTTGAAGCGTCGGCTGTCCCGGCTGCATGTGCTGGACGAGCAGGTGCTGACGGACCGCAATGCAGCGCAGGCGCAGGGCTACTACTTTGCCTCGGCGCGCGATCACTATCAGCAGTTGTTCGCGGTGGCGAGCTCACAGCTGGGGCTGCCGGTGCGCGATGTGCGCGCCTGGCTGAAGCTGCCCGCACAGCAGCGTGCGCCCTGGCTGCTGCAGGGTGACCTGCGTGCCAGCGCCGGGCTGCTGCTGCTGGAACAGGCTGCGCAACGCCGCGCCGAACTGCGCGCGCGCGATGTGCTGAAACGGCGCCTGCTGGCGGCACCGGACAGTGCCGAGACGCGCGGCCTGCGCCAGCTGCTGGAGCAGGGTGGGCAATGGCTGCGCCCGGGTACGCTGCTGGTCGACGATGGCTACGGGTTGCCGCTTGCCGATGAGCAGGCGCTGTTGTCCGAGGTCGTGGCCACCGCCAGTGCGCAGGCGGTGCCGGCGTGGCAGGCGCTGCGCGTACAGCTGCGCCAGACGCTGCCGGCGCCGCAGCGCGACGAAATGGATGCGATCGACGCCAATCTGACCACACTCGGCGCGCACCTGCGCGAACAGGCCAGGCTGCCGGCTACTGGCGCGGAAGCTCGATGACGAAGCGGCTGCCGCCGGCGCTGCCGGGCGTGCAGTAGACGCGCCCGCCATGTGCATCGGCGATGGCCTTGACCACCGCCAGGCCCAGCCCGCTGCCGCCGCCCTGGCGCGAGCGCGAGCCGTCGGCGCGCATGAACGGAGTGAAGATGTCGGTGTGAAGTTCCGGGTCGATGCCCGGGCCTTCGTCCTCGATCGCCACCTGCACGTGTCCGGGCGTGTCGTGCACGGCAATCCGCACCTTGCCCGGGCTGGCGTAGCGGCGCGCATTCTCCAGCAGTGCCAGCAGGGCCTGGCGCAAGCGTGTCGGGTCACAGTGCGCGTTGTGTTCCTCGCGGCTGGTTTCCAGCTCCAGCACGAAGCCGGCGGCGCGGAACTGCGGGTCGACCAGGGTCATCACCGAATGCACTTCGGCCACCACGTCGGTGCGCGCGCGGCGTACGTCCAACCGCGCGTTGTCGGACAGGCTCAACACGCGCAGATCCTCGATCAGGCGTGAGAGGCCTTCGACCTGTGCCAGCAGGCTGCGGAACTGGGATTCGTCTGGCTGGAACACGCCCTCGGCCAGCCCCTGCAGGCGACCACGCAGGATCGTCACCGGAGTCCGCAGTTCATGGGCAATGGCCGCATGCCACATCGCGCGCTCGCTCTCCATGTGCTGCAGGCGGCGCGCCATCGCATTGAAATCCTCGACCAGGGTGGCCACTTCGCCGGGCGAGTTTTCCTGGGCGCTGGCGCGCGCACCGAGGTCGCCGCCGGCAAGCGCGCGCACGCTGTCGACCAGCGAATTCAAGGGCGACAGGATGCGGTGGGCAAGGCGGAACGAGGCGGCGATGGCCAGTGCCAGGCCGGTCAGGATCACCCCGACCATCCATGCCAGCTCCGGCCCGGTCGGCAGCCAGCTTTCCGGCTCTTCGGCACTGCCGGGGAAGAACTCGACCAGCACCGCGTACAGCAGCCACGATGACAGGATCATCATCACGATGACGCCGATCACCATCAGCGACATCGAGACGATGATGTGGCGACTGAGCCCGGAGCGGCGCAGGCGGGCCATCAGCGGTCGGCCATCAACCGGTAGCCGACACCGCGCACGCTGGCCGGAACATTGACCATGCCCACTTCATCCAGCTTGCGGCGCAGCTTGCTGACATGGCTGTCGACCGTGCGCTCCAGCGCCTCGCTTTCCGGCAGGCATTCGTGCATCAGTTCGCTGCGGCTGAAGATGCGGGTCGGCGCCAGCGCCATGCAGTGCAGCAGCTTGAACTCGGTGAGGGTGAGCAGCACTTCGTGGCTGTAGCCGTCGCCTTCCACCTGCACGGCATGGGTGGCCGAGTCGATCAGCAACGGGCCCGCGCGCAGTGCGGTCGGTGCGTCCACGCGCGAGCCACGCAGCGTACGCCGCAGCACGGCGCGCACGCGCGCTGCCACTTCGGCCGGATTGAACGGCTTGACCACGTAGTCGTCGGCGCCCATGCGCAGCGCAGTCAGCTTGTCCAGGTCCTGGTCCAGCGCGGTCAGCATGATCACCGGCGTTTCGCCGCGCTGGCGTAGCTGGGTCAGTACGCTCCAGCCATCCAGCCGCGGCAGTTGTACGTCGAGCAGGACCAGGTCGGGGCGGGCGCTGCGGTGCAGGTCCAGTGCACTGTGGCCATCGGCGGCACGCAGGGTGCGTAGTCCTTCGCGTTCCAGGTAGGCGGTAAGAATATCGGCGATCTCGGCCTCATCCTCGACGATCAGGACGAGGGCGGCGAGGGCAGGGGAGGCATGCATGCAGGGGCGGGGCCTTAAGGTGCTTGCCTCCATCGTATCTCCACAGTTCCTCCATCGAAACCCCATCATCGCCCCGCAGACTGCACGCTTCAGAACCTATCAGCCGCCCGCGCGGCATTGTGCACAGCAATGAGAACCTTCAGGACTCCGGTCGCGTTGATCGCGGCCCTCGCCCTGGCCATGACGGCCTGCTCCGCCCCCGAAGCCACGCCCGAAGCGGCACCGCGCGTCAGCGTGGTCACGGTCGGCCCGCAGGTCGTGCAGCGCGATGACGAACTGCCTGGCCGCGTGGCCGCCGTACGCACCGCACAGATCCGTGCCCAGGTGGGCGGCATCGTGCAGCGCCGGCTGTTTGAGCAGGGTGCGGAAGTGCGCGCCGGCCAGGCCCTGTTCCAGATCGATCCGGCGGCGTTCCGTGCCGATGTCGACTCGGCACTGGCCGCGCTGCAGCGCAGTGAGGCCGCCTTGGGCCGCAGCCGCGTGCAGTCGCAGCGCCTGCATGCGCTGGCGGCCGCGCAGGCGGTCAGCCAGCAGCACCGCGACGATGCCAGTGCCGAGTACGAACAGGCCCGTGCCGCGGTGAATGAGGCGCGCGCGATCCTGGCGCGTCGCCAGCTCGATCTGCGCTATGCCACGGTCAGCGCGCCGATTGCCGGCCGCATCGACCAGGCGCTGGTGACCGAAGGTGCACTGGTCGGCGTGGCCGATGCCGAGCCGATGGCGGTGGTGCAGCAGATCGACCAGGTCTACGTCGATGTGCGCCAGCCGGCCGCGCAGCTGGAGTCGCTGCAGCGCAGCGCTGCCGGCGGCGGCGAGCTGCCGGTAACGATCATCGGTGCGGCCGGCAAGCCGCTGTCCGAGCGTGGCCAGATGCTGTTCTCCGGTATCAATGTCGATGCGCGCACCGGTGATGTGATCCTGCGCATCCTGGTCGACAACCCGCAGCGCCAGCTGCTGCCCGGCATGTACGTGCGCGCGAAGGTGCCGCGGGGTGCGCCGGCCAGCGCACTGACCGTGCCGCAGCAGGCCGTGCTGCGCAGTGCCGGTGGCCAGGCCTATGCCTGGGTGATCGGTGGCGACGGCAAGGCGGTGATCCGCACGTTGGAGGTCGACGGCAGCGTTGATCGCCAATGGCTGGTGCGCACCGGCCTGAAGGCGGGCGAAAAGGTGGTGGTCGAAGGCCAGGAACGCCTGCAGGAAGGCGTGGTGGTCGATGCGCGCGACTGGCAGATGCCGGTCGCCAGCGCCGGCGCGGTGCAGGCCGGCAGCAAGGGCTGAGCCTCTACCGGGCCGGTCCCTCCAGGAAATTCCAACATGGCACGTTTCTTCATCGATCGCCCGGTGTTCGCCTGGGTGCTGGCGATCTTCATCATCCTGGCCGGTGTGCTGGCGATCCCGCGGCTGGCGGTGGAGCGCTATCCGGCGGTTGCCCCGCCCAGCGTCAGCATCTACGCCAGTTACCCGGGTGCGAGCCCGCAGACGCTGAATGACGCGGTGGTCGGCCTGATCGAGCGCGAGCTGTCCAGCGTCAAGCACCTGCTGTACTTCGAGTCGTCGGTGGACACGTCCGGCGAAGCCTCGATCACCGCCACCTTCAAGCCGGGCACCAACCCGGAGCTGGCGCAGGTGGACGTGCAGAACCGGATCAAGGCGATCGAGCCGCGCCTGCCGCGCAGCGTGCGCCAGAACGGCCTGTTCGTGGAGGCCGCCGATTCCGGCTTCCTGATGCTGGTCGGTCTGCGTTCGCCGGATGCCAGCGTCAGCGAGGCCGCACTGGGCGACTTCATGGCGCGCAACATCATCGAGGAGCTGCGCCGCATCGATGGCGTCGGCCGGGTGCAGCTGTTCGGTGCCGAACAGGCGATGCGCGTGTGGCTGGACCCGACCCGGTTGACCGGCTATGGGCTGACCATGGGTGACGTGGCCGCTGCCATCGAGCAGCAGAACCTGGAGATCTCGCCGGGGCGCATCGGCGATTCTCCGGGTGTTCCGGGCCAGCGCATCACCGTGCCGCTCAGCGCCGATGGCCAGTTGTCCACGCCGGAACAGTTCGCTGCCATCGTGCTGCGCGCCGGGGCCGACGGCTCGCGGGTGGTGCTGGGCGATGTCGCCCGCGTCGAGCTGGGCGCGCAGAGCTATGCCTGGGGCACCCGCGAGGATGGCCATCCGGCCACCGCCGCCGGCGTGCAGCTGCGTCCTGGCGCGAACGCGGTTCGCACCGCGTCGGCGGTGCGCGAGCGCATGGCCGAGCTGGCGCCGCTGCTGCCGCGCGGCGTGGAATCGAGCATTCCGTTCGACACCGCGTCGTTCGTCAGGATCTCGATCCAGAAGGTGGTGCAGACGCTGCTGGAGGCGATGCTGCTGGTGTTCGCGGTGATGTACCTGTTCCTGCAGAACTGGCGCTACACGCTGATTCCAGCGTTGGTCGCACCGATCGCGCTGCTGGGTACCTTCGCGGTGATGCTGGCGCTGGGCTTCTCGATCAACGTGCTGACCATGTTCGGCATGGTGCTGGCGATCGGCATCATCGTCGACGACGCGATCGTGGTGGTCGAGGGCGTGGAACGGATCATGGCCGAGGAGGGCCTGCCGCCGCGCGAGGCCACCATCAAGGCGATGCGCGAGCTGACCGGTGCGGTGATCGGCATCACCCTGGTACTGACCGCGGTGTTCATTCCGATGGCGCTGGCCAGCGGCTCGGTGGGCGCGATCTACCGCCAGTTCACCGTGGCGATGGCGGTGTCGATCCTGTTCTCGGCGCTATTGGCATTGAGCCTGACCCCAGCGCTGTGCGCGACCCTGCTGCGCCCGAACACCCATGGCCACCATGGTCGGGGCGGTCTGTTCGGCGCCTTCAATCGTGGCTTCGAGGCGATGACCGGGCGCTACCAGCGTGGCGTGGCCTCCGTGCTGCAGCGAAGCGGGCGGGTGATGGGCGTGTTCGCCGCACTGGTAGTGGCGCTGTTGCTGGGCCTGCACTGGTTGCCGGGTGCATTCCTGCCGGAAGAAGACCAGGGCTATTTCATGACCTCGATCCAGCTGCCGGCCGAAGCGACCGCCGAGCGCACGCTGGCCGTGGTCGAAGCCTACGAACGGCATGTAGCCTCGCGCCCGGGCATCGGCTCCAATCAGTCGATCCTTGGCTACAGCTTCTCTGGCTCCGGCCCGAGCGCGGCGCTGACCTACACCATGCTGAAGGACTGGGGCGAGCGCGCAGGCGCCACCGCGGCCGCTGAGGTGGAGGCGGCGCAGAAGGCAATGGCCACGATTGCCGAGGGCGAGGTGATGAGCGTGATGCCGCCGGCGATTGACAGCCTGGGTCGTTCGTCCGGGTTCTCGCTCGCCCTGCAGGCGCGTACCGGGCAGAGCCAGGCCGAGCTGCGCGCGGCCCTGCAGCAGCTGCTGAAGCTGGCCGAGGCCAGTCCGCTGCTGTCCGAGGTGCATGCCGATGGCCTGCCAGCAGGTACCAGCGTGCGGCTGGATATCGACCGTGCCAAGGCCGAGGCGATGGGCGTGGGCTTCGAACACATCAGCAGCACGCTGTCGGCTGCGATGGGCTCGCAGTACGTCAATGACTTCCCCAACAAGGGCCGGTTGCAGCAGGTGATCCTGCAGGCCGACGCACCGCACCGCATGGAACTGGAGGATGTGCTGAAGCTGTACGTGCGCAACAGCGAAGGCGGCATGGTGGCGTTGTCGGAGCTGGTGACCCCGCACTGGACCGAGGCGCCACTGCAGCTGCAGCGCTATCTCGGCTTCCCGGCGCTGAACCTGTCCGGTGCACCGGCGTCCGGCGTATCGACCGGCCAGGCGATGGCCGAAATGGAGCGGCTGGCCGAAAGACTGCCGTCCGGCTTCGCCCTGCAGTGGACCAGCCAGTCGCTGCAGGAACGTGAGTCGGGGGCGCAGGCGCCGTGGCTGCTGCTGTTGTCGATGCTGGTGGTGTTCCTGGTGCTGGCGGCACTGTACGAGAGCTGGTCGATTCCGCTGGCGGTGATGCTGGTGGTGCCATTGGGCCTGCTCGGCGCGGTCGCCGCCGTGTTGTTGCGCGGCATGCCCAACGACGTGTTCTTCAAAGTCGGCATGATCACCGTGATCGGGCTGTCGGCGAAGAACGCGATCCTCATCGTCGAGTTCGCGCGGCAGCTGCAGCAGCAGGGGCGCGGCCTGGTCGAGGCGGCATTGGAGGCGGCCAGGCTGCGCCTGCGGCCGATCGTGATGACCTCGCTGGCATTCGCGCTGGGCGTGGTGCCGCTGATGCTTGCGCAGGGCGCGTCGAAGGAAACCCAGCAGGCGATTGGAACCGGTGTGTTCGGCGGCATGGTCAGTGCGACGGTGCTGGCGGTGTTCTTCGTACCGGTCTTCTATGTAGTGGTGCAGGGCGCGCGGCAGTGGATCGCGCAACGCCTGCGCAGGCGCCGGCCGATGCCGGAAGGATCCGTGGATGGAACGGGACATCGTTGAAGACCTGCATGAGCGGCAGTTGGCAGCGCTGGAACAGCGCCTGCGGCAGGCATTGCTGGATGACGACCACGATGCGCTGACTGCGCTGGTATCGCCGGCATTGTTCATGATGGACGGGCAGGGCGGGCGCTTGCTCGACCTGCCTTGGCTGGGCGACTGGCTGGCCGGAAACCTGCAGGTGCGCAGCCTGCAGTCGTACGCGGTGGAAACGCTGCTGTGCGGACGCCTGGCATTGTTGTCC
This sequence comes from Stenotrophomonas sp. YJH_SMC_91, assembly GCF_059368495.1. NCBI lineage: Bacteria > Pseudomonadati > Pseudomonadota > Gammaproteobacteria > Lysobacterales > Lysobacteraceae > Stenotrophomonas > Stenotrophomonas sp. YJH_SMC_91. The sequence continues at coordinate 58,570 of NZ_JCAFRT010000007.1, read as the reverse complement.
AGCGACGTGCGCTTGTCGGTGCGCGGGCAGGGCCGGGAGCGCGAGCTGAAACTGCGCCTGCTGCGGGTGTGGACCTGCAGTTCCGGCGAAAGCGGCGCGCAGCTGTTGTCGATGGCGGTACTGGCCGCATGAGCGCGGTCAGGCCGCTTTCAGGCCCCGCTCACCGACAGGTGGTAGGGTCGAGCCTCTCTGTAGTGTCGACAAGGAGTCGAGCCATGCGTGTAGTTCCCAGTCTGTTGGCAGCCTCCCTCGGGTTGGTGCTGGCCGCGTGCCAGCCGGCCCAGCCGCCCGCCGCAGGCGGCAATGACGCCCCGCCTGCCGCGCCGCAGCCGAGCGCCAGCACCGAAGGTGGCAGCGAGACCACGTACCAGTGTGGTGATCTGAGCGTGCGCGCGACCTTCAATGGCGAGGATGCGGCCACGGTGGTGATCGGCGAACGCACCTTCGCCATGAGCTCCGAGCGTGCGGCGTCGGGTGCCAAGTACGGCGATGGCAAGGGCAACAGCTTCTGGACCAAGGGCAGCGATGACGGCCTGTTGAGCCTGAAGGGCGAAGCCGATCGCGAGTGCCATGCGGTCGAAGCCACTGAAGGCGATGGCAGCGCCGGCAATGCCGCGTTCCGTGCCACCGGCAATGAGCCGGGCTGGCTGGCGGTTGTCGACGGCGACACGCCGGGCCTGCAGGTGGAAGTGGATTACGGTGAGCGTCGTTTCGATGTCGCCCAGCCCACCGCAGGTGCTGACGGCTGGAGTGGCAAGGCGTCCGATGGCACCGACGTCAAGCTCAGCTTCCAGCGCATGACCTGCCAGGACGACATGAGTGGCGAGGCGTTCGATGCCAAGGTGAACCTGACCATCGGCACCCGCCAGTACCACGGCTGCGGCAATTTCGGCGCGAAGCAGCCGTAAGCTACCTGTAGAGCCGAGCCACGCTCGGCTGCAGTCCCTGTCCAACGCACAGCAGCCGAGCGTGGGCTCGGTGCTACACGACTGCTACATCCGATGGCCTGCCTGCGGCGAATGCGCCGCAGGCAGGGACAGGCAGCCGATCAGCGCGAGGCGATTAGTCGGCACGGCCCGCGAATTCGCCGGTGGCGGTGTTCACCAGCACGCGTTCGCCGTTGACGATGTACTCCGGCACCATGATCTCGATGCCGGTGTTGAGCTTGGCCGGCTTCGGGCGCTTGGTGGCGGTGCCACCCTTCAGTTCCGGCGGCGTCTCGATCACTTCCAGCACCACCGAGGCCGGCAGCTGGATCGCCACCGGCTGCTCGTCGATCACCTGCACGTAGATGCCGGTCAGGCCATCGGTGATGTAGCCAGCGTCGTCGCCGATCACGTCCGCGTCCAGGGTGTAGGGGGTGTAGTCCTCGTCATCGAGGAACACGAACGCGTCGCCGTCCTTGTACGAATAGGTGGACTGGCGGCGCAGCAGTTCGACCTCGACCAGGTTGTCGTCGGCATCGAAGCTGGCATCGAGCTTGTTGCCGCCCGGCACGCTGTACATGATGAAGCGGAAGCGGACGTTGCCGCCGCGACCCTGCGGCGAGCTGCGCTCGATGTCGCGGATCTGGTACACGCCGTTGTTGTACTCGACGACGTTGCCCTTCTTGATGTCGTTGGCTTTCATGGTGATCTAGGTCGTTGGGGGAGGGCGCCGTCCCGGCGCCCGGGGGGAATCACTTCGGAGCGAGGCGGGTAGCGCCGTCCAGGCGGATGGTCTCGCCGTTGAGGTAGGTGTTGCCGAGGATGAAGCCGACCAGGCTGGCGAAGTCTTCCGGCTTGCCCAGGCGCGACGGGAACGGAATCGAGGCGGCCAGCGACTGCTGCACGGCTTCGGGCATGCCGTCGACCATCGGCGTCCAGAACACGCCCGGAGCAATCGTATTGACGCGGATGCCGAAGCGCGACAGTTCGCGTGCCATCGGCAGCGTCATCGAGACCACGCCACCCTTGCTGGCGGCATACGCGGCCTGGCCGATCTGGCCTTCATAGGCGGCGATGCTGGCGGTGTTGATGATCACGCCGCGCTCGCCGTCAGTGCCCGCTTCGTTGTGCTGCATGCGGTTGGCCGCGGCCTTGGCCACGTTGAAGCTGCCGACCAGGTTTACCATCACCGTGCCCTGGAAGCCGGCCAGCGGCATCGGGCCTTCCTTGCCCAGCACGCGGCCGGCGCCCAGGATGCCGGCGCAGTTCATCGCCACGTTCAGGCCGCCGAGGAAATCGTGGGCCTGGTCGATGGCCGCGGTCACCGCCGCCTCATCGCTGACGTTGACGTTGAAATAGCGGGCCTTGTCGGCACCCAGCCCGGCAATGGCGGCAGCGCCCTTGTCGTCGTTGAGGTCGAACAGGGCCACCTTGCCGCCCTGGGCGACGAGGTGCTGGGCCACGGCCAGGCCGAGGCCGGAGACGCCGCCAGTGATCACGGCACGTACGGAAGACAGCTGCATTGAACGGTCCTGCAGGTTCGAGAACCGCCGATTCTAACGGAAGCCGCGACCGCCGCTGTTGTGCACTGCGCCGCCTTTGCGGGGCGGCGCAGCGCGGCGGTCAACCGGCGGCGGCCAGCGCCTGCCCGGTGCGGCTGGCGGTGGCGCGGCCGAGCAGGCCGGCCAGCCAGCGGCCGGTCTCGGCCAGTGCCCGCAGGTCCACGCCGCTGTCCAGGCCCAGGCCCTGCAGCAGGTAGACCACGTCTTCGCTGGCGACGTTGCCGCTGGCGCCCTTGGCATACGGGCAGCCACCGGCACCCGACACCGCACTGTCGACCACGCGCACGCCTGCTTCCAGGCAGGTGGCGATGTTGGCGATGGCCTGGCCGTAGGTGTCGTGGAAGTGCACGGCCAGTGCTTCCATCGGAATCTCGGCAGCGACCGCCTGCAGCATCGCCCGTGCCTTGCGTGGGGTGCCGACGCCGATGGTGTCGCCCAGCGAGATTTCGTAACAGCCCATCTGGTGCAGGGCGCGTGCAACGCGCACCACATCAGCCAGCGGCACTTCGCCCTGGTAGGGGCAGCCGAGCACGGTGGAGACGTAGCCGCGCACGCGCACGCCATCGGCGGCGGCACGGCGCAGGATCGGCTCGAAGCGCGCCAGCGATTCATCGATGCCGGCATTGGTATTGGTGCGGTTGAACGCCTCGGACGCGGCGGTGAACACCGCCACTTCCTCCGCGCCCACCGCACGGGCGCGGTCGTAGCCTTGTTCGTTCGGCACCAGTACCGGGTAGTGGATGCCGGGCCGGCGCTGGATGCCGGCGTAGACCTCGGCGGCATCGGCCAGCTGCGGGATCCACTTCGGGCTGACGAAGCTGGTCGCCTCGATGCTGCGCAGCCCGGTGGCCGACAGACGGTTGATCAGTTCGATCTTGTCGCCGGTGGAGACCGACTGCTTTTCGTTCTGCAGGCCGTCACGCGGCCCGACCTCGACGATGCGGACGTAGTCGCTCATGCGGTTGCCCCATTGGCAGGGCGGTGGCAGACCGCCTCGATGTTGTTGCCATCCGGGTCCAGCACGAAGGCGCCGTAGTAGTCCGGGTGATACCACGAGCGCAGGCCCGGGGCGCCGTTGTCGCGGCCACCGGCGGCGAGGGCGGCGGCATGGAAGGCGTCCACCTGGTCGCGGCTGGCGCAGGCGAAGGCCACATGCACGCCATGGCTGGCGGTGCCGCCATTGCCAAGCCAGAAGAACGGCTTGCCGTCGCTGCCGAAGCCGATGTGGTCATGCGCGCCGGTCTGTTCGGCGGTCACTTCCATCACCACGCCGATCTGCAGTGGCGCCAGTGCCTGCAGGAAGAAGGCCTTGCTGCGCGCCAGGTCGGCGCTGGTCAAACCAAGATGATCGAGCATGTTCAGGCTTCCGTGACCCAATGGGGGGCGCGCTTGTCGAGGAAGGCGCCCAGGCCTTCCTGGCCCTCGGCCGACACCCGCAGGCGCGCGATCAGGGCGGCATTATCGCGATCCAGGGTGTCGCGGTCATGGCTGTCGCGGACCTGGCGGACCAGTTGCTTGGCGGTGGACGAGGCGATCGGGCCGGCCTTGTCGAGCAGGGCCAGCTGGCGTTGCACGGCCTCGTCCAGGCGTTCGGGCTCGACCAGCTGGTGGACCAGGCCGATGCGCAGCGCGGTGTCGGCGTCGAAATGCTCGCCGGTGGCGAACCAGCGACGGGCCTGGCGCGGGCCGATGGCTTCGATCACATAGGGCGAGATCACCGCCGGCAGCAGGCCGAGGCGGCTTTCGGTCAAGCCGAAGCGGGCCGAGGTGCTGGCGATGGCGATGTCGCAGCAGGCGACCAGGCCGACGCCGCCGCCGAAGGCCGCGCCATGGACCCGGGCCAGGGTCGGCTTGGGCAGCTCGTCCAGGGTGCGCATCAGCCGGGCCAGGGCCAGCGAGTCCTCGCGGTTATCGGCTTCGCTGGCCGCCGCCATGCCGCGCATCCACTGCATGTCGGCACCGGCCGAGAAGGAGGCGCCGTGGCCGGCCAGCACCACCGCGCGCACCGAAGCATCGTGGCCGGCGGCCTCCAGTGCGGCGGTCAGCCGGGCGATCAGCCCGGCGTCAAAGGCGTTGTGCAGCTCCGGCCGGTTCAGCCAGAGGGTGAGGACGGCGCCGCTGCGCTCGATCTGCAAAGCATCGTTCATGGGATTCCAGGGTCACTCCATACCTGTATGGATCATAGCGGGCCATTGGTCATGGGCCATGACGCGACGCGGGAATGTTAGAATCGAGAACCATTTACATCCAGCAGAGAACACGCTAGATGACGCTGTCCGAACTGCCGCTGCACACCTCGGCCGTGGTCGAGTCCGTGCAGGACCTGCATGCCAACGATGCCATCGCCCGTCGCCTGCGCGAGCTGGGTTTCGTGAAGGGCGAGGAAGTGCGCCTGGTGGCCAAGGGTCCGGTGGGGGGAGAGCCGCTGCTGGTGCAGGTCGGGTTCACCCGTTTCGCGCTGCGGATCAGTGAAGCCAAGCGGGTCGTGGTCGACGCCGCCAGCCAGGAACGACGCGCATGACTGCCACTGCCACTACCGCCCCCCTGCGCGTTGCGCTGGTTGGTAACCCCAACAGCGGCAAGACCGCACTGTTCAACCAGCTGACCGGCAGCCGGCAGAAGGTTGCCAACTACACCGGCGTCACCGTCGAGCGCAAGGAAGGCCGTCTGCGTGCGCCGTCCGGCCGCGAGTTCGCGGTACTCGACCTTCCGGGCGCCTACAGCCTGCATCCGGCCAGCCTGGACGAGGCGATCACCCGTGACCTGTGCCGGGGCTTCTACCCGGGCGAAGCTGCGCCGGATGTGCTGCTGTGCGTGATCGACGCCACCAACCTGCGCCTGCACCTGCGCTTCGCGCTGGAACTGCGCGAGCTGGGCAAGCCGATGGTGGTGGCGCTGAACATGGTTGATGCGGCCCAGCGCCGTGGCATCCAGGTGGACGTGGCCGCGCTGGAGCGCGAGCTGGGCGTGCCGGTAGTGGAGACCGTGGCGGTGCGCAAGCAGGGCGCCAAGGCTCTGGTCGAACGCCTGGATGCGATGGTCCCGCACCTGGATGCACCGGTGCCGGGCCCGGAAGGTGGGCTCGATTACCACGCCAAGGTGCGCGAGATCCTGTCGGTGGCCGTGCGCATGCCGGCGCGGACCGCGAAGATCGACGACGCGCTGGACCGCTGGCTGCTGCACCCGGTGTTCGGGCTGATCAGCCTGGCGGTGGTGATGTTCCTGATCTTCCAGGCGGTGTACGCCTGGGCGACGCCGCTGATGGACGCCATCGAGGCCGGTTTCGCCTGGCTCGGCGCCTTCGTCGGCAGCGTGCTGCCGGAAGGCCCGCTGGCCAGCCTGCTGACCGACGGCATCATCGCCGGTGTCGGTGGCGTGGTGGTGTTCCTGCCGCAGATCCTGATCCTGTTCTTCTTCATCCTGGTGCTGGAGGAATCCGGCTACCTGCCGCGTGCGGCGTTCCTGCTCGACCGCATGATGGCCGCCGCCGGGCTGTCCGGCCGCTCGTTCATCCCGCTGCTGTCCAGCTTCGCCTGCGCGGTGCCGGGCATCATGTCCACGCGCAGCATCCAGGACCCGCGTGACCGCCTGGCCACGATCCTGGTGGCGCCGCTGATGACCTGTTCCGCACGCCTGCCGGTGTACGCGCTGCTGATCGGTGCGTTCATTCCGCAGAAGACGGTATGGGGCGTGTTCAACCAGCAGGGCCTGGTGCTGTTCGGCCTGTACGCGGCCGGCATCCTCAGCGCGCTGGCGATGTCGTGGATCATGAAGAAGTGGCGCCGCGACAAGAGCGAGCATCCGCTGATGCTGGAACTGCCGTCGTACCGCCTGCCGCACGTGCGTGACCTGGCGGTCGGCCTGTACGAGCGCGGCATGATCTTCCTCAAGCGCGTTGGCGGCATCATCCTGGCGCTGACCATCCTGCTGTGGGTGCTGTTGTCGTTCCCGGCAGCACCGGCGGGGGCCACCATGCCCGCGATCGATTACAGCTACGCCGGCCAGATCGGCCATGCAATGGCTGTGTTCTTCGCGCCGCTGGGCTTCAACTGGCAGATCTGCATCGCGCTGATCCCGGGCCTGGCCGCGCGTGAGGTGGCGGTGTCTTCGCTGGCCACCGTGTATGCGCTGTCGGCAGCCGATGACGATGCCGCCAGCCAGGCACTGACCCCGCTGATCAGCGATGGCTGGTCGCTGGCCACCGCACTGTCGCTGCTGGTCTGGTACATCTACGCCCCGATGTGCATCTCGACGCTGGCCACCATCAAGCGCGAGACCAACTCATGGAAACAGATGGGCTTCGCTGCGTTCTACCTGTTCGCGGCGGCCTACGTGGCCGCGCTGATCACCTACCAGGTGACCAGGGCGCTGGGAGGCGGCTGATGGATGCCGGGCTGCTGATCCAGTACCTGATCATCGCGGTGGCCGTGCTGGTCAGTGCCTGGGTGGTGCTGAAGAAGCAGTTCCCCGGTACCGTGCGCAAGCTGCGCGGGGCGTTGGCGCTGGCCCTGCTGAAGCCCGGTCGCGCCGCCTGGCTGCAGGCGCTGGGGCGGAAGGTCGCGCCACCGGCGAGCGGAAGTGGCGGTGCCTGTGGCGGTTGCGACAGTTGCGGGCCGACTCCGCCGAAGCGGCACTGACGCTGCTTCTCCTGCGCTGGTGGGTGCGAACCTTGGTTCGCACGCTTCCGGGGTTCAGACCTCTCTGCGGATGATCGCCCGGAAGCGTCCATCCCGATTCAATCGCCGCACCGATTCCCGGTTCCCATGGGTTGCCGCGAAGCCGGCCACGTCGGCAAGGGCATCGAGCAGCAGGCCTTTCAGTCCGTCGCGGTTACCAGCCTGCAGCAGGTCTTCAAGATCCTGCTGGATGAAGGCCCGGCGCAGGCCTGGTGTCTCTTCAATCCGCCAGTCGACGTGGGGCGTGGGAATGCTGGAGCGGTACCTGAAAGCCGTTTCAAGATCGTCAGGTGCGAGGGGATGCTTGAGCAGCTCTGGAAAGTAGAGTCCAGCATTCACATAGAAACCCCGGCTTTCGCTGGCACGCTGGTGATTCACGACAAGGAGGGCGTCATCCAGCAAGCGGTAGCGGGTAGTCGTGGTCCCGGCAAAGCCGGTCTTCCTGGCGCACTTGCTGAAGACAGTCGAGGATTTCATGGGCTTTGCCCGGGCCGGAACAGGGGGCCACAGCCTTGAGGTGCGGTGCCTGGCGGTCAATTGGCAAACGCGACACGCGGAACACTGGCCAGCATTTCATCCACGCATGGCGTGGATCTACCAGGCGCGTGAGCCCAGGTCCGCCGCCAGCGCCAGCCACTTGCTGCGTTGTGCCGGTGTACTGCTGCGTACGGCGCCAAGGCGGCTGACACGCACCGGGTGGATGCCGCAGAACTGCAGGATGGTGGCGCGGATCTGGGCGACGCCCGGGTCGCGGTAGATCCAGCGGTAGTACCAGGGCGGCGTATCCAGCGTGGTGATCACCCGCGCGCTGCGCCCGGCCAGCAGCCGGTCCCACCACACCGAATCGCGCCGGTAGCGGAAGGCGTACCCCGGCAGCAGCACGCGATCGAAGAAGCCCTTCAGCAGTGCCGGCATCGCGCCCCACCAGGTGGGGTAGACCAGCACCAGGTGATCGCAGGCCTCGATCGCTTCCGCGGCGTCCTGCAGGTCGGCTTCCAGCGGCTGGATCTGACGGTAGCCGTGGCGCAGTACCGGGTCGAACTGGAGGTCACCCAGCGCGATCAGGCGCACCCGGTGGCCAGCATTCTCGGCGGCGGTGGCATAGCGCTGGGCGAGGGCGCCGCACAGGCTGTCACGGTCAGGATGGCCCAGCAGGATCAGGATGGAACGGGACACGGCAACCTCGCGCAATGGAAAGTGCGCGAGGTTGGGGTCTGCCCCAGGGGCAGAGTCAAACCGGGGTGGTGCAGCCGCTGGGTTCCAGGATGCAGTCGCCGCTGCCGGAGTGCAGCCACTGCTGCAGTTCGTCGCTGACCAGCTGCAGGTCGCGCTCGACCTGTGCCAGCCGCATCCGCTCGTCGGCAATGCGGCCGCGCTGCTCCTCCAGCAAGGCCAGTACCGCTGGCCAGTCGAGCCGTCCATCGCGGCCCTGCAGGCGTGAGATCGCGGCCAGGGTGATGCCCAGCCCCAGTGCCTGGCGGATCAGCTGCACCCAGGCCACGTCCTGTTCGCTGTAGTCGCGATAGCGGTTCAGGCGTGGCACCGGCGGCAGCAGTCCGCGCGCCTCGTACAGGCGGATGGCCTTGGCACTGGCGCCGGTCAGGCGGCTGACTTCGGAGATGCGCATCGACTCAGTCCCGCACCAGCCCGCCATCGACCACCAGGTTCTGACCGGTCACCGCGCGCGACCAGGGGCTGGCGAAGAACAGCGCGGCATCGGCGAACTCGGCCGGCGTGGTGACGCTGCGCAGTGGCGTGTTGGCGGCGATGTAGTCGAACACTGCTTCCGGCGTGGCGGCGCTGGCATCGGTGGTGCGCAGCAGGCCGCCGGACAACATGTTCACGGTGATGCCATGCGGGCCGAGGTCGCCGGCCAGGGTACGGGTCAGCGACAGCAGTGCGGCCTTGGCGGCGGTGTAGTCGTGATAGGGGACCACCGGATTCTGGAACAGGTTGGTGCCGATGTTGATCACCCGACCGAAGCGACGGGCCTGCATGCCGGGCAGGGCGGCCTGCACGGTGTTCAGCGCGCCGCGCACGCTGCCCTCGAACTGCGCCTGGAACGCCGGCCAGCCGATGTCGGCGGCGCCGTCGCGGGCATCACCATTGAACGAGAACGCGGCCAGTGCGTTGTTGACTACGGTGGTGACGCCCTGGCCGAAGTGGGCCAGGGCGTGCTGCAGCATTGCATCGACCTCGGCGCGCTCAGTGACATCGGCCGGCAGCGCGATCGCCTGTCCGCCCAGCTCGGCAGCCAGAGCACGTGCGGCGCCTTCGCTTCGGTGGTAGTTGATGATGACGCGCGCGCCCTGGGCGGCGAAGGCGCGGGCGATGTGCTGGCCAAGGCCGCGGCCGGCACCGGTGACCAGCACCAGCTGTTCGCTGATCTGCATGAGGGAGCTGCCATCCATTGCATGAAAGGGCATGCAGCGTAGCAGCGATGGCGCTTGCCGGAGCGGGCGTGCTGCCGCTAGCCTGCAGGCATGAACCAGACTCCCCTGCGATTGCTCATCCACGGTGCCTCCGGGCGCATGGGCCAGGCCCTGCTGCGGCTGGCCGCCGAACATCCCGAAACCCTGCAGATCGCCGCTGCGGTGACGGGTCGTGCGCCGGCCCAGCGCGTGGTCGATGGCGTACCGTTCTTCGCGGCCAGCGAGCTGCCCGGTGCGCCGGCATTCGACGTGGCGATCGACTTCAGCCTGCCGGAGGGTTTCGACCCGATGCTGGCACTGTGCGTGGAACGTGGTGCGGGGCTGGTCTCGGGCACTACCGGCATCTCCAGCACGCAGCGGCAGGCGCTGGAGGCGGCGGCGGCGAGGATCCCGCTGGTCTGGGCCTCGAACTTCAGTCTGGGCGTGGCGGTGCTGGACGAGCTGGTCGAGCGCGCGGCGCAGGCGCTGGCCGGCTGGGACTGTGACATCGTCGAGTCTCACCACACCCAGAAGAAGGACGCGCCGTCGGGCACTGCACTGACCCTGGGTGCGGCCGCGCAGCGGGGCGGGGCGGAGCCGCACTATGCCAGCCTGCGCGCTGGTGACATCGTCGGCGAGCATCTGGTCCAGTTCACCGGGCTGGGCGAGCGCATCGAGCTGGTGCACCGGGCCACCAACCGCGACATTTTCGCCCGCGGCGCCCTGTTCGCCGCCCGCCAGCTGCAGGGCCGCGCCCCGGGCAGCTACCGGGTACGGGACCTGCTGCAGTAAGGCGGGCTGATTCCTGGGGTCGGATCCCTTTCCTGCGGAAAGGGCTCTGACCCCATCCGAGGGCGCCTGGGGTCAGAGCCTTTCCCATTCGGGAAAGGATCCGACCCCACCTCCGGCCCGCATACGCCGCCGGATTGAAATGAATGCGCAATCGCCCGTTCATGAAGCGCGATAACCGCTGGCGCGAGCGCCCCGGCAGCGCTACAATTCGCACTCGCCGAATCACGAAAGCCGGACCGGTCCCAGACCGCACGTCCGCGCTTTTTTGCAACCGGATTTCCGTGAAGCGCAGGCGTGACTTCGGCAGCCCCCTCGGTAGCCAAAGTGAGATTCCCGTGACCCAAGCCGCAATCCTCGTCCTCGAAGACGGCACCGTATTCGAGGGCGAATCCGTAGGCGCGCCCGGCCTGTCCGTCGGTGAGGTGGTGTTCAACACCGCCATGACCGGCTATCAGGAAGTTCTGACCGACCCGTCCTACGCCCGGCAGATGGTCACGCTGACCTATCCGCATATCGGCAACACCGGCATGACCGACCAGGACAATGAAGCGTCCAAGGTGTGGTCGGCCGGCCTGATCGTGCGCGATGTTCCGCGTCGCCCCAGCAACTGGCGCAGCCAGGTGTCGCTGCAGGACTGGCTGATCCAGCGTGGCGTGGTTGCCATCGCCGGCATCGACACCCGCAAGCTGACCCGCATCCTGCGCGAGAAGGGCGCGCAGAACGGTGCGCTGATGGCCGGCGACATCGACGTGGAAAAGGCACTGGAAGCCGCCCGCAAGTTCCCGGGGCTGAAGGGCATGGATCTGGCCAAGGTCGTCACTACCGAGAAGACCTACACCTGGACCGAGGGCCAGCTGGACCTGGATGCCAATGCCTTCGTCAGCGTGCCGGCCAAGTACAAGGTCGTGGCCTACGATTTCGGCGTGAAGACCAACATCCTGCGCATGCTGGCCGAGCGCGGCTGCGAAGTGACCGTGGTGCCGGCGCAGACCCCGGCCGCCGAAGTGCTGGCGCTGAAGCCGGATGGCGTGTTCCTGTCCAACGGCCCGGGTGACCCGGAACCGTGCGACTACGCCATCGAAGCGATCAAGACCTTCATCGACGTGAAGATCCCGACCTTCGGCATCTGCCTGGGCCACCAGCTGCTGGGCCTGGCCTCGGGCGCGCAGACCATGAAGATGGGCCACGGCCACCACGGTGCCAACCACCCGGTGCAGGACCTGGACAGCGGCCGGGTGATGATCACCTCGCAGAACCACGGCTTCGCGATCGATGAAGCGACCCTGCCGCCGACCCTGCGCGTGACCCACCGCTCGCTGTTCGATGGCACCAACCAGGGCGTGGCCCGCACCGACGTGCCGGCGTTCTCGTTCCAGGGCCATCCGGAAGCGTCGCCGGGCCCGACCGATGTCGGCCCGCTGTTCGACCGCTTCGTGGTGCTGATGGAGCAGGCCAAGGCGTGATCAGTACGCCGCCGGCCCCCCGGTGGCGTCGCGATGGACCGTAAACCCCGCATCGCTGCTGCCCCTGGCGCGGCGCTGCGGTTCAAGATTCCTGATCGACAGCGTGCGATCACTCCCCCTTGTCACGCTGTACTGACTTAGAGAAGAAAATGCCCAAGCGCACTGACCTCAAGACCATCCTCATCATCGGTGCTGGCCCGATCGTCATCGGCCAGGCCTGCGAGTTCGACTACTCCGGCGCCCAGGCCTGCAAGGCCCTGCGTGACGAGGGTTACCGCGTGGTGCTGGTCAACAGCAACCCGGCCACGATCATGACCGACCCGGAGATGGCCGATGCCGTCTACATCGAGCCGATCAACTGGCAGACGGTCGAGAAGATCATCGCCAAGGAAAAGCCCGATGCGCTGCTGCCGACCATGGGTGGCCAGACCGCGCTGAACTGCGCGCTGGACCTGGCCGACAATGGCGTGCTGGAGAAGTACAACGTCGAACTGATCGGCGCCAAGCGCGAAGCGATCCGCATGGCCGAAGACCGCGAGCTGTTCCGCGTGGCCATGGGTGAGATCGGCCTGGAATGCCCGACCGCCGCCGTCGCTCACACCCTGGACGAAGCGCTGGAGATCCAGACCCGCGTCGGCTACCCGACCATCATCCGCCCCAGCTTCACCCTGGGCGGCAGCGGTGGCGGCATCGCCTACAACCGCGAAGAGCTGGTCGAGATCGTCAGCCGTGGCCTGGAACTGTCGCCGACCACCGAAGTGCTGGTGGAAGAGTCGGTGCTGGGCTGGAAGGAGTTCGAGATGGAAGTGGTCCGCGATACCGCGGACAACTGCATCATCGTCTGCTCGATCGAAAACCTCGACCCCATGGGCGTGCACACCGGTGACTCGATCACCGTGGCCCCGGCGCAGACCCTGACCGACAAGGAATACCAGCGCCTGCGCGATGCCTCCATCGCCGTGCTGCGCAAGATCGGCGTCGATACCGGTGGCTCGAACGTGCAGTTCGGCATCAACCCGAAGACCGGCCGCGTGGTCGTCATCGAGATGAACCCGCGCGTGTCGCGTTCCTCGGCGCTGGCCTCCAAGGCCACCGGCTTCCCGATCGCCAAGGTCGCCGCCAAGCTGGCCGTGGGCTACACCCTGGACGAACTGAAGAACGAGATCACCGGCGGCCTGACCCCGGCCTCGTTCGAGCCGTCCATCGATTACGTCGTCACCAAGATCCCGCGCTTCGCCTTCGAGAAGTTCCCGGCCGCCGACGCCCGCCTGACCACCCAGATGAAGTCGGTGGGTGAGGTGATGGCGATGGGCCGCACCTTCCAGGAGTCGATGCAGAAGGCCCTGCGTGGCCTGGAAACCGGCAAGGTCGGCTTCGACCCGACCGGTCTGGACCTGGCCAACGAAGACGACCTGCAGACCCTGCGTCGCGAGCTGAAGGCGCCGGGCCCGGAGCGCCTGTTCTTCGTTGCCGATGCGTTCCGCGCCGGCATGAGCGTGGAAGAGATCTACGCACTCTCGTTCATCGATCACTGGTTCCTGGACCAGATCGAGGAAATCATCGCTGCCGAAGCTGAAGTCGCTGCCGGTGGCATCGACGCGCTGGACGCTGCACGCCTGCGCAAGCTGAAGCGCGCCGGCTTCTCCGACGCACGCCTGGCGCAGCTGACCGGCACCAACGAAGCCGCCATCCGCGCGCTGCGTCGTGCGCACAAGGTGCGCCCGGTCTACAAGCGCGTGGACTCCTGTGCCGGCGAGTTCTCCACCGGTACCGCCTACCTCTACTCGACCTACGAGGACGAGTGCGAGGCCGCGCCGAGCAACCGCGACAAGATCATGATCCTGGGCGGTGGCCCGAACCGCATCGGTCAGGGCATCGAGTTCGACTACTGCTGCGTGCATGCGGCACTGGCGCTGCGCGAGGATGGCTATGAAACCATCATGGTCAACTGCAACCCGGAAACCGTGTCGACCGACTACGACACCTCCGACCGCCTGTACTTCGAACCGCTGACCCTGGAAGACGTGCTGGAAATCGTCGAACTGGAACAGCCGAAGGGCGTGATCGTGCAGTACGGCGGCCAGACCCCGCTGAAGCTGGCGCGGGCGCTGGAAGCCAACGGCGTGCCGGTGATCGGCACCAGCCCGGATTCGATCGACCTGGCCGAAGACCGTGAGCGCTTCCAGCAGCTGGTCGACAAGCTGGGCCTGAAGCAGCCGCCGAACCGCATTGCCCGCAACGACCAGGAAGCGCTGCTGCTGGCCCGCGAGATCGGCTACCCGCTGGTGGTGCGCCCGAGCTACGTGCTGGGCGGCCGTGCGATGGAAATCGTCTACGGTGAAGCCGACCTGGCCCGCTACGTGCGCGACGCGGTGAAGGTGTCCAACGATTCGCCGGTGCTGCTGGACCGCTTCCTCGACAACGCGGTGGAGTGTGATGTCGACATCATCGCCGACAAGGAGGGCAACGTCCTGATCGGTGGCGTGATGGAGCACATCGAAGAAGCTGGCGTGCACTCGGGCGATTCCTCGTGCTCGCTGCCGCCGTACTCGCTGTCGGCTGAAACCCAGGCCGAACTGCGCCGCCAGGTGGTGGAGCTGGCCAAGGCCCTGAACGTGGTCGGCCTGATGAACACCCAGTTCGCGATCCAGACCAGCGACGAAGGTGCCGACACCATCTACCTGCTGGAAGTGAACCCGCGTGCGTCGCGCACCGTGCCGTTCGTGTCCAAGGCCACCGGCATGCCGCTGGCCAAGATCGCTGCCCGTTGCATGGCTGGCAAGAGCCTGGCCGAGCAGGGCGCGACCAAGGAAATCGTGCCGGACTACTACTCGGTGAAGGAAGCGATCTTCCCGTTCGCCAAGTTCCAGGGCGTCGACCCGATCCTCGGGCCGGAGATGCGCTCCACCGGTGAGGTGATGGGCGTGGGCCGCAGCTTCAACGCCGCCTTCGCGCGTGCGCAGGAAGCCGGTGGCATCAAGGCACCGCCGGTCGGCAAGGCCTTCGTTTCGGTCCGCGATCCGGACAAGAAGCGCGTGCTGCCGGTGGCCAAGGCGCTGCTGGCGCGTGGCTACAGCCTGGTCGCGACCCGTGGCACCGCCGCGTGGCTGCAGCAGCACGGCATGGACTGCGAGATCATCAACAAGGTGGTCGAAGGCCGTCCGCACATCGTCGACTCGATCAAGAACGGCGAGATCGTCTACATCGTCAACACGACCGAAGGTCGCTCGGCGATCAACGACTCGTTCTCGATCCGTCGCGAGGCGCTGCAGCATCGCGTCACCTACTCGACCACCATTGCCGGCGCCAAGGCGCTGGTGGATTCACTGGAATTCCGCGGCACCGGCCCCGTCTGGTCGCTGCAGGAGCTGCACAAGGAGTTGAATGCATGAGAGCCCCCATCACGATGAAGGGCGCGCAGAAGCTGCGCGACGAACTGGATCACCTGAAGTCGGTCAAGCGCCCGAAGGTGATCGCGGCCATCGCCGAAGCGCGTGAGCATGGCGACCTGAAGGAGAATGCCGAGTACCACGCCGCGCGCGAGGAACAGGGCTTCATCGAAGGCCGCATCAAGCAGCTGGAAGGCGAGCTGTCGCACGCCGAGATCATCGACGTGAGCAAGCTCAATGCCGGCTCCAAGGTGGTGTTCGGCGCCAGCGTGACGCTGGCCGACGTGGAAACCGACGAAGAGAAGAAGTACCAGATCGTCGGTGACCTGGAGGCGGACATCAAGCAGGGCCTGATCGCGATTTCCTCGCCGGTGGCGCGCGCGATGATCGGCAAGCTGGAAGGTGATTCGATCGTGATCGACGCCCCGGCCGGCCAACGCGAGTACGAGATCGTCAGCGTCAGCTACGTGGACTGACCCGGTGGCAACGGCGACCCTGCTGTTGCCGGCACGCAGCCGCTTTGCCGCGGCTGCGCTGCCGGACGATGTGGCGCGCGCGCTTGGCCGCGCCACGACGGTGCAGGTCGCACCGGGTGAACGCGCGCAGCTGACGCGCCATTTCACGGTCGCCGCGCCGCAATGGCCGGTGGCCGCGTTGACCCGCCAGCGCGACGTCGGCGATGCCGCTGGCGCCAGCTGGCTGCGTGCCGATCCGGCCTGCATGGTGCCGGACATGCATGGCGCGCGGATGATGGCCTACGGCGAAACGCTGCGACCGACCCTGGCCGACTGCCTGGCCCTGCTGCCGGTGCTGCAGCCGTTGTTCGCCGATGCCGGATTCGTGCTCGACGCACCGGACCCTTCGCGCTGGTACCTGCGCCTGCCGATCGACCTGGCCCTGCCGGACTTCGACAGTCCGGACGAGGTGCTGGGCGATGACCTGTTCTCGCACCTGCCGGAAGGCGAGGGCGGCCGCCGTTGGCGGGCGCTGATGACCGAAGCGCAGGTACTGCTGCATAACCATTCCTGGAACCAGCAGCGCGCCGCGCAGGGACAACAGCCAATCAATTCGCTGTGGTTCTGGGGTGGTGGCGTGATGCCGGTATCGGTCAGCACGCCGCATGCGCAGGTGCGCAGCCGCGATGCGCTGCTGCAGGGCCTGGCTCTTGCGGCTGGCGTAGCCGTGGATGGCGAGCAGGCGGTCGATGCACTGGTTGATCTGCGCCAGCTGCGCTCGCTGCAGCAGCTCGGCAACGATGCGATCCGTCCGCTGCTGGCCGCGCTGAAGCGCGGCGAGCTGCAGCGGCTGGTGCTGGATTTCGAGGACGGCCTGCAGTTCCAGCTGGATCGCGGACAGCGCTGGCAGTTCTGGAAGAAGCCGCGCCAGCTTCACGACTGATCGGGGCCTCTGCCGTGCGGGGTCGGATCCGTTTTCCTAGGGAAAACGGCTCTGACCCCATTTTGTCTATCGATATCTGAAAGATGTGTCGACCAAGGCCGACACCTACCAGCAGCGGCGTGAACCTGTCGAAGGTGGGGCGGTGTCGGATTGCGGGGTGTCAGCTGCATGGATGCGGCTGCCAAGCCTACAGGTACGTACTTGCGGCGTCCCCGCAATCCGACACCGCCCCGCCAACCCACGGACTCCCCGCTGTTGCTGTTGCTTCGGATGTTGCTTCGGCAGGTGCAGGGCGCAGCCCTGCAAACAATCACCTCACCGTGCTGACCACGGTCGGCAGCTGCCAATGCCCACCCGCCACGCCGCGGCACTGCCCGGTGGTGAACTCGCCGCTCTTCACGAATCGCGCGCCATCCCAGGCCCAGTCGTGGCCGGAGAAGCAGTCACCGATGCCGCGCCCACGGAAGCGCCCGCGCAGCGTCGCGTCATCGCGATCAAAGTCCTCCGCGTTGGAGGTCACGAACTTCGCCTGGTACGGCGCCTTGTCCTGCACTACCCAGTAGCCGCTGCTGAAGTTGTAGGCACCCATGAAGCAGCTGGTGCTTGCCAGTACATGCTGGGCGTCCAGTCGCTGGATCTCGATCTCGTCTGTCCCACCCTCGCTCAGGCGGCCGCACTCATCCGGCTTCGGCAGGCTGGCGATCAGTGCCTTGCGCAGGCCCGGTGCGTTCGCCAGTGCCGCGTCCGAGGCGCGCGGTGCCATCAGCGTGCCGCGCATGATCACTGGCACCGGCAACGCCGCAGGCACGCTCGCTTCGGGCTTGTCGCCACGCCGCACCAGCGCACCGGGTGTGCCCAGCCGGCCCTGGGCCTCGTCCATCTTCAGCAGTACGGCCGCTGCACCGCTGTCGGAGATCGGCCACGCCTTGCCCTTGCCGTCGATGATGTCGATGCGTGCGTGGCGCGGCAGCGCGGCGACCAGCGCATCGGTCTGTCCCTGCTGCAGCAGTACTTGATCTCCGTCGCCGGTGTCGCGCACCGGGCCCAGGTCCTTGCCGTTCAGGCGCAGGCGCAGCGCCCCGGTCGGCGTCGCGCTTTCGCCATCCTCGCCATTGCGCAGCCGCGCGAGCACCTTCGTACCCGGGCCGCCCGCGCGTTCCAGCATCAGGCTGAGCAGATTGCCGGGTTGTTCCGGACTGTAGCCGGCGGCGCGGCAGGTGCCGGTGTTGTCACAGGCCAGCGACCAGTCGTTGTGCTGGAACTGCACGCCGGCCTTCGGTTCGGGCGTGGCGGCGTGGGTGGCCGGGGCCATGGCGAGGCCCAGCAGCGCGGGAAGGAGCGTGCGATGCATGCGTTGAAGTCCATTTCCGGGCCGACAAGCATGGAAGATAGGCTGGCAGATTCCAAATGCCAGCGATCGGGGGGGAGCCTCCTGCGGGCAGAGAGATCCGACCCCGCGCTATCATGGGGATGTCTTCCGCAACCCGGCGATGCCGATGTCCCTTGCCGCCGATGCTGCGCAGCCGTCCTCTGATACGCCGATGATCCGCCGCCGCGATGCGGTCGTACCCGGCAGCTGGCCAGACGGCACGCTGCCACTGCTGGCGCGACTCTATGCCAGCCGCGGCGCCGGTACGCCAGAGCTGGCACTGCCGAAGCTGGGCAGCCTCCACGCGCCGGAGCTGCTGACCGGCATCGATGATGCGGTGGGTCTGCTGATCGAGGCCATCGCCAACGACAAGCGCATCCTGGTGGTCGGCGATTTCGATTGCGATGGCGCCACCGCCTGTGCGGTCGGCGTGCGTGGCCTGCGCATGCTCGGCGCGCAACACGTCTTCCACGCGGTGCCGAACCGCATGGTGCACGGCTACGGCCTGTCACCTTCTCTGGTGGAGGAGCTGGCCGCGCTGCAGCCGGACCTGCTGGTCACGGTCGACCACGGCATCGCCTGCCATGCGGGCGTGATCGCGGCCAAGGCGCGGGGCTGGCAGGTGCTGGTCACCGACCATCACCTTCCCGGGCCGCAGCTGCCGCCGGCCGATGTCATCGTCGATCCCAATCTCGACGGTGATGCGTTCCCCAGCAAGTCGCTGGCCGGCGTCGGTGTGATCTTCTACGTGCTGATGGCGCTGCGCCGTCACATGCGCGAGGCCGGCGTCTTCGCCGATGGCAAGGGGCCGGACCTGACCACGCTGCTGGACCTGGTGGCGGTCGGCACCGTCGCCGACCTGGTGGCGCTGGATCCGAACAACCGGGCACTGGTCAGCGCGGGCCTGCGCCGTCTGCGCGCGGGGCAGGGCTGCGTCGGTCTGCGAGCGCTGATCGAAGCCAGCGGCCGTGACGCGGCGCGGCTGACCGCCACCGACATCGGCTTCGCACTCGGCCCACGCCTGAACGCGGCGGGCCGGCTGGAAGACATGGCGCTGGGCATCGCGCTGTTGCTGACCGAAGACCCGCGCCAGGCGCGGGAGATCGCGCAGACGCTGGAGCAGATCAACTCGGAACGGCGCGCCGTCCAGCAGTCGATGACTGACGACGCCGAGCAGGCCTTGACCCGCGTGGTGCTGGACATGGCCGGTCAGCGACCGGTCGCGGCCTGCCTGTTCGATGCCGACTGGCATCCCGGTGTGGTCGGCCTGGTCGCTTCGAAGATGAAGGATCGCCTGCATCGCCCGGTGATCGCCTTTGCCCCGGCCGAACCGGGCGCCGACACCCTGCGTGGCTCGGCGCGCTCGATTCCCGGCCTGCACATCCGTGACGCCCTGGCGCTTGTCGACGCGCGCCATCCGGGCCTGATCGAGCGCTTCGGTGGGCATGCCATGGCGGCTGGGCTGAGCATGCGGCTGGATCACGTCGATGACTTCAAGGCCGCCTTCGTCGCCGTGGTGCTGGAGATGCTCGATCCGGCCGCATTGCAGCAGCAGGTGCTCAGTGACGGCGAACTGGCGGCAGATGAGCTGGACCATCGCCACGCCGATGCGCTGCGCCTGGCCGGGCCGTGGGGCCAGGGTTTCCCCGAGCCACTGTTCGACGGCCACTTCGAAGTGGCCAACTGGCGCGTTCTGAAGGAACGCCACCTCAAGCTGGAGCTGCGCCTGCCCGGCGTGCCCGGCACCATCAACGCCATCCATTTCGGCGGCTGGCACGGCAACGCGCCTGGCCGCCACGTGCACCTCGCCTACCGCCTGGCCTGCGACGACTATCGCGGTGGCAGCGCCATCCAGCTGATCATCGAACACTGCCTGCCCGCCTAGAAAAAGGGGACGGAGGGGATTAAGCCGCTTTTGCCTTGTTTGCCAATTGCGACTTAATCCCCTCCGTCCCCTTTTTGGGGGCCCGCCAACCCCGTTACGGTTGCTGGTGCGTTCAACGATCCACGATCCCACTGGAGTCCGGTCATGGTCTTCGTCCGTTGCTGCACTGTGTTGTTGCTGGCCCTTGCGGCCTGGCCCGCTGGCGCACAGTCGCCGCCGATCTCCCGGCCGCAGGCTAGCACGCCGTTGCTGATTGCCCCGGCTGCCGAGCAGGCGGTCCAACTGCGACACGCCCGCATCGAAGGCGAGGTCCAGGCCGGCGTTGCCCAGACCCGGATCACCTTGGAATTCCACAACCCGAACCGTCGTGTGCTGGAGGGTGAGCTGCAGTTCCCGCTGGCTGATGGCCAGCAGATCACCGGCTTCGCGCTGGATATCAACGGCGAGATGCGTGACGCGGTGCCGGTGGCCAAGGACCGCGGCCGCCAGGTGTTCGAGGAAATCGCCCGCCGTGGTGTCGATCCGGGCCTGCTGGAACAGACCGCCGGCAACCAGTTCCGCCTGCGCGTCTACCCGCTGCCGGCCGGTGGCAGTCGGCGTGTGCAGCTGGTGATCCGCGAACCGCTGGCCTTCGCCGGCCAAAGCTGGCAGTGGACGCTGCCGCTGCAGTTCGCCGCCGGTGCAGCCTCGGTTGAACTGAAGGTGCATGCTCCCGACGCGGCCACCGCAGGTACTGCGCCATTCCGCATCAGCGCGGGCCAGCTGCAGTGGCAGGGCAAGGGTGCGCAGCTGCCGAAGCAACTCCAGTGGAACCTGCCGGCAGCCCGCCACGCACAGGTGCAGGTGGCGCCCTGGCAGGATGGGCACTACCTGTTGGCACAGCTGCCGGTGGCGGCCAGCAGTACACCCCGCACGTTGCCCAGCGAGATCGGCCTGCTTTGGGACGGCTCCGGTTCGGCGGGGCAGCGCGATCGCACGCGTGAGTTCGCCCTGCTGGATCGCTATTTCGCAGCGCTGGGTGACGGCACCGTGGCCTTGACCGTGCTGCGTGATCGCGCTGAACCGGTGCGTCGCTTCTGCATCCGCGCCGGTAACTGGAACGAGCTGCGCGCAGCACTGCAGGCGGTGCGCCCGGACGGTGCCAGCGCGCTGGCGCAGTGGCAGTCGCAGCCGGGCGTGAAGGAGTACCTGCTGGTCAGCGATGGGCTGTTGACCTACGGGCCGGAACAGCTGCCGGCGATGGCGCCGGATCAACGCCTGTTTGCGGTCAGCAGCGCCGGTGCGCGCACCGATGCCGTGCGACTGCGTGGTTGGACCGAAGCGCGTGGCGGCCGCTTCGTTGCGCTGGGCGAGGATGTTGATGCGGCGGCGCGCGAGCTGCTGTCGTCGCCGCTGGATGTGCAGGTCGATGCGGGGCGCGGCGTGCAGGACGTGGTGATTGATCGTCGCAGTGAAGCCCAGGGCTGGCTGTGGCTGCACGCACGACTGGCGGCCGACGGAGTGCCGATGCGGGTGCGCGTGGGTGGCGGCGAATGGCAGGCGCTGCCCGCCACGCAGAAGAGTGAAGGCGGCGAGCTGCTGGCGGGCTTGTGGGCGCAGGCGCGCCTGCAGCAGCTGGCCGCCGACCGCCGTGGCAACCGCGAGGCGATGCAGCGCCTGTCCCAGCAGTTTGGCCTGGTCGGGCCGGATACCTCGCTGATCGTGCTGGAGACGCTGGAGGACTACCTGCGCTATGCGATCCGCCCTTCGGGTACGTTGCGCGCCGGGTACGACGCCAGGTTTGCAGTGCAGGTAAGTGATCGCGCCGCAGCCGATCGCCAGCGCCTGGATGAAGTGGCCGCTCGCTGGAAGGAGCGCCAGCAGTGGTGGAGCCGCAGCTGGCCGAAGGGTGTGCCGCCGCAGGCGAAGGGCGGGGCACTGGAAGTGGCCTCGGCGGACTACGCGATGGAATCGGCGCCGGTGGCAATGCTCGCCGCGCCGGCCCCTGCGGCACCGCCCGCCCCGGCACCGATGGCCGCCGCCGCCGATCAGCGCATGGAAGCCAGCAGCGCGCGTGCACGTCGCTCGGCGCCTGCATCGAACAAGGCCCTGGATTCAATTACGGTCACTGGTGGCCGTGTCGCTGCGCCCGCTGCCGCCAACGAGGGCGAGCTCGGTATCCAGCTGGCGGCCTGGCAGCCGGACTCGGCCATCGCCCGGCGCCTGCGCCAGGGCCCGCCGTCGCAACTGTATGACCGCTACCTGGCCGAGCGCGATGCGCATGCCGACAGCAGCGCGTTCTTCCTCGACGTGGCCGACCTGCTGCTGGAGCAGGGTCAGCGCGACCTGGCACTGCGCGTGCTGTCGAACCTGGCCGAGATGGACCTGGACAACCGCCACCTGCTGCGCGTGCTCGGTTACCGGCTGATGCAGGCTGATGCCCCCGCACTGGCGGTGCCGGTGTTCGAGCAGGTCCTGGCGATGGGCCAGGAAGAGCCGCAGAGCTTCCGCGACCTGGGCCTGGCACTGGCAGCGGCCGACAAGCCGCAGCAGGCGCTGGCGCCGCTGTACCAGGTGGTTGTGCGGCCATGGGACAGCCGTTTCGATGGCATCGCCCTGATCGGACTGGATGAACTGACCAACCTGGTGGCCCGCAGCACGCCCCGGCTGGATACCACCAGTATCGACCCGCGCCTGCTGCAGGCGATGCCGCTGGACCTGCGCGTGGTGCTGTCGTGGGATGCCGACAACAGCGACATGGATCTGTGGGTGACCGACCCGAACGGCGAGCGCGCGTACTACGGCAACCGCCTGACGTATCAGGGTGGGCAGATGTCGCAGGACTTCACCGGCGGCTATGGCCCCGAGCAGTTCTCCCTGCGCAACGCCAAGCCAGGCAAGTACAAGGTGGAAGCAAACTACTTCGGAAGCCGCCAGCAGCTGGTGGCCGGTGCGACGACCCTGATGCTGCGCTTGACCACCCATTGGGGCACGGCCAAGCAGAAGGACCAGATGGTGACGATGCGCCTGAAGGACCGCGCCGAAACCGTCCTGGTGGGCGAGTTCGAGGTGCGTTGACCGCTCGGACGTCCGCGTAGCGTCGAGCTTGCTCGACTGCTTTGATGTAGAGCCGGGGCCATGCCCGGCTCACGGCACAGGCAGCCGAGCCTCGGCGCGGCTCTACAACGCCACGGTGCGCGCCTTTGACGCCGCTGGCGGATCGGCACGCAGGCCGAACAGGGGCCGCAGCCGGCGGCAGCGACGGATCATCAGCTCGTGGATCAGCAGGCAGCCGCCGACGGTGCCGCCCAGCAGCAGTGCCGGTTCCAGCCATGGGCCCAGCTGAAGCGGCCTGAGCCAGAACAGCAGGGCGATGATCAGGCTCTGGTGCAGCATGTACCACGGATAGATCGCCTCGGTGCAGTACGGCAGCCAGCGGAATGGGCGATCGAGGAAGACCTTTCCCCAGCCGAGGATGGCCAGCAGCGCAGTCCATACGTAAAGCGACTGGCTGGCCCGGCCCTGCAGGTCCCAGAACGGTTCGGGCCATTGCCGCAGCGGTGAGTCGGCGGGCAGCACCTGGCCGAGGATGCGCAACCCCAGATACCAGCCAACGGCAGCAAGCGCCAGCCACAGCGTGGTGCGGCGCAGGGCGACCACGCGCTGCCAGAACACCGGCGCACGGCCCAGCAGGTAGCCGGCCAGGAATACCGTTGCGTACTTCGCGTGCTGGTACCAGTCGCTGAGCAGGGCATTGGTGGACGGGTAGATCGGCTCCAGCCAGATCACCCAGGCCAGCAGCAGGGCGGACGGAAGGCCGATCAGCAGCATCGGCGATGCTGCGCAGAACGCCACCGCGCGGCGCACCACCGCCGTTCCCAGCAACGGCATCAACAGGGCCAGGGCCAGCGTGTAGTTCCAGAGATACGCCAGGTACCACAGATGGTTCCAGGTGATGCCGTACTGCCAACCGGCGAAGCTCCCTTCCGGCCACGGCCGCACCTGCCAATAGCGCAGCAGGAAGTGGCCGAAGCCGGGTGCCACGTGGCCGTTGGCTACGCCTTCGCAGTAGGGCTGGATCGGCACGATCACGAACATGCCGAACAGCAGCGGCAGCAGCAGCCGCCAGGTGCGCAGGCCGGCGAAGCGCAGCAACCTGCCTTCCGGCCGCATCAGCGCGATGGCGATACCCGAGATCAGGAACAGCAGCGACATCCGCCAGCGGTTGACGAACAGCATCGGCCACTGCAGCCATTCGGCGGTATGCACGCTCTTGAGGTGAAAGCCCCAGTCGTCCACGTAGGCCATGGCGGTGTGGTAGAGGATCAGCAGGGCGAAGGCGAACACGCGCAGGGCGTCGATGTCGTAGCGTCGGGTCATGGTGGTGGTGTGCCGGAGAGTCGAGCCAAGGTGACGCCGTCCGGTCCGTGCGGCGACCGGCAAGGGGCCGCTGGAACCGACGCAGTGACCAATGGCGGGGGTGATGGGACCAATGGAGCCGCTACCCTTGGTCCCTTGAGGCAGGCTGGAGCACCGCAACGACATGGATGCAGCAATGACCCAGGGCCGACCATCGCGCTGGCGTACTTCAACCCGCCTGCTGGTATGGGCGGCGATCCTGTCGGCCTCGGCAGTGACCAATGCGCTGGTGGAAGTGATGGACGCCAGTCGCCGCGGCGCGGATCTTGGGCTGTGGGAGCCGATGATCTGGGAGTTCAGCAGCCTCGCCCTGATCCTGTTGACCCTGCCGTTGCTGTGGTGGGGCTGCGAGCGCTGGCCGCTGCATGCCGATACCTGGAGGCGGCGGTTGCCGCTGTATCTGCTGGCCAGCGTCGGCTGGTCGCTGCTGCACGTGGTGGGGATGATGCTGCTGCGGCATCTGGCCTACGCGTCGCTGGGCTACCGCTACCAGGACGATGCCGGTTTGTTGGAGCGTTTTGCCTACGAGTACCTGAAGGATGTGCGCACGTTCGCGATGTTCGTGGCCCTCGAGCACTTTGCCAGCTGGTTCGGCAGGCGCAGGCAGGGCGAAGCGAGCCTGCTGGCCGAGCCCGACGTCGGCCCGCCGGTGGAGCCGGTCGAGCGCCCCCAGCATTTCCTGGTGCGCAAGCTGGGCAAGGAGTTCCTGGTTGCCACCGCAGATGTGGAGTACGCGCAGTCGGCGGGCAACTACGTGAACCTGCGGGTACGCGGCCACGACTACCCGCTGCGCATCACCATGGCGGTGCTGGAGCAGCGGCTGGACCCGGGCGAGTTCCTGCGCCCGCATCGCAGCTGGCTGATCAATCGCGGTCAGTTGCGCTCGATCGAGCCGCTGGACGGAGGCGAGGCCCTGCTGCACATGGCCGATGGAGCCAAAGTGCCCTGCAGCCGGCGCCAGCTGCCGGTCCTGCGGCAGGCGCTGGGCGGCGCGGGCGCGGGTAGAGTCGACTGTTGGTCGACTATCGCGCGCAGCGCGGGCTCCACCGCAACCTGAATGAAAAGCAGTCGACTGACAGTCGACTCTACAGAGGCGGGTCTACCAGTGGTTGGCTCCCAGCGGCAGGCCTGATCCCTCATTCCGGGCGCCCCCGGCCTGCGGTATCATTGGCAGTCATCTTTTGAATGCATAACCGCCGACATGATCGAACTGAATCCTGTCCGCCAGCGCATCACCGATCTGACCGATCGCGTGCTGTCGCTTCGGGGGTATCTTTGACTACGACGCCAAGAAAGAGCGTCTTGAAGAAGTAACGCGGGAGCTGGAAAGCCCCGATGTCTGGAACAACGCCGAGTACGCCCAGAACCTGGGCCGCGAGCGTTCCAGCCTGGAAAAGACCGTGGGCGGCATCGCCTCGGTGCTGGATGGCCTGAACGACGCCACCGAACTGCTCGAACTGGCCGAGTCCGAGCAGGACGAGGACACCGCACTGGCGGTGGTCGCCGACCTGGACAAGCACCAGGCGCACGTCGAAAAGCTGGAGTTCCAGCGCATGTTCTCCGGCGAGATGGACAATGCCGCTGCGTTCGTCGACATCCAGGCCGGTGCCGGTGGCACCGAAGCCCAGGACTGGGCCGAGATCCTGCTGCGCATGTACCTGCGCTGGTGTGAATCGCGCGGCTGGAAGACCGAGCTGATGGAAGTCTCCGGTGGCGACGTCGCCGGCATCAAGTCGGCGACGCTGCGCGTGGAAGGCGACTACGCCTATGGCTGGCTGAAGACCGAGACCGGCGTGCACCGCCTGGTGCGCAAGTCGCCGTTCGACTCGGACAACCGCCGCCACACCAGCTTCACCTCGGTGTTCGTGTCGCCGGAAATCGATGACAACATCGACATCACCATCAATCCGGCCGACCTGCGTACCGACGTGTACCGTTCGTCGGGTGCCGGTGGCCAGCACGTCAACAAGACCGAGTCGGCGGTGCGCATCACCCACATCCCGACCAACATCGTCGTGGCCTGCCAGACCGGCCGCAGCCAGCATCAGAACCGCGACAACGCGATGAAGATGCTGGCCGCCAAGCTGTACGAGCTGGAGATCCAGAAGCGCAACGCCGAAAAGGACGCCGTGGAAGCGACCAAGTCCGACATCGGCTGGGGCAGCCAGATCCGCAATTACGTGCTCGACCAGAGTCGTATCAAGGACCTGCGCACCGGCATCGAGCGTTCGGATACGCAGAAGGTGCTGGACGGCGACCTGGACGAGTTCGTCGAGGCTAGCCTGAAGGCCGGCCTGGCCGTGGGCTCCAAGCGCGTCGATGCCTGATCGGCGCGCCTGCGCGGATGTCGTCACCCTCGTGCGCAACGCCGAGGGTGGCTGATCACGCTTCCGGTAGAGCCGAGCCCATGCTCGGCTGCTGTTGGGCAGTAGCAGATGCGTCGAGCATGGCTCGACGCTACAACGGGTACGGCGGTAGCGATGATGCGCAGCGAAAGTGAACGCAAGGAACTCGGCGGCTTCCTCAAGGCCTGCCGCGCCCGTGTCGACCCCGCCACGCTCGGCCTGCCGGCCGGGCGGCGGCGCACCCCGGGCCTGAAGCGCGAGGAAGTGGCGCTGGCGATCGGGGTCAGCGTGAGCTGGTACACCTGGATCGAGCAGGGCCGCGAAGTGCGTGCCTCGCCCGAGGTGCTCGAGCGCCTGGCACAGGTGCTGCGCATGAGCGACGACGAACGCGCCTATGCCTTCGCACTGTCCGGCTACGGCGTGCCGCTGGAATCACCGGACGAGAGTGTGACCGACGGCCTGCGCCAGCTGGTGGAGGCGATGCAGCCGATCCCGGCGTACGTGCGCAACACCCGCTTCGACATCCTGGCCTGGAATCCGGCCATCGCCGAGCTGTTCGTGGACTACAGCCAGCTGGCGCCGCACGAGCGCAATACGCTGCGGCTGATGTTCCTGTACCCGCCGTACCGCACGCTGATCCTCAACTGGGAAGAAATGACCCGCGGCCTGCTGGCAGGCTTCCGCGCGGCGATGGCGCAGGCGCCGGACAAGGCTCCGTTCCTGGCGCTGGTCGAGGACATCTCGGCGCACAGCGAGGAGTTCCGCCAGTGGTGGCCGGAGCACGATGTGCGCCGGTTCGATGAAGGGGCGAAGAAGTTGAACCATCCCACGCGCGGGTTGCTGGACCTGCAGTACGTGGCGCTGGTGCCGGAGAGCCGGCATGACCTTTCCCTGGTGACCTACCTGCCGCGGAAGTAGGGGGTGTTCGGCAGGGCTTGCAGCCCTGCACCTGCTCAATGCAACGGCCAAAGCCAAAGCCAAAGCCAGAGCCAGAGCCAGAGCTAGGTTCCGTGGTTTGGCGGGGCGGTGTCGGCGTGCGGGGACGCCGCAAGTACGTCCGTGTAGGCTTGGCAGCCGCATCCATGCGGCTGACACCCCGCACGCCGACACCGCCCCACCTTCGACAGGTTCACGCGGCTGTTGGCAACTGCGGCTTTGTTCCGCGCGGCTGTTGGTAGGTGTCGACCTTGGTCGACACGATTTTTCTCTCAGATATCGAATGAGTCATCCACGCATGGCGTGGGTCTACTGTGTCGACCAAGGTCGACACCCACCAACAGCAACGCAGAGCGCCGTCCCGACAGATCGCTGAACTCTGTCGAAGGCGGGGTGGGTCCGGTTGAGGGGGCGTGAGCCGCATGGATGCGGCGACCGAGCTTACATGGACGTACTTGCAGCCCCCCCTCAACCGGACCCACCCCGCCAACCCACGGAATGCCAGCTTCTGCCGTTGACGTTGCTCTGGCTTCGGCGGGTGCAGGGCGCAGCCCTGCCGATACCCCCCATTCAGACAGGTAAGTGCGGGTCACAGGATAAGCAGACGCCTTGTTGCCTCCGCCATTCGGGTCCACATTCCTGTGCAGGAGACGGGCCACCGCCCGTTGTCGAGACAACAGGAGCCCTGCATGTCCGCTGCCCCCACCACCGCCATTTCCCGCGATCCGGCCACCGGCCAGCAGATCGCCAGCCATCCCTTCGCCACCGACGCCGAGCTGGAAACAATCCTGGACCGCGGCCAGGTCGGCTTTGCGGCCTGGAGCGTCAAGAGCCTCGAACAGCGCGCAGACGTACTGCGTGCGATGGCCGCGGTACTACGCCGTGACCGTGAAAAGCTGGCCGCGCTGGCTACCGCCGAAATGGGCAAGGTCCAGGCCGAAGCGCTGGCCGAAATCGAGAAGTGTGCTGTGCTGTGCGACTGGTACGCCGACAACGGTGCGCAGTTCCTGCGCGACGAACCGACCCAGGTGCCCGACGACAAGGCTTACGTGTCCTACCTGCCGCTGGGCGTGGTGCTGGGCATCATGCCGTGGAACTTCCCGTACTGGCAGGTGATGCGCGCGGCGGTGCCGATCCTGATGGGCGGCAACGGCTTCCTGCTGAAGCCGGCCGAGAACATCGTCGGTACCGCGCAGCTGCTCGACGCCGCATGGCGCGATGCCGGCTTGCCGGAGGGCACCTTCATCGCGGCCAACATCAGCCGCGAGGGCACCAGCCGCGCGATCGCCGATGACCGCATCGCGGCGGTGACCCTGACCGGAAGTGTGGCCGCCGGCCGCAGCATTGCTGCCCAGGCCGGGCAGGCGCTGAAGAAGGTGGTGCTGGAACTGGGCGGTTCCGATCCGTTCATCGTCCTGGCCGATGCCGATCTTGATGCGGCCGTCGATGCGGCGGTGGCCTCGCGCTTCCAGAACACCGGGCAGGTCTGCATCGCCGGCAAGCGCATCATCGTCGAAGACGCGGTCTACGATCGTTTCGTGGCGCAGTTCTGCCAGAAGGTGCAGGCACTGACCATTGGCGACGGCCGTGACCCGGCAAACCGCATCGGCCCGATGGCGCGCCAGGATCTGCTGGAGCAGCTCGACGCGCAGGTACGCGCTTCGGTCGACGCCGGTGCGCAGCTGCTGGTCGGCGGGCACCAGCTGGATCGTCCGGGTGCGTTCTATGCGCCCACTGTGCTGGCCGGGGTTGAGCCGGGCATGCAGGCCTTCGACACCGAAACGTTCGGGCCGGTGGCCTCGATCAGCCGCGCCCGCGACGCCGACCATGCGGTGGAACTGGCCAACCAGAGCGAGTTCGGCCTCAGCGGCAACCTGTGGAGCAGCGACCGCGCCCGTGCGATGCAGCTGGCGCGCCGGCTGCAGACCGGCGGTGTATTCGTCAACGGCTTCTCTGCGTCCGATCCGCGCGTGCCGATCGGCGGCGTGAAGAAGAGCGGCTTCGGTCGTGAGCTCTCGCACTTCGGCATCCGCGAGTTCGTCAACGCGCAGACGGTGTGGTTCGACAAGCGTTGACGCGCGGCTTCCATCCTTCCTGCAACGATCCACCATCAGTCCAGCGAAAAAAGGACGGCATTCCCATGTCCAAGGGTTCAGACCTGCTCGTCGCCGCACTTGAGAACGAAGGCGTCGAGCGTATTTTCGGCATTCCCGGCGAAGAGAACCTCGACGTCGTCGAGTCGCTCCGCCATTCCAGCATCGAGCTGGTGATCACCCGCCACGAACAGGCGGCGGTGTTCATGGCGGCCACCTACGGCCGCCTCACGGGCAAGCCGGGCGTGTGCCTGGCCACGCTCGGTCCGGGCGCGCTCAATTTCACCACCGGCGCCGCCTACGCGCTGCTTGGCGCGTGGCCGGTCATCATGATCACCGGCCAGAAGGGCATCGTCGCCAGCAAGCAGGCGCGCTTCCAGATCGTCGATATCGTCAGCACGATGAAGCCGCTGACCAAGCAGGCGCGGCAGATCGTCTCGGCGCGCACCATCCCGACCATCGTGCGCGAGGCGTTCCGTGTCGCCCAGGAAGAGCGCCCGGGCCCGGTGCTGCTGGAGCTGCCCGAAGATATCGCCGCCGATGAGGTCGAGGGCGTGGCGCTGATTCCGCCGCACGCGGTGGATCGTCCCATTGCCAGCCCGGAGGCGCTGGATCGGGCGGCGGAGATCATCCGCAACGCCAAGCGCCCCCTGCTGATGATCGCCTCGGCGGCGTCGCGGCCGCAGTCCAGCGAAGCGCTGTCGGCGTTCGTGTTGCGCGCCGGCATTCCGTTCTTCACCACGCAGATGGGCAAGGGCGCGGTGGCCGGTGGTTCGGGCCTGTACATGGGCACCGCGGCGCTGACCGAGCGCGATTACGTGCACATGGCGATCGACCAGGCCGACGTGATCGTGACCATCGGCCACGAGGTCACCGAGAAGCCGCCGTTCGTGATGCGCCCGGGTGGGCCGACCGTGATCCATATCGGCTACTCGCAGGCGGCCGTGGAGCAGGTGTACTTCCCGCAGGTGGAAGTGATCGGTGACATCGGTCGTTCGCTGACCCAGTTGGCCGATCGTATCGAAGGCGCGGTGCCGAACGCTGACGCGCTGCTGCCGCTGCGCGCGACCATTCTGGAACACCTGGCTGACCGAGCCGAGGAGGCTGGATTCACGCCTCAGCGGCTGGTGCACGACGTGCGCCAGGTGATGCCGCCGGATGGCATCGTGGCGCTGGACAACGGCATGTACAAGATCTGGTTCGCGCGCAATTACCGCACCCAGGTGGCCAATACGCTGCTGCTGGACAATGCGTTGGCGACCATGGGCGCGGGCCTGCCGTCGGCGATCATGGCTTCGATCCTGTACCCGCAGCGGCGGGTGCTGGCGGTGTGCGGCGATGGCGGGTTCATGATGAACAGCCAGGAGCTGGAGACCGCGCGTCGGCTGGGCCTGAACCTGGTGGTGCTGATCCTCAACGACGGCGCCTACGGCATGATCCGCTGGAAGCAGGCGGTAGATGGCTTCACCGACTACGGCATGACCTTCAGCAACCCGGATTTCGTGAAGTACGCGGAAGCCTACGGCTGCAAGGGCCACGAGGTGACCGCCATCGAGCAGTTCATCCCGACGCTGGAGGCGGCCTTCAACGAGGGCGGGGTGCACCTGGTGTCGGTGCCGGTGGACTATTCGGAGAACCAGCGGGTGCTGGTGGACGAGCTGCGGCAGGCGTTCCCCGGGAACAGGTAACGGCGAAGCAGGGTCGGCCGATCCGCCCGGTAGGTGTCGACCTTGGTCGGCACGCAGGACGCCAACCCAGGTTGTCGGCTACCGGGGGCATCGCCAAACGGGGTCAGATCCCTTTGCTGCGCAAAGGGATCTGACCCCTCTCCCGGCCGGGGCAGGGCGGTTTTGGTATGCTGGGCAACCGGCTGTGCCGGGTGCAACATCCCCCCTCACTACACGATTCCCGCAGATCCATGAGCGAAGCTACCGATACCCCCCCCGTCGACGAAAACAAGTTGATCGCCGAGCGCCGCGAGAAACTCAAAGCGCTGCGTGGGCAGGGCATCGCGTACCCGAACGACTTCCGTCGCGAGGACTTCGCCGGCCGCCTGCAGGAAGAATTCGCCGATGCCGAGACCTGGACCGCCGAGGCGCTGGAAGGCAACGGCCGCCAGGTGAAGATGGCCGGCCGCCTGATGGCCAAGCGCATCATGGGCAAGGCCAGCTTCGCGCAGATCCAGGACGAGTCCGGCCGCATCCAGCTGTTCCTGCAGGGAGCGGTGCTGGGCGATGCCTACACGGCCTTCAAGGGCTGGGACGTGGGCGACATCATCGCCGTCGAAGGCGGCCTGACCCGTACCAAGACCGGCGAACTGTCGGTCAAGGCCGAGTCGATCCGCCTGCTGACCAAGTCGCTGCGCCCGCTGCCGGACAAGTGGCACGGCCTGGCCGACGTCGAGCAGCGCTACCGCCAGCGTTACGTCGACCTGATCGTGACCCCGGAATCGCGCGCAGTGTTCATCAAGCGCTCGAAGATCATCCGCGCCATGCGCGCGTGGCTGGACAACCGCGACTTCCTGGAAGTCGAGACGCCGATGATGCATTACATCCCCGGCGGCGCGGCGGCCAAGCCGTTCACCACCCATCACAACGCGCTGGACCTGGACCTGTACCTGCGCGTGGCGCCGGAGCTGTACCTCAAGCGCCTGACCGTGGGTGGCCTGGAGCGTGTGTACGAGATCAACCGCAACTTCCGCAATGAAGGCGTCAGCACCCGCCACAATCCGGAATTCACCATGATGGAACTGTACGAGGCCTATGCCACGTACAACGAAATCATGGACCTGACCGAGGGTGTGATCCGTGATGTGGCCAAGGCCGTGAACGGTGGCACCGAGGTCGAGTGGGACGGCGCGAAGATCGACCTGGGCCCGGCGTTCCGTCGCTGGCGCATGGATGAGGCAGTGCGCCACCACAACCCGGAAATCTCGGCCGCTGATTGCACTGACCGCGATGCGCTGCTGCGCCATTGCGAGCGCTTGAACATCCGCGTCAAGCCGTCCTACGGCTGGGGCAAGCTGTTGCTGGAAATCTTCGAGGCCACGGTCGAGCACACCCTGATCCAGCCGACCTTCATCACCGACCATCCGGTCGAGGTCTCGCCGCTGGCCCGTGCCAATGACAACGACCCGGGCTACACGGATCGCTTCGAGCTGTTCGTCAACGGCAAGGAGCTGGCCAACGGCTTCTCCGAACTGAACGACCCGGAAGACCAGGCCCAGCGTTTCCAGGCCCAGGTGGCCGCGAAGGAAGGCGGCGACGACGAGGCGATGCATTACGACGCCGACTACATCCGTGCGCTGGAGTACGGCATGGCCCCGACCGGCGGCCTCGGCATCGGCGTTGATCGCCTGGTGATGCTGCTGACCGGCAGCAGCTCGATCCGTGACGTGCTGCTGTTCCCGTACATGCGTCCGGAGCAGTAAGTCGTCTTTTTGACTCCCGTTTGTGCGCGCCGTCGCGAAATGAGACGGCGCGATTGACGCCTCCCGCGCTCGGCGTATCGTTAATGCACTACCTTGACGTCTGTTATGGCTTGATCGGCGCCAGGGGGAGTGCGCATTGTGGAGAGTCCGCTTCACAATGTGATGACGATCATGAACCGGGACGCATGACACGGGAGTCGGGCCGATGCAGGGTGCGAGCGTTCGCAGCAGCAGGGTATCCTCGCCTGCTGATGATCCAGCATGGTCGAGAAACCAGGCGGAGTACGCGTTGAACATCGTCATTGTTGACGACCAGACGTCCGCGCGGACGATGCTGCGTCACGTCATCGAAGACATCGCGCCGGAACTGAGCGTGTATGACTTCGGTGATCCGCTGACCGCATTGGCCTGGTGCGAGGCGCACCCGGTCGACCTGCTGCTGCTCGATTACCGCATGCCGGAGATGGATGGGCTGGAGTTCGCCCGTCGATTCCGTCGCCTGCCCAAGCACCGCGATATCCCGGTGATCCTGATCACCGTGGTCGGCGACGAGCCGATCCGCCAGGCGGCGCTGGAAGCGGGGGTCATCGACTTCCTGGTCAAGCCGATCCGCCCGCGCGAACTGCGCGCGCGCTGCTACAACCTGCTGCAACTGCGCCAGCAGACCGAGAACGTGAAGCAACGTGCGTTGTCGCTGGAGCAGCGCCTGCTGGCCAGCATGCACGAGGTCGAGGAACGCGAACGCGAGACCCTGTCGCGATTGGCCCGGGCGATCGAGTTCCGTGATGCCGGCACCAGTGCCTATCTCGAACGCATGGCGCGCGTTGCGGGGCTGATCGCCGAGCAGCTTGGCCTGCCCGAAGACGACGTGCGCCTGATCGAGATGGCGGCACCGCTGCATGACATGGGCAAGATCGCCATTCCCGACGCGGTGCTGCTCAAGCAGGGCAAGCTCAATGACGAGGAGCTGGCGATCATGCGCCGGCACCCACGCATCGGCCACGAGCTGCTCAGTGGCAGCCAGAACCGTTTCATCCAGGTGGGCGCGCTCATCGCGCTGCGCCATCACGAACGTTACGACGGCAGCGGCTATCCCGACGGCCTGGTCGGCGAAGCGATCCCGCTGGAAGCGCGGATCGTTGCTGTCGCCGACGTCTTCGATGCGCTGATCTCGCCCCGTCCGTACAAGGAAGCATGGACCATGGAAGCCACACTGGCTTATCTGTATGCCCAGCGTGGGCGACTGTTCGATCCGCGTTGCGTGGATGCGCTGATGCGCGGCCACCAGCAGTTGATGGATATCTGCGCCCAGCACTCGACGGCATCGACGCGACCGGGTGGGTGACATGCAGGACCTGTTCGCACGCGTGAGGCGTCGGCTGGCGCAGCGTCCGGATTCGGAACATGGCCAGGCGATCGTGCGGGTGGTGCTGATCTCGCTGATCCTGGTCTATGTTCTGTTGTCCGGCGCCCGCCTGCACCGGCTGGATCAGTACCAGGGCGCGCTGGCAACGGCGTTGACCGGGCTGGGCCTGTCGCTGCTGTTGTTCGGCTGGCTGCTGTGGAAGCCGCAGCGCTCGGACCTGCGGCGGGTGGCCGGGATGCTGGCCGATTACGGCCTGATCGCGATCGGCATGATCCAGATGGGTGAGCCGCTGGCGTGGGTGTATGCGGTGGTGATGTGGGTCACGGTGGGCAACGGCCTGCGTTTCGGGCCGCGTTACCTGACCGCTGCCATCGTGCTGGCGATGGTCAGTTTCGGCACTACCGTGTTGTTGACTCCCTATTGGCAGGCCAACCTGGGGCTGGCCATTTCCCTGTGGTTGGGGTTGCTGGCAGTACCGTTGTGCTGCTCCTCCCTGCTGCGCCGAAGGATGCGACATCCAACCATGGATACGATTCCCGCCGCTGGATCCGACAAGCGCTCGCTGTTGGCCCGCTTCAAGCAGCGCCTGTCCGGGCGCGAGGACAGCGAGCACGCGCAGAACCTGATCCGCATCATCATCACGGCACTGTTCATCAGCTATCTCGGCTGGCGCTCGCTGAGCGGCGGCGGTGAGGCCCTGACGGCGACGTGGCTGATCCTCGCCTTCGAGCTGACCATTTCCGCCGGCCTGCTGACCGCGATCCTGGTCAATCCGGGCGTGTCGCATGTGCGCCGGGTGATCGGCATGCTGACCGATTACACCTGCATGGCCTGGATCATGACCATCCAGGGCGAGCCGGCCGCACCGCTGTATGCGGTGATGCTGTGGGTGACGATCGGCAACGGCATGCGCTACGGCAGCACCTACCTGCGCGTGGCCACGGCCATGGGCTGCCTGGCCTTCCTGTGCACGGTGATGCTGTCGCCGTACTGGCGCGGCCACGATTATCTGGGCTGGGGCCTGTTGCTGGGCCTGGGCGCGATTCCGCTGTACTTCGATTCGCTGCTGCATGCCTTGACCCGGGCGGTGGCCGAGGCGCGGCAGGCCAACGAAGCCAAGAGCCGCTTCCTGGCCAACATGAGCCATGAGTTCCGCACGCCGTTGAACGGGCTGGCCGGCATGACCGAAGTGCTGGCCACCACCCGCCTGGACGACGAACAGCGCGAGTGCCTGAACACCATCCAGGCCTCGACCCGCAGCCTGCTGGCGCTGGTGGAAGAGGTGCTGGACATCTCCGCGATCGAAGCTGGCAAGGTGCGCGTGGAGTGGCACGAGTTCGCGCTGGCCGACGTGCTGCAGGCGATCAACCTGATCCTGACCCCGCAGACCCGCTCCAAATCGCTGGATTATCGCGTGCAGGTGGACGACAACGTGCCGCCGCGCCTGCTCGGGGATGCCGGGCATCTGCAGCAGATCCTGCTGAACCTGATGGGCAACGCGGTCAAGTTCACCGACAGTGGCTACGTGCATCTGCGCGTGTCCAGCCCCGATGCGCTGGGCAGCGAGCGGATGCGCCTGCGATTCGAGATCGTCGATACCGGCATCGGCGTGCCGGTGGCGTTGCGCGGACGCCTGTTCAATGCGTTCGAGCAGGGCGATGTCGGCCTGGCCCGTCGCCATGAAGGCACCGGTCTGGGCACCGCCATTGCCAAGGGCCTGGTCGAGTCGATGGGCGGGCAGGTCGGCTATGCGCCGAACAGCCCGCGCGGCAGCGTGTTCTGGGTCGAGATCACGCTGGACGTCGCAGACACCTCATCAGCCCCGGCGGTTCCGCCCGAGGTGGCTGAAGCCGGCAATGTCATCGCGTTTTCCAACCCCTTCCTGCGCCATCGTGCACGGGTGCGGAGCCTGCGGGTTCTGGTCGCCGACGACCACGAGGCCAACCGCATGGTGCTGCAGCGGCTGCTGGAGAAGGCCGGCCACAAGGTCACCTGCGTCAACGGCGGCGCCGAAGTGCTCGATGCGCTGGAGCAGGCCAGTTACGACGCAGCGATCGTCGACCTGCACATGCCCGGCATGAGCGGACTGGATCTGCTCAAGCAGTTGCGGGTGATGCAGGCCAGCGGCATGCCTTACGTTCCGGTCATGGTGCTGAGCGCAGACGTCACCCCCGAGTCCATCCTGCGTTGCGAGCAGGCCGGCGCCCGCGCCTTCCTTGCCAAGCCCGTGGTGGCCACCCGCCTGCTGGAAGTGCTGGCCGATGTCGCCGCCAACACCCGCGCCGAGCCCGGCATCCAGTCGGTGCCTGCATTGCCGGTCGGCGATGGCGTGCTCGATACCGCGGTCCTGGACGAGCTGGCATCGCTGGGCATGGGCGATGGCTTCGAACGCAAGTTCATCGACCAGTGCCTGGCGGACGTCGACGCGAGCATGGGCCAGCTCCAAGGCTGCGGCGAGCGCCAGGCCTGGGAGGATTTCCGCGAGCACGCCCACGCGCTGCGCGGCGTGGCAAGCAACCTGGGGCTTGTCCAGGTTGCCGCCTCCAGTGGCGAAATCATGCGCATGGCGGACTGGCAGCTGAAGGGTGAATGGAGCTCCCGCCTCGGCAACCTGGCGACCGCTCTGCGCAACGGCAGGAATGCGTTGGCTGCCCGTAGTGCGGGGGCACCGCACCGCGACGACAGCGAGCGCAGCCCGTCCTGACCCGCCAGACGATCAGGCCGGGTCGCCATTGCGTCGGGCCTGCGCCCGTACCAGCCGATCCATGGTGCGCAGGGACTTCTCGCCGAGCTGCATCGCAGTGTCTACCCAGATCTCGGTGATCCGCATCATTTCATGCAGCGGCACCATGGTGGCGATCTCGTTGACCTCACGCATCGCCGCCCAGGCGTGCGGGATGCGTCGGCTTTCCTTGATCACCTGTTCGACTGCGGCAACACCTTCGCCCACCGGCACCACGATGTCGACCAGGCCCATTTCCTTCAGCTGGCTGGCGGTGTAGAGGTTGCCTTCCAGCATGATCTTCTCCGCCAGCCGCGGACTGATCCGCTGGCACAGGAAGGAGTAGGCGCCCATGCCGGGGAACAGGTCGAACAGCACCTCCGGCAGGCCCATCAACACGCCTTCCTCGGCGACGATGGTGTGGCAGCTCAGTGCGGCCTCGAAGCCGCCCCCCAGTGCATTGCCCTGGACCAGGGCGATGCTGTGGGCACGGGTGCCCAGGCCGGCATGGAAGGCATGCACGCCGCGCACGCAGCGCTGGGCATAGTCGAGCAGGCGGGCGCGGTCGCCCTCGCGGATCAGGCGGCAGAACAGTTCGAGATCGCCGCCCAGGTTGAACACGTCGCTGTCCGAGGCAAGTACGACATGGGGTGACAGAGCGTGCGAGGCGCTGAGGCGATCGCCCAGTTCGCGCTGGTAGTCGACGATGTCATCGACCAGGCGCGAGGCGAAGCACGGCCGGCCTGGCTGGTTGACCAGGTTGGCGTGCATATGGATCCAGTAAACATCCCGCTCGGGTTCTTCGGTGATACGCAGGGTAGGGTGCTGCGAGGGACGGGTAATGATGGGGCGTACTGCAGACATGGGAGTTCTCCGTGTGACCGTCCGGCCAACCGCAGAGCGGACGGAGAGGAGTGAGGGGGCGAGCTGAACATGCGGCGGCGACTGATTCTATGCACCCGGCGTGAACCGCCCGCAAGCGCCGGGCCGGCCATGTTCCGGCAATAAAAAGACCCCGCCGTCTCCGGCGGGGTCCCCTGTACTGTCGTGTTGCCCGGAAACCCTTACTGGGCGGGCGTATCACGCAGCTCGCGACGGAGAATCTTGCCGACGTTGGTCTTCGGCAGCTCCTTTCGGAATTCTACGATTCTGGGGTGCTTGTAACCGGTCAGGTTGGCCCGGGCATGTTCCTTGACCATTTCCGCGGTCAGGTTCGGGTCCTTCTTCACGATCACGACCTTCACGACCTCGCCGGACTTCTCGTCCGGGACACCGACCGCAGCCACCTCCAACACGCCGGGCATCATCGCGATGACGTCCTCGACTTCGTTCGGGTACACGTTGAAGCCGGACACCAGGATCATGTCCTTCTTGCGGTCGACGATGTAGAAGAAGCCCTGTTCGTCCATCTTCGCCATGTCGCCGGTGTGCAGCCAGCCGTCGGCGTCGATGGCGGTGGCGGTTTCCTCCGGGCGCTGCCAGTAGCCCTTCATCACCTGCGGGCCCTTGATGCACAGCTCGCCCACTTCGCCCAGCGCCAGGATGTTGCCGTTGTCGTCCTTGATGCACGCATCGGTGGACGGGATCGGCAGGCCGATGGCGCCGTTGTACTCGGGCAGGGTGAGCGGGTTGATGCAGGCTGCCGGCGAGGTCTCGGTCAGGCCATAGGCTTCGACCAGGGTCACCCCGGTGACCTTCTTCCAGCGTTCGGCCACGGCACGTTGTACCGCCATGCCGCCGCCGAGGGTGAACTTGACCGAAGAAAAGTCGATCTCGTCGAAGCCGGGCGTGTTGAGCAGGCCGTTGAACAGCGTGTTGACGCCGGTGATGGCGGTGAAGCGGGTGCCCTTGAGCTCCTTGACGAAACCCTTCATGTCGCGCGGGTTGGTGATCAGGTGGTTGCAGCCACCGAACTTCATGAAGACCAGGCCGTTCGCGGTCAACGCGAAGATGTGGTACAGCGGCAGGGCAGTGATGATCACTTCCTTGCCCGGCTCGATGCCCGAGGTGGACAGCCACGCCGACGCCTGCTGCATGTTGGCGATCAGGTTGCGGTTGGTCAGCATCGCGCCCTTGGCCACGCCGGTGGTACCGCCGGTGTACTGCAGGAAAGCGATGTCGTCGTGGTCGATCTCGACCTTCGGAAGCGCGTGGCGGCTGCCCAGCTTGAGCGCCTGCCTGAAGCGGACGGCGCCCTTGATGTGGTAGTTGGGCACCATCTTCTTGACGTACTTCAGCACGAAGTTGACGATCGCGCCCTTGGCGCCGAGCAGGTCGCCCAGGCCGGTGGTGACCACGTGCTTGACCGGCGTATCGGCGATGACCTGTTCGACGGTGTCGCCGAAGTTGTCGACCACCACCAGCGCACTGACGCCTGCATCGACCAGCTGGTGCTTGAGTTCGCGCGCGGTGTACAGCGGGTTGACGTTGACCACGGTCAGTCCGGCGCGCAGCACGCCGAAGGTGGCCACCGGGTACTGCAGGCAGTTGGGCATCATCAGGGCGACGCGGTCACCCTTCTTGAGCTTGAGCTCACCCAGCAGGTAGGCGGCGAACTGGGTGACCAGCGCATCGGTCTCACCGTAGGTGAGCACTTTGCCGAAGCTGGAGTAGGCTGGACGGTCGCGGAATTTCGCGACGGAAGCGTCGAAGACCGAAGCTACCGAATGGAACTCGTTGACGTCGATTTCGGCGGGAACGCCTTTCGGATAGCTCTGCAGCCAGGGACGATCCAGACTCATATTCCCCCTCCAGGAATCGTGATGTATTAGGTTCCGGCCCTGAGCGTAGCGACAATGGCCGTTCAATGCAGCATACCCCGCCGTAGGGAAAACGCGAAGAGGCCCCGAAGGGCCTCTTTGCTTGGTACTGCCGGCTGGCCGGCATCTGCGCTCGATCGGGATTCCGGTGGATGCCGGCCAGCGGCCGGCACGACCGTGTCGCCAAGCGGGGCGCTTGCGTCAGTCCTGCTTGCGCACCGGTGCACCGTTGGCCTTGTAGTACGGCGCGGTGCTGCGGGCCAGCGGGGTGCGGCCGCGGATCACGTCGGCCAGCTTCTCGGCCATCATGATGGTCGGCGCGTTGAGGTTGCCGGTCACCACCTGCGGCATGATCGAGGCATCGACGATGCGCAGGCCTTCCAGCCCGTGCACGCGGCCCTGGCCGTCGACCACCGCCATCGGGTCATCGGCGTGGCCCATCTTGTTCGAGCACGACGGGTGGTAGGCGGTCTCGGCATGTTCGCGGACGAACGCATCGATCTGCGCATCGGTCTGCAGCGCGCTGCCCGGGGAAATCTCGCGGCCGCTGTACGGTGCCAGCGCCGGCTGCGCGAAGATCTCGCGGGTGATGCGGATCGCCGCGCGGAACTCGCGCCAGTCCTGCTCATGCGACATGTAGTTGAAGAGGATGCTCGGATGTTCGCGCGGATCCTTCGAACGCACGTGGATGCGGCCGCGGCTGGGCGAGCGCATCGAACCGACGTGCATCTGGAAGCTGTGCGCCTTGATCGGGTTGGAGCCGTTGTAATTGATCGCCACCGGCAGGAAGTGGTACTGCAGGTTCGGCCAGTCGAATTCGGCGTCGCTGCGGATGAAGCCGCCGGCCTCGAACTGGTTGCTGGCGCCGATGCCGGTGCCCAGGAACAGCCACTCGGCGCCGATGGCCGGCTGGTTGTACAGCTTCAGTGCCGGTGCCAGCGAGACCGGCTTCTTGCACTCGTACTGCAGGTACATCTCCAGGTGGTCCTGCAGGTTGGCGCCGACGCCCGGCAGGTGGTGCACCAGGTCGATGTCCAGGCTGCGCAGCAGGTCGGCCGGGCCGACGCCCGAACGCTGCAGGATCTGCGGCGAGGCGATGGCGCCGCCACACAGCAGTACTTCGCGGCGCGCGGTGGCACGCTGCGGCTGGTCGTTGTGCAGCCACTGCACGCCCACCGCACGCTTGCCCGAGAACAGGATGCGGTCGGTAAGCGCGTGGGTGACGATGGTCAGGTTCGGGCGCGGCTTGGCCAGGTCCAGGTAACCACGGGCGGTGCTGGAGCGACGGCCCTTCGGGGTCACCGTGCGGTCCATCGGGCCGAAGCCTTCCTGCTGGTAGCCGTTGAGGTCGTCGGTGCGGGGGTAGCCGGCCTGCACGCCGGCTTCGACCATCGCAGCGAACAGCTCGTTGTTACCGGCCTTCGGCGTGGTCACGCGCAGCGGGCCGTCGCCACCGTGGTAGTCATTGGGGCCGATGTCGCGGGTTTCCGCCTTGCGGAAGTACGGCAGGCAGTCCAGGTAGGTCCAGTCTTCCAGGCCCGGCATGCTGGCCCAGTTGTCGTAATCCATCGCGTTGCCGCGGATGTAGCACATGCCGTTGATCAGCGACGAGCCGCCCAGCCCCTTGCCGCGGCCGCAGTC
Source organism: Stenotrophomonas sp. YJH_SMC_91 (assembly GCF_059368495.1). Classification (NCBI taxonomy): domain Bacteria; kingdom Pseudomonadati; phylum Pseudomonadota; class Gammaproteobacteria; order Lysobacterales; family Lysobacteraceae; genus Stenotrophomonas; species Stenotrophomonas sp. YJH_SMC_91. The sequence continues at coordinate 17,009 of NZ_JCAFRT010000007.1, read as the reverse complement.
CATGCGGCGGTTGTTCATGAAGGGCTCGGGATCGGTCTTGTACGCCCAGTTGTAGCGCTTGCCCTGCAGCGGGAAGGCCAGTGCCGCCGGCATCTGGGTACGGAAGTCGAGCCGGTAGTCCGGGCCACCGGCTTCCAGCAGCAGCACGCTGACATCGGCATCTTCGGTGAGGCGGGTAGCCAGCACGTTGCCGGCCGAACCAGCGCCGATGATGATGTAGTCGTACTCGTTGTGGGTGCTCATGGGTGTCTCCTGCAGGCCGGGGCGCGCTGCATGCAGGCGTCCCGGCGGAATGTCGGATCGGCGCGGTGGCCGGACGAGGGTGCGCGCTCGGGGCGCGCCGGTCAGAACACGCTGGCGTAGTCGCCCAGTTCCACCTGCACCGACTTGATGCGGGTGTAGTGGCCGAGGGTGGAGATGCCATTCTCGCGGCCGACGCCGGATTCCTTGTAGCCACCGACCGGCATTTCGGCCGGCGACTCCCCCCACGTATTGATCCAGCAGATGCCGGCTTCCAGGCGGTGGATGATGCGGTGGGCGCGGCTGATGTCCTTGCTGACCACGCCGGCGGCCAGACCGAAGGTGGTGTCGTTGGCGCGACGCACCACTTCGTCTTCGTCGTCGTAGGCGAGGATGCTCATGACCGGCCCGAAGATCTCTTCCTTGACGATGGTCATGTCATCGCGGCAGTCGGAGAACACGGTCGGCAGAACGTAGGCGCCATTGGCCAGCGCGCCTTCGGTGGCACGGCCACCGCCGGTCAGCAGGCGGGCGCCTTCGGCCTTGCCGCTTTCGATGTAGCGCAGCACGTTTTCCATGTGCGGGAAGCTGGTCAGCGGGCCGAAGTTGGTTTCGGCGGCCATCGGGTCGCCGATGCGGATGCGCTTGACGCGCTCGACAACGGCGGCCTCGAACGCGGCGAGCATGCTGCGCGGCACGAACACGCGGGTGCCGTTGGTGCAGACCTGGCCGGAGCTGAAGAAGTTGGCCATCACCGCGATGTCGGCGGCGCGGTCCAGGTCGGCGTCATCGCAGATCACCAGCGGCGACTTGCCGCCCAGCTCCATGGTCACTTCCTTCAGCGAGGAGGACGCGGCGCTGGCCATGACCTTCTTCCCGGTGGCGACGCCGCCGGTGAAGGAAATCTTCTCGATCACCGGGTGCTCGGTCAGCCACTGACCGATCTCGCGGCCCGGGCCCTGCACGACGTTGAACACGCCAGCCGGCACGCCGGCTTCGGTGTAGATCTCGGCCAGCCGGATCGCGGTCAGCGGGGTCACTTCCGAAGGCTTGAACACCATCGCGTTGCCGGCGGCCAGGGCCGGGGCCGACTTCCACATGGCGATCTGGATCGGGTAGTTCCAGGCGCCGATGCCGGCGACCACGCCCAGCGGCTCGCGACGGGTGTAGAAGAAGCTCGATTCGCGCAGCGGCAGCTGGATGCCCTCGATGGCGGTGGCCAGGCCGGCGTAGTACTCGACCACGTCGGCCCCGGTGACGATGTCCACGGTGGTGGTTTCGGCCAGCGCCTTGCCGGTGTCCAGGGTTTCCAGGTGGGCCAGCTCGTCGTTGCGCTCACGCAGGATCTCGACGGCGCGGCGCAGGATGCGCGAGCGCTCCATCGCGGTCATCGCGGCCCACACCTTCTGGCCTTCGGATGCGCTCTGCACGGCACGCTCGACGTCGGCCTGGCTGGCAACCTGCACTTCGGCGATCACCTCACCGGTGGCCGGATTGACGGTCTTGAAGGTCTTGCCGCTGGTGGCATCGACGCGCTGGCCGTGGATGTAGAGCTGTTGGACGGGCAGGGTGGTCATGGGGCGTACTCCTTGGAAGGGGGCGGGTGCTGGAGCGCTTATAGCGCGACAGCCTGCAACTGGAAGTCGATGTAGCCGTAAGCGATGCGCCGGGACTTCTCGGCGTTGAACTGGCCGCCGACCAGGCTGCCGCGCAGCCACAGGCCATCGATCATCGCGGCCAGCCCGCGAGCGGCCAGGCGGGCCTGCGGGTGGGGCAGCAGGCGGTTGAACTGGTGGCACAGGTTGGAGAACAGGCGCTGGTCGTTGGCGCGCTGCAGCCGGGCCAGTTCCGGCTGGTGCATGCTCGCGGCCCAGAAGGTGAGCCAGACGCGCATCGCGGTGCCGTTGATCTGGCTGTCGTCGAAGTTGCCGTCGACGATGGCGCGCAGCTGCTCGCGTGGGTCGTCGCTGGCGTCGGCGCGGTAGCGGGCGACCGCGTCCTTCAGCTCGCGCAGGATCTGCCGCATTGCAGCATTGAGCAGGCCGTCCTTGTCGCCGAAGTAGTGGGCGACGATGCCGCTGGACAGCCCTGCCTTCTTCGCGATGGTGGCGACGGTCGCATCGGCCATGCCGATCTCGTCGATGGTCTGGAAAGTGGCCCGGATCAGCTGTTCGCGCCGTACCGGTTCCACGCCTTTCTTCGGCATTGTCTCTCCACGGATTGCGACCCGAAGGATCGGGCTGCCCGCCATTATGCTTTTTATTGATTGAACGTTCAATCAATAAACCCTAGGATGCGCTCGCGCCCCACGCCATGGGCCCGGTTTACTGGTCCGGCCCCGCCCATGTGCTCCCTCGGACTTGATGAGACGACCCCATGTCTTCCCTGGCTCATCCCAAGCGTTCGCCCCTGCGCTTGAACCGTTTTGTCTTCTTCAGCTCCTCGGTGTCGATCGGCATCCTCGGGCTGCTCACCGTTCTCTATCCCGAAGGCAGCGAGCACTGGCTGCAATGGGCGCAGGCCGAGGTGTCGGCCGCGTTCGGCTGGTGGTACATGCTGCTGATCGTGCTGTGCCTGGGCTTCGTGCTGTGGCTGGCGTTCTCGCCGTATGGCCGCATCCGCCTGGGCCACAACGAGGAATCGCCGGCCTTCGGCTACGTCGCCTGGGTCTCGATGCTGTTCTCGGCCGGCATCGGCATCGCGCTGCTGTATTACGGCGCCTACGAGCCGCTGGACCACTTCCTGCATCCGCCCGGGCAACCCGGCGGCACCGTGGCCGCCGGCCGCGAGGCGATGGTGCTCACCTTCCTGCACTGGGGCCTGCACGGCTGGGCGCTGTATGCGCTGGTCGGCGTGGCACTGGGCTATTTCGCCTACCGCCGTGACCTGCCGCTGGCGCTGCGCTCGGCGCTGTACCCGATCTTCGGTGAGCGCATCCATGGCCGGATCGGCGACATGGTCGATGGCTTCGGCATCCTCGCCACGCTGATCTCGATGGTCACCAACCTCGGCATCGGCGCGCTGGTGGTGCAGTCCGGCCTTGTCTACCTGTTCCACATCCCGGATACGCCGCAGGTGCTGGTGGCGATCGTGCTGGTGATGATGGTGGTGGCCACCATCGGCGTGGTCGCCGGTGTGGAGAAGGGCATTGCCTGGTTGTCCAATCTCAACGTGCGCCTGCTGTGCGGCCTGCTGCTGTTCGTGCTGGTCACCGGCCCGACCCTGCACCTGTTCGATGGCCTGATCCAGAACACCGGCGATTACCTCGGTGCGTTCGTGCGCAAGAGTTTCGACATGTACCTCAACGACCCGAAGGGCCGTGAGTGGATGGGCTCGTGGACGCTGTTCTACTGGGCCTGGTGGATCGCCTGGGCGCCGTTCGTCGGCCTTTTCGTGGCACGCATCTCGCGTGGCCGCACCATCCGCGAAGTGATCATGGGCGTGCTGCTGATCCCGCTCGGCTTCACCCTGGCGTGGCTGTCGATCTTCGGCAACACCGCCATCGACCTGGTGCTCAACCATGGCCAGGCGATCCTGGGTGACGTGGCCCAGCACGATGCGGCGATGACGCTGTTCAAGCTGCTGGAATACCTGCCCGCCGCGCCGTACGTGGCCGGTGCCGCGGTGGTGATCGGCTTCGTGCTGTTCCTGACCCCGGTCGATTCGGGCACGCTGATGATCGCCAACCTGTGTACCCGTCGCGTTGACGATGGCGTGGAAGATGGCCATGACGCGCCGATCTGGCTGCGCGTGTTCTGGGCCGTCGGCATCACCGTAGCCAGCGTCGGGCTGCTGCTGGCCGGCAATTTCAGCGCAATGCAGACGGCGGTGGTGCTGTGCGGCCTGCCGTTCTCGTTCACCCTGGCGTTCTATATGTGGGGCCTGCTGAAGGCGTTGCGCACCGACCCGGACGCGCCGCGCCGCTGAGCGCGCACCTGGCGCCCATCCCGGTGCCGCCGGAGATGCGGTAGAGCCAGGCCATGCCTGTCTGCAGAGAAACAGGAAGGGCCGGATCCGCGAGGATCCGGCCCTTTTGTTGGGTGGTCGACCAGCAGTCGACTCTACCGAGAGCGGAACGTTACTTGCTGGCCAACTGGCGCAGCACGTACTGCAGCAGGCCACCATGACGGAAGTACTCGACTTCCTTCGGGGTCAGCAGCATCACCGACACCTCGAAGGTCTTCTTCGTGCCATCGGCCTTGGTCGCGGTGACCGTGGCGCGCTTGCTGGCACCGTCCTGCAGGCCGGTGATGTCGATTACTTCCGAGCCGTCCAGGCCCAGGCTCTGCGCGTTCTCGCCGTTGCGGAACTGCAGCGGCAGCACGCCCATGCCGACCAGGTTGGAGCGGTGGATGCGCTCGAAGCTTTCGGCGATGACTGCCTTCACCCCCAGCAGCAGGGTGCCCTTGGCAGCCCAGTCACGCGACGAACCGGTACCGTATTCCTTGCCGGCCAGCACCACCAGCGGCACCTTGTCGGCCTTGTACTTCATGGCCGCATCGTAGATCGCCAGCTTTTCCGGCTGGCCGCCACCGGCCGGGTAGTACAGGGTGTTGCCGCCTTCCTCGCCACCGAACATCAGGTTCTTGATGCGGATGTTGGCGAAGGTGCCGCGGACCATCACGTCATCGTTGCCGCGGCGGCTGCCGTAGCTGTTGAAGTCGGCCGGCTGCACGCCGCGCTCCTGCAGGAAGCGGCCTGCCGGCGAGTCCTTCTTGATGTTGCCGGCCGGGGAGATGTGGTCGGTGGTGATCGAATCGCCGAACAGGCCCATCACGCGCGCGCCGTGCACGTCGTTGATGCTGCCGGTCTGCATGGTCATGCCATCGAAGTAGGGCGGGTTCTTGATGTAGGTGGAGGCATCGCTCCACGCGTACAGGTTGCCGTCCGGCGAGGCGATGGTGTTCCAGCGGGTATCACCCTTGAACACGTCGGCGTAGTTCTGCTTGAACATCTCCGGCCCGATGGTGGCGGCGATGACGTCGCCGATTTCCTTGTTGCTCGGCCAGATGTCGCGCAGGAACACCGGCTGGCCATCGCTGCCGGTACCCAGCGGCTGGGTGGTCAGGTCGATGTCGGTGGTGCCGGCGATGGCGTAGGCCACCACCAGCGGCGGGCTGGCCAGGTAGTTCATCTTCACTTCGGGGTGCACGCGGCCCTCGAAGTTGCGATTGCCCGACAGCACCGAGGTGACCACCAGGTCGCCGGTGGCGATGCCGGCGCTGACTTCGGTCGGCAGCGGGCCGGAGTTGCCGATGCAGGTGGTGCAGCCGTAGCCGACCACGTAGAAGCCGATCTTTTCCAGCTCCTTCAGTACGCCGGCCTTTTCCAGGTAATCGGTGACCACCCGCGAGCCCGGCCCGAGCGAGGTCTTCACCCACGGCTGGCGGTTCAGGCCCTTGGCGGCCGCATTGCGGGCCAGCAGGCCGGCGCCGATCATCACCGCCGGGTTGGAGGTATTGGTGCACGAAGTGATGGCAGCGATGACCACCGCGCCGTCCTTCAGGCGGACCTTGCGGCCTTCGATCTCGATGTCGGCGAAGCCCTTGGCCAGCTGCTCGTTGCCGACCGCGGCGCCGCCGCCTTCGTTGACGAACGAGGAGACGTCGTCGCTGCGCTTGTCACGGTTGGCGGTCATGCCGACCAGGGCTTCACGGTAGTTCTTCTGCACGTCTTCCAGCAGCACGCGGTCCTGCGGGCGCTTCGGGCCGGCCAGCGACGGCTTCACCGTGCCCATGTCCAGTTCCAGCGTGGTGCTGTACTGGGCGTGCGGGCTGCCCGGCTCGTGCCACAGGCCCTGCGCCTTGGCGTAGGCCTCGACCAGGTTGATCTGCTCTTCGCTGCGGCCGGACAGGCGCAGGTAGTTCAGCGACTCGGCGTCGATCGGGAAGATGCCACAGGTGGCGCCGTATTCCGGGGCCATGTTGCCGATGGTGGCGCGGTCGGCCAGCGGCAGGTGCTGCAGGCCGTCACCGTAGAACTCGACGAACTTGCCGACGACGCCCAGCTTGCGCAGCATCTGGGTGACGGTCAGCACCAGGTCGGTGGCGGTGGCACCCTCGGGCAGCTTGCCGGTCAGCTTGAAGCCGACCACCTGCGGGATCAGCATCGACGATGGCTGGCCGAGCATGGCGGCCTCCGCTTCGATGCCGCCAACGCCCCAGCCCAGCACGCCGATGCCGTTGATCATCGTGGTGTGGCTGTCGGTACCGAACACGGTATCGGGGTAGGCCACGGCTTTGCCATCCTTCTCCGCGGTCATCACCACGCGGGCGAGGTTTTCCAGGTTCACCTGGTGGACGATGCCGGTGTTCGGCGGCACCACCTTGAAGTTGTCGAAGGCCTTCTGGCCCCAGCGCAGGAAGCCGTAGCGTTCCTGGTTGCGCTGGAATTCGATCTTGCCGTTGAGGTCCAGTGCGTCCGGCTTGCCGAACACATCGACCTGCACCGAGTGGTCGATGACCAGTTCGGAGGGAATCTGCGGGTTGATCTGCTCCGGCGAGCCGCCGAGCTTGACCACCGCATCGCGCATCGCGGCCAGGTCGACCACGCAGGGCACGCCGGTGAAGTCCTGCAGGACCACGCGCGCCGGCATGAAGGCGATCTCGGTGTCCGGTTCTGCCGCCGGATTCCAGCGGGCCACGGCTTCGATGTGGTCCTTGCCGACGGTGATGCCGCCGTCCTCGTGCCGGAGCAGGTTCTCCAGCAGGATCTTCATCGAGTAGGGCAGGTGGGAGATATCGAAGCGCTGGCCCAGCGTGGGCAGGCTGAAGTAGTCGTAGGTCTTGCCGCCGACGTTCAGCTGGCTGCGGGTGGAGAACGAATCGCTCATGCGGGGTAACTCCTTCTTGCGGATGGCTTGCTCTGGCCCGTGCGTGCAGGGGCCTGCTTGCGGTCGCCGGTGGCATTCCGGCCCCGGATCCTGCCCAGTATCGGCGATCCAGCGCCCGGCAATGACCCGGCTGGCTTGGAACGCAAGGTTACAGCGGTGTGTGTAGCCTTCGTGTCAGCGCGTGCGGTCGTCGCCCGCTGGCCCGAACGCAGACGGGACGCCCATGGGCGTCCCGTCCGGAAGTGCGTGTCGAGCAGGACTTACTTGCCGTTGGCGGCATCCAGCAGCGGATTGCCGGTCTTGCCAACAGCGTTGCTCTTGGACTTGGCCGTCAGCACACCCTGCTTGTTGAATTCCAGGACGGTCGCTTCCTGGATGTTCTTGCCGAAGGTCTTGATCTTCACGTAGTCGTAGTACCAGACCTGCGTGTCGCCCAGCTGTTCGCGGCGGCCGGGTGCGCCGAACTTCTCACGGACCTGGTCCTGGTTGGTCTTGCCGACTTCCAGGGTGTCCATCTGCTGTTGGGTGATCTCGACGCCGGTGGTGTAGGCGCCGAACGGATTGGCGTGGGCTGCCGTCGTCGAAAGGGCCAGCGGGGCAGCCAGCATCAGGGCAAGGGTCAAGGCGCGCATGGAACATCCTTTTATGGCGGGTAGGTGCGGGCGGCACGCGGTGCGTCCAGCCCGGGGCCGCAGCAGGTCGCTGCGGAGCCAGTCTAACCCCCGGATGCGACCAGCGCAGGATCGCGGTCACGGATTGGGCGGGTTTGTTCCAGATGCTGCGAGTATGTATAATTCATGCATACTTTTTGAGGCGTACCCCCCATGGAAGCCACCGTTGCTGAACGCGGACAGATCACCCTGCCCAAGGCGGTGCGTGATGCCCTCGGCCTGACCAAGGGCACGCTGCTGAAGGTCGAGCTGGACGGCAGCCGCATCATCCTGCGCAAGAGTGTTGACGATGCCATCTCACGGGCGCGCGGCAAGTTCGCGCTGGACGGCTTCGAATCGTCCGACGCGGCGGTGCGCGCGGTGCGTGACGAGGAGTAAGCGGTGATGATCGCCGTCGATTCACCAGTTCTGGTCGAGCTGCTCAGCAATGGTCCGCAGGCCGATGCGGTGGAAGCCATCCTGCGGCAGAGCCTGGTCGGCGGCCGCGTGGTGGTCTGTGGCGCGACGTTGGCCGAAGTCTGCGCATCGCTGCGCGGCGGTGCCGAAGTGCTCGAAGCGCTGGAAGAGATGGGCGTGCATTTCAACCCGATGGAAGCCAAGTCGGCACTGCGCGCCGGCGAGATGCACCGCCGTCATCGCCAGCGCGGCGGCAGCCGCCGCAGCCTGGACGAATTCATGGTCGGCGCCCACGCACTGCTGCAGTGCGACGGCCTGATCACCTGGAACGACACGTTTTACCGCGACTACTTCAAGGGCCTGAAGCTGATCGTGCCGCAAGCCTGAGCCCACTTTGTTTTTTCAACCTACGCATTACCCGGGAGTTGTCATGTTGGAAGCCTACCGCCACCACGTCGCCGAGCGCGCTGCGCTTGGCATCCCGCCGCTGCCGCTGAGCGCGCAGCAGACGGCCGATGTCATCGAACTGCTGAAGAACCCGCCGCAGGGCGAGGCCGAGTTCCTGCTCGACCTGCTGACCCACCGCGTGCCGGCCGGCGTCGATGACGCAGCCAAGGTCAAGGCCTCGTACCTGGCCGCGATCGCGCTGGGCAGCGAGCAGAACCCGCTGATCAGCCGCGAGCGCGCCACCGAACTGCTGGGCACCATGCTCGGCGGTTACAACGTTGCGCCGCTGGTGCAGCTGCTTGACGACACCAGCGTCGGCACCATTGCCGCCAACGGCCTGAAGAAGACCCTGCTGGTGTTCGACGCGTTCCACGACGTGCAGGAAAAGGCCAAGGCCGGCAACGCCAACGCCCAGGCCGTGCTGCAGAGCTGGGCCGATGCCGAGTGGTTCACCAGCAACCCGGAAGTGCCGCAGAGCCTGACGGTCACCGTGTTCAAGGTGCCTGGCGAGACCAACACCGACGACCTGTCGCCGGCACCCGATGCGACCACCCGCCCGGACATCCCGATGCACGCCCTGGCGATGCTGAAGAACAAGCGCGACGACGCGCCGTTCACCCCGGAAGAAGACGGCAAGCGCGGCCCGATCCAGCAGATCCTCGACCTGAAGGACAAGGGCCACCTGGTTGCCTATGTCGGCGACGTGGTCGGTACCGGCTCCTCGCGCAAGTCGGCCACCAACAGCGTGCTGTGGTGGACCGGCGATGACATTCCGTTCATCCCGAACAAGCGCGCCGGTGGCGTCTGCCTGGGTTCGAAGATCGCCCCGATCTTCTACAACACCATGGAAGATGCCGGCGCACTGCCGATCGAGCTGGACGTGTCGAAGATGGAGCACGGCGATGTGGTCGAGCTGCGTCCGTACGAAGGCAAGGCGCTGAAGAACGGTGAAGTGATCGCCGAGTTCCAGGTCAAGTCCGAAGTGCTGTTCGACGAAGTGCGTGCCGGTGGCCGCATTCCGCTGATCATCGGCCGTGGCCTGACCGGCAAGGCGCGCGAAGCGCTGGGCCTGGCCCCGACCAACCTGTTCCGCCTGCCGGTGCAGCCGGCCGACACCGGCAAGGGCTTCTCGCTGGCACAGAAGATGGTCGGCCGCGCCTGTGGCCTGCCGGAAGGCCAGGGCATGCGCCCGGGCACCTACTGCGAACCGAAGATGACCTCGGTCGGCTCGCAGGACACCACCGGCCCGATGACCCGTGACGAGCTGAAGGACCTGGCCTGCCTGGGCTTCTCGGCCGATCTGGTGATGCAGTCGTTCTGCCACACCGCCGCCTACCCGAAGCCGGTGGACGTGAAGACCCACCACACCCTGCCGGAGTTCATCTCCACCCGTGGCGGCGTTTCGCTGCGCCCGGGCGACGGCGTGATCCACAGCTGGCTCAACCGCATGCTGCTGCCGGACACCGTGGGTACCGGTGGTGACTCGCACACCCGCTTCCCGGTGGGCATTTCGTTCCCGGCCGGTTCGGGCCTGGTCGCCTTCGCTGCGGCCACCGGCGTGATGCCGCTGGACATGCCGGAGTCGGTGCTGGTGCGCTTCAAGGGCAAGATGCAGCCGGGCGTGACCCTGCGTGACCTGGTCAACGCGATCCCGCTGTACGCGATCAAGTCGGGCCTGCTGACCGTGGCCAAGGCTGGCAAGAAGAACATCTTCTCCGGCCGCATCCTGGAAATCGAAGGCCTGCCGGAGCTGAAGGTCGAACAGGCGTTCGAACTGTCCGACGCCTCGGCCGAGCGTTCGGCGGCCGGTTGCTCGGTGCGCCTGAACAAGGAACCGATCATCGAGTACCTGACCAGCAACATCACGCTGCTGAAGTGGATGATTGCCGAGGGCTACCAGGATCCGCGTTCGCTGCAGCGTCGCATCGAGAAGATGGAGGCGTGGCTGGCCAACCCGCAGCTGCTGGAGCCGGATGCCGACGCCGAGTACGCCGCCGTCATCGAGATCGACCTGGCCGACATCCACGAGCCGATCGTGGCCTGCCCGAACGATCCGGACGACGTGAAGACCCTGTCCGAAGTCGCTGGCGCCAAGATCGACGAAGTGTTCATCGGTTCGTGCATGACCAACATCGGTCACTTCCGTGCCGCTGCCAAGCTGCTGGAAGGCAAGCGTGACCTGCCGACCCGCCTGTGGGTGGCCCCGCCGACCAAGATGGACGCCTCGGAGCTGACCAAGGAAGGCGTGTACGGCACCTTCGGCGCCACCGGCGCCCGCATGGAAATGCCGGGCTGCTCGCTGTGCATGGGCAACCAGGCGCAGAACCGCGAAGGCTCCACCGCGATGTCGACCTCGACCCGCAACTTCCCGAACCGCCTGGGCCGCAACACCAACGTGTACCTGGGTTCGGCCGAACTGGCCGCGATCTGCTCGCGTCTGGGCCGCATCCCGACCAAGGAGGAGTACATGGCGGACATCGGCGTGATCAACGCCAATGGTGCGGAGATCTACCGCTACATGAACTTCGACCAGATCGAGGAATACCAGGACGTGGCCAACACGGTCGCTGCCTGATGCGGTAGTGCCGGCCGCTGGCCGGCACGCCGTTGAAACGAAGAACCCCCGGTGAGAGCCGGGGGTTCTTCGTTTGGGGGCGTACCCAGGTTCAGGCCTGGGTAACGGCCGCCGCTTCCTCGGTCACGGCCGGCGTTTCCGCCGGAAGCTCGGCTTCCACCGCAGGCTGCGGCAGAGCGCCATGGTCGGGGAACAGGCGGGGCAGCTCAGCCACGAAACGCGCGATGCAGGCCTCGGCGAACTCACGCGACGCCGCCTTGGCCTTCGCGTAGTCGTCTGCCTGCCATTCCTGCAGCGGGGCAACCCGTGCTTCGTCCCGGCAGTGCACGCCCTGGCCGCCACTGGCGCCGCGGAACAGCTTGCGCACCACCGGGAAGCCGATGGTTACATCGTGGCGCAGCTCGTAGGGGGTCTCTGCATCGCTGAGCTTCTGGTACACCAGCGACCACTGGCCGGCGCTGGCTTCCACGGTGCGCTCGTCGCTGGGAATGGCGCCGGGGTGGGCCGCGAAATAGAGTGCCAGCTGCTCGCGGATCATGCCGGGCAATGCGCCGAAGGCCGGGCTGGGCACAGAGTTGATGTCCTCGCCACGGACGTTGTTCTTGCTGAAGCTGTTGCTGGTGCCGATGTCACCCACGCCAGTGACGAACGCCAGAGCAGACAGGCCGACCTTGGCCGCGGTGACGGCAGCGGTGTCGGCACGCATCACCAGGCGCAGCACGTGATCGCCCACGCGATTGCCGTTGGGGCCTGCACCCAGTCCGGAAGTGACCTTGATGTGCTGCAGGCTGCTGTAGTCAACAGGAGGTGCCACGGCGGCTGTGACATTCCCGATGCCCGGATCGGCCGCGGTGGGGGCGTGCGCCGCGTCTGGCGCGGTCGCCGCACCCGTTGCTGGATCGAGCGTTGACCCGCTGGTGACTGCGGAATCCACGGCAGGCGTGGGTGTGGGTGCTTCGTCGTTGGCGTAGGCCGACGGCGCCAGCAGCAGGGTGGCCGCGATCGCGGCGGTGAGGCAGGTTGGGCGTAATGCCACGGTAGTACTCCTTGGGGAAACGAAAATGAGGCGCTGTGCGCGCTCTGGTGGTTGATGCCCGGCGAAGGCCGAAGGTAGGGGAGCGATTGCTCAGCGCGGCGCGAACTCCCTGATCGGGAACGCATTGCAATGGGCGATCGCAGCGGCGATGTCGACCGGAGCATCGGCGGCGGCACTGCGGCGACTGTTCACCGTGGCCGCCTCTTCCCACAGGCTGGGCAATACCTGCGGTGCGTCCAGTACGCGTTCGCGCACGGCATCGTGAAGGGCGCTGCTGTAATCGGTAGCCGGTACCACCACGCACAGGCGTGTGCCGGGATTGCTGCTGGCCTGCTGCAGCATCTTCCGCAGTGCCTCGGTGCTGCCCGCGTCGTCGGTCAACCGTTCCGGTGCGCTGCCCTGACGGGCATCCTGGATCTGCAGCTGGCCTGGGCTGAACAGCAGGACCTGCATGTCCTGCCGCGGTTCAATGCGCACCGGCGCACGCGTGCCCTCACAGGTGCTGGGGGTCTTGCGTGCGACCTGTGGCGTCGTGCTGCCATCGGCGTGTACCTGGCGCAGATGCAGGCGGCACATCTTGTCGGCCACTTCCATTTCCACTTCGTAGTCCTGTCCGGGCCTGGCCACGAACTGACCCGACAACTGCCCGTCGCAGTACATGCGGCTTGATGCGTCGAAGCGCGCTTCGACGATCAGCGGCTTGCCGCCGGCGACTTCGTACTCCTGGTAGCTGAGCATGGAGAACCGCTCGTTCTCCTTGCTGCGCAGGGTTTCCGTGGCGGGGATGCCGAGCACGCCCTTGTCACCGGCGTTGTTGTACTTGACGTCGATCCTGTCGCGGTAGTCCTCGCGGCAGGCGGCGTCGGTGTACAGGGTGGTGGTCCGCCCCAGGCTGGCATAGATGCGCACCCGTGCCGGCGGCACGGCACCGCCTGCGTAGGCCGTGAGATCTTCAGCAGCAAGCGGGCGAGGGTACATCGCCGGAATTCGCTTGATGAGCTGCTCGGTGCACTTCATCGTGATCACCTGGGCGGCAATCTTGAGCCTGGCGTAGTCATTGGCCTGCCACTCGCCCAGGGTCGCCCGGTCGTCGCTGTCACTGCATCTGATGATTTCAGCCAGGGTGCCATCGGCACGGCGTTGCTCGATGGTGCTGACGTGGTTGAGGCGGTAAAGGGGATCCTTCCGCGTGTTGCCCTGGTGCACCAGCGCCCAGGTGTCTGCACTGAAACGCAGGGTGCTGCTCTGGTTGGGCAGCGCGTCAGGCGCATAGCTGAAGTAGCCACCCACCAGCGCCCTGGCTACGTTGGGCATCAGCGTGGTGGCGGGGCTGGCCTGGCTCTCGACGATGCTGCCGGGCAGGGTGTTGCGCCGGAAGTAGTCCGGCTCATTGCCGCTGAAGAGCAGTGCGAGGCCCTTTGGCGTGAGCGACTCGCTGTCATCGGGGGTGACGATGCGCAACGCCACGTCGGGTGCGTGGAGGCGCTTCGATGCGGTATCCGGACCACTCTGGATGTGGACGCGATCGGTCCAGGCGGTGCCCTTCGCGACGGGGGCGGGGGGGAAGGCCCAGGGTGGCCTGCGGCGGTGCCGGCACGCCGGCAGCGGTAGCTGCCAGCGGAGCCAGCAGAGCGGCCGCCAGCAGTGACGGTTGGTAACGGAAGAGACGCAGGGCCATGGTCAAACTCCTTGGAAAACACGACAGCCGTGCCGGCCCTTCCGGGGCCGGCATCTGAAAGAGGAAATCAGGCGGTGCGATGCCGCGGACGATCAGCCGCGGGCGAGCGCCAACAGTCGTTCGGCGATCCGTTCCAATGGCACCTGTTCTTCGGCCGCTCCCAGTTTGAAGGCAGCGCCGGGCATGCCCCAGACCACGCTGGTGGCTTCATCCTGGACCAGCGTCGGCGCGCCGGCCTGGCGCATTTCCAGCAGGCCGCGCGCGCCATCGTCACCCATGCCGGTGAGGATGGCGCCGATGGCGTTGCCGCCCGCGCTCTGCGCGACCGAACGGAACAGCACGTCCACCGCGGGCTTGTGACGGTTCACCGCAGGGCCATCATCGACGCGGCAGCGCCAGCGCGCACCGTCGCGGATGATCCGCAGGTGCTTGCCGCCCGGTGGCAGGTAGGCATGGCCAGGCAGCACTGCCTCGCCGTCGCTGGCCTCACGCACGGCCATCGCGGAATGCCGGTCCAGGCGTTCGGCGAAGGCGCTGCTGAAGCTGGCAGGCAGGTGCTGGGTCATCACCACGGCAGGCGCATCGGCCGGCATGCCTTCCAGCACCACGCGCAGCGCCTCGGTGCCGCCGGCCGAAGAACCAGTCGCGATCAGGCGGTCGGTGGTGCGGAACTGCGGTGCAGCCGGGCGCATTGCAGGAGCTGCTTCCAGCAGGAGTTTCGGAGCGGCAGCACGCACCAGCGGGCGCACCCGCGAGCGCGCCGCCATCTTCACCTTGGCGATGATCTCGTCGGCGTAGCCCTGCAGGCCGCGTGCGACGTCCAGCTTGGGCTTGGAGACGAAGTCCACGGCGCCCAGTGCCAGTGCCTGCAGCGTGGTATCGGCGCCGCGCTCGGTCAACGAGGAAATCATCACCACAGGCAGTGGGTGCAGCCGCATCAGGTTTTCCAGGAAGGCGAGGCCGTCCATGCGTGGCATTTCCACGTCCAGCGTGATCACGTCCGGGGCCAGACGCTTGATCTTCTCGCGCGCCAGCAGCGGGTCGGCAGCGGTGCCGACCACGTCGATGGCCGGATCGCTGGACAGGATTTCCGTGAGCATCTGGCGCACGACGGCGGAGTCGTCGACGATCAGGACCCGGCAGGGGGCGTTGCCGGTCAGGGTCATTCGAACAACTCCACGCCACCGGTGACCGGGGCCTTGGACAGGCGCGCACGCACTGCCGATTCGGTGGCAGCCACTTCGGCTTCGTGGGCATGCGGCAGGCGCTGCACCACCACGCGGCCGGTGTCGGCGAAGAACCAGATCTTGCGCGGATGGATGCCGCACAGGTCCTCGGCGATGATCGGAATATGCTCGGCCTGCAGGTACTGGCGCACGAACTCGGCGTTACGGGTACCGACCGGATTGCTGGTGAAGCCCTTCAGTACGTTGGCGCCGCCGAACACCTTGGCCTCGATGCGCTTGCGGTGCGCGCCGCGCTTGAGCATGTCGTTGATCAGCAGCTCCATCGCATAGCTGCCGTAGCGTGCGGGCGCGCCGTCGCCGGCGTTGCCCTCCGGCAGCAGGAAGTGGTTCATGCCGCCGATCTTCAGCACCGGGTCGCGCAGGCAGGCGGCCACGCACGAACCCAGGGTGGTGGTCAGCGCGGTGGTGTCATCGACCACCAGGTACTGGGTGGGCAGCAGCTTGGCGGCAAGGGTCTGGAAGCGTGCATCCTGGTAGCGCATCACGTCGTCGGTACGCAGTGAGGCGTTCATGCGCCGGCCTTTGCCGCGCGGCGGTACAGGGTGCGCCCGCAGGGCTGGATCAGGTCGGCGGCGTGCAGGTAGTTCTCCGAGTGTCCGGTGTAGAGCAGGCCATCGTCGGCCAGGTGCTGCACCAGGCGGCCGAGGATGGCGCGCTGGGTCGGCTTGTCGAAGTAGATCATCACATTGCGGCAGAACAGCGCGTCGAACGGGCCGCCGACGTCGTAGCGCGGGGCGAGCAGGTTCAGCGGACGGAACTCGATCAGCTCGCGCAGCGCCGGCAGCACGCGGCACTGGCCCTCGTTGGGACCGCTGCCACGCTGGAAGTAGCGGCGGCGCAGGTCCGGGTCGAGATTGGCGACACGGTCGATGTTGTAGACGCCGCGGCCGGCGGTGGCCAGTACCTGGGTATCGACGTCGGTAGCGACGATGCGCACCGGCGGCTTCAGCGTACCGAAGGCTTCGCAGGCGGTGATCGCCATCGAATAGGGTTCCTCACCGGTGGACGCCGCGCACGACCACAGCAGCAGCGGCGAACGGCTGGAACGCTGCTGCAGCTCTTCGCGCAGCTTGTCGAAGTGGTGCGGCTCGCGGAAGAACGAGGTCAGGTTGGTGGTCAGTGCGTTGGTGAAGGCCTGCCACTCGTCACCGTCTTCCTGCTCAAGATGGTCCAGGTACTGCTGGAAGCTGCGCATGCCCAGCGTGCGCAGGCGGCGCGACAGGCGGCCATAGACCATGTCGCGCTTGGCCGGTGCGAGGGCGATGCCCACGCGCTGGTAGATCAGGTCGCAGACGCGGCGGAAATCACGGTCGGCGAACTCGAACTCGCGCGGGCCGGTGACGATGGGAGTAGGACTTTGCACGGGGGACGTGTCCATCGGCAGAGGCGGCGGCCGAAGCCGCCGCGGGTGGGTCTCAGAATTCCTGCCAGTCGCTGTCGCTGGCGGCGAAGGTGCTGGCGTTGCTGCTGCGACGTACCGGCGTGGGCGTGCTGGTCGGCTGCGGACGTGCCACGGTGGTGATGCGCGCCGGTTCCACGCGTTCGGCGACAGCCTTCACCGCGGCCGAGACCTGGTTGTCGAGGCGGAAGATCGCCACGGCGTCGGCCAGCTGCGCGGCCTGGTCTTCCATCGCACGTGCGGCGGCGGTGGCTTCTTCCACCAGTGCAGCATTCTGCTGGGTGGTCTCGTCCATCTGCACCACGGTCTGGTTGACCTGCTCGATGCCGGCCGACTGTTCCTGCGAGGCGGCGGAGATCTCGGCCATGATGTCGGTCACGCGCTGCACCGAGGCGACGATCTCGCCCATGGTGCTGCCGGCCTGGTGCACCAGGCTGGAGCCTTCGGCGACCTTGCCGACCGAATCATCGATCAGGCCCTTGATCTCC